>DJJR01000064.1:5265-18321 GCA_002434245.1 Pelosinus fermentans
AGGGAATTGGCTTTTATATTAAGACTAAATCAAGGTTTCATGGTCTTAATCAGAGTTGTTAGTTGTTCGCGTTCTTCTTCTGTAAGCTTTTCGGCAGCAAGAAGAAGACGATTTAGTGATGGGGCAAGTGTTTGTGCTTCACTGGCGAAGAAATCAGTTAAAGATATTCCTAATGCGGTGCAGATGGATTTAATTAAATCAACATCGGCAGCCCTGCTATTAGTTTCTAATCGACTAATAACTGGTTGAGAAATATTTGTCATTTTCGCTAATTCTTGAGTTGTTAATTTTTTAGCTTTACGCAATTCTTTAATACGAGCACCAACATCCATAATAACCACCTATTCTAAAATAGAATATTTTCTAATCCTATTCTACAGGTTTACCTCAAGCAATCCAATATATAATATATTTTTATTCCAAAATAGAATAAAAATAGTTGACTCAAGTCTAAAATAATTCTAGAATAGAATTAAAGACTTAAAAAGTATAACCTATAGATGGAAAGAGTTCATTATAAATACTAAGGAGAGGATTATCATGAAAAAAGAAAACCTTTTTGAATGTGCATTGGATTCTATGGAGGATGTGAGTCTAAATATTCCCATGCAGCAAGTATCAAACGACTATTATTTTTCTGATATAGCCGCTAAAGAATATGAAGACGAGCTGCGTGCAGCGTTGCCTCCACATTTACATCGCACATTAAGCAGGCTGGCGGATAAAAACAATGAAAGGGAAGCCGCGAGTATGGCGGTTAGCTATCGGCAAGGATTCTCTGATTCTATACGATTTATCATGCAGGCATTGTCTTGGGAGCCAACAAGGCGGTAAGAGTAATAGGGGAAAACCGCATGACTGGTAATGATACAAAATGGATCAAATATATGTGGACTGGGCAAAAAGCATAAGAGTAATGCCATGCTGACAGATAGACAGCATGGCATTACTCTTAAGTGCATTTATCAGACTTATATGGCTATAGACATAACAAAAGTTGAACACTTACATTACGTGCCTCTGGCGCCATGTCGCTTAAAGCGATCTACTCGATAATATATGCGCTAACAATCTCTCCATAATAAGCGGTATGAAAATCCTTGTTTGCACCGTGAAATGAACTATCTACATCCTGTGGGTAACAGATGTTCTTGTTTTCTTCTGTAATTTCACGTTCATCTTGTTTTTGTTTGTAAATAACCCTACATTCAAGTGTTAAGGGAAGCTCCTTAATAGCAGGAACAGAAACAGTATTAGGTGTTACAAGGGTCAAGTTAAGTTCTTTAATTTTATCAATTGTATGACCGGATTTTGTCCCGCAAATCCCCAATATCTTTTTGTCAAAAGAACCATAGGGTATATTTATTGTGAATTCAGGATTTTTTTCAAGTTGATGTTTTGTAAACCGATTTTCTCTAACGAAAACTGTGAAAATCGGTTTTGCCCATTCAATTCCAAGCGTACCCCAAGAAATAGTCATAGAGTTCACTTTGTCAGCTGCCTTTGTGGTCAATAAAACGCCTGTTTCGACTGCTTTCAGAATATCATTAGCATAATCAAAGACTTTAATTTCTTTTTTCATAGTGCTAACCCTCCTTGAAATTTTCGATATTTTTATAATACACCAATGTACGATTCATGGCGAGTACGCACTTTTTTGTAAGATACTATTCAGAAGTAGAGGGTAGAGTAGTGTTATTGATTCCTTTCTTTCATCAAAGATATAAATAAACGAGCTGCTTTAGAAAGGTATTTTCCCTTTCGGTAGGCGATAACAGCGGTTCTCGTGTTAATGGATTCCTTTATGGAAAAATAGCAGGGATGTTCTGACATATACCTATGTCTAACCAATGTATCAGGGAGTAAAGTGGCTCCGAGTCCGGCTACAACTAAAGCTTGTGCTGCTTCCATGCTTTGGCTTTCAAGAATAATCTTCGGTTTAAATCCAGCTTGTGCACAAAGATCAAGTAAAGTCTGATGCAGTCTTTGTCCATGCTTCATTAGAATAAATGGTACATCCTTTAGCTCGGAAATGTTTATATTTGTCCAGGGCGGCTGGTTTGAATTACGTCCTCTATTTTGTTTGCTTAAGGGATGGTGCGGTGATAAAGCAATTAAAAGTTCCTCTGTCAAAATCGGTTCATAAGCAAAAATATTCTCTGCTATTGGCAGGAGTACGATTGAAAAGTCAGTGATGCCATTTAAAGCAAATTCTTCTAACTCTGCGGTAGTGCCTTCCGCTAAAACAATTTCAATACCTGGATATTGTCTTTGAAACAGAGGCAGTACTTGCGGCAGGAGATACGTACTTCGAAAAGGAGAACTTCCGATCGTAAGGCGGCCTTTTTTTAAATCCGCGATGTCATCCATTTGCTGAATTATTTGATCATTCAAATCTAAAATTCGTTTTGCAGTCTCAATATATAATTCTCCGGCAAAAGTAAGCCGCAAGGGAGTCGCTGTCCGATCAAACAATAAGACACCTAATTGCTTCTCCAGCCTTTGAACGCATTGGCTTAAAGAGGGCTGGGCGATATATAATTTTTTAGCAGCCTGAGAAAAACTTTGTTCTTCCGCTACTTTTAAGACATATTTCATTTGGCGGTACTCCATATGATACTCCTTTCCTTCCTTTGATTATAGGATATAGACTATGACTTTGATAGATTTTTTAGTATTAGACCTATTATGTATTGTATATTACAATACTATCAAATGCAATAATACCTGAATATATAGAAAATATTGATTTTTGAAACATGAGGAGGTTATCACATGAACAAAGAAGCAAAGATTCAGGCGATGACAGAGATTATGACTAAGTTTACAAGTTATATGGGGAAACATCTGCCTGACGACGTTACAGCGAAGCTAAAAGAATTACGTGAACAGGAAGACAGCTATCTGGCAAAGGTAGTATATGATTCCATGACTGAAAATCAGGAATTGGCTAATCAGCTGAACCGTCCATGCTGCCAGGATACCGGAGTTGTCCAGTATTTTGTCAAGGTCGGATCACAATTTCCCTTGCTGGCAGAGGTACAAGATATTCTGCGGACAGCGGCTCTGGAAGCCACGAAGGAAGCACCGCTGCGTCATAATGCTGTGCAAATCTTCGAAGAAAAAAACACAGGTACCAATACAGGTGAACGCATCCCTTGGATAAACTGGGAGATTATCCCTAACGAGAAAGGTATCAATATTGAAGTATACATGGCCGGCGGCGGCTGTAGTTTGCCAGGACAGGGTAAAACGTTGATGCCTGCAGCGGGATATGAAGGTGTTGTGGAGTTTGTTTTTGACGTGATGACATCTTATGGAATCAACGCTTGCCCGCCATTATTGGTAGGAATAGGGATTGGCGGCTCCATTGATGTGGCGGCAGAACTTTCAAAAAAGGCACTATTTCGTCCACTTGGAGTACGTCACTCTAATTCGCGGGGGGCAGAAATGGAGCGGTTGATGGAGAAAGGTCTCAATGACTTAGGCCTTGGACCGCAAGGATTATCTGGTAAAAACTCTGTTATGGGCGTGCATATGGAAACTGCAGCTCGCCATCCGTCCACCATTAGCGTAGCGGTATCTATCGGGTGCTGGGCCCATAGAAAAGGTAATATTCAAATCAATGAAGATATGACTTATGAGATTACTTCACACAGGGGGGTAACACTGTGAAAAAGATTTTAACAACACCAATTCAGAATGAAGAACTTGAGCAGCTAACGGCGGGAGACGTTGTGTATCTAAACGGATACCTGGTTACCTGTCGTGATATGCCTCACCGTCGTCTTGTCGAATTAGGTCAAAAATTACCTGTCGATCTGGCGGGATTAGCAATTTTCCATGCAGGACCAATTGTTGTAAAAGAAGACGATGGATGGAAAATGATTTCCATAGGACCTACCACCAGTATGCGGATGGAAAAGTTCGAAAAAGAATTTATTGCCGAGACAGGGGTAAAGCTGATTGTCGGCAAAGGCGGTATGGGCCCGAATACAGTGGAAGGATGTCAAACTTACAAAGCCGTTCATGCAGTGTTCCCTGGTGGCTGTGCGGTACTGGCTGCGACGGAAGTGGAAGAAATCGAGAGAGTGGAATGGTTGGAACTTGGCATGCCCGAGGCGCTTTGGGTCTGTAGAGTAAAAGAATTTGGTCCGCTCATTATTTCTATTGATACCAAAGGAAATAATCTTTTTGAAACCAATAAGGTGTTATTCAACGAGAAGAAAGTACCAATCGTTAAAGAGATTTGTAGTCAGGTTAAGTTTATTAAATAGTTAAAGTAGTCTGATAGAGGGAGTTTGCAGGAAAGGTTCTTACAAGCTTCCTTTACTAGGGAGTATAACTATAAATAAAATTACTATATAGAGAAAGGATAGCGTAGAGTTGTAGGTTAGCAAATCTACCAGGTGAAATTATGGATACTATGAATCATGTTACACCCAAAATAACTCCTTCTACAGCAAAGAAGACGAATGTTCGCTGGATCGTCGTAGCCATATTATTTATTGTTACTATCATCAATTACGCCGATCGTGCTACGATTGCACTGGCCGGCCCAGAGATCGCCAAAGACTTGCATATGGATTCTGTAGCGATGGGTTATATCTTTTCTGCCTTTGGTTGGGCTTATGTTCTTTGTCAGTTACCGGGAGGATATTTATTAGATCGATTTGGTTCGAGAAAAGTGTATGCAGCTAGTATTTTCTTTTGGTCTTTATTTACATTATTTCAAGGTTTCGTTGGTTTTCTAACTGGATTTACTGCAATTGCTACGTTATTTGCGTTACGATTCATGGTTGGTGCTTCTGAAGCACCTTCATTTCCGGCAAATAGTCGAATTGTCGCGGCTTGGTTCCCGGCCTCAGAGCGGGGTACTGCAGCAGCCATTTTTAGTTCTGGTCAAGCTGCTGCCACCGTATTGTTTGGGCCGTTGATGGGATGGCTTGTATTTACATTTGGCTGGCATTATGTCTTTGTGGTTATGGGAGCTTTAGGAATGCTCTTCACACTGGTTTGGAATAAGCTTATCCATAATCCCAAAGATCATCCGATGGCCAATGAAGCTGAGATTCAATATATTACAGAAGGCGGCGGCTTGGTCGATATGGATCAAGGAAAGAAGGATGGCGCTAAGCAAGATGGACCTAACATGAAATATGTTAAGCAACTGCTTAGAAATCGTATGATGCTAGGAATCTATATTGCCCAATACTGCATTAACGCTACGATATATTTCTTTATTACCTGGTTTCCAGTGTATCTGGTGCAGGCTCGTGGAATGACGATTCTCAAAGCCGGCTTTGCGGCATCTGTACCCGCAATATTTGGTTTTGTGGGCGGAATATTGGGTGGAATGTTATCTGATTTCTTGCTCAAAAAAGGGTATTCCCTTACGATTGCCAGGAAAATACCGATTATAGTGGGAATGTTATTAGGAACCACGATAATCGCCTGTAATTATGTGGACACGGAGTGGATCGTCATCGCTGTTATGTCTGTAGCCTTCTTCGGTAAAGGTCTGGGTCAGCTTGGCTGGACGGTAAATTCCGATACTGCGCCAAAAGCAATTGTGGGTGTGAGTGGCGCTGTATTAAACATATTTGGCAATCTTACCAGCATCATTACCCCTATTGCAATTGGTTATATTATAAAAATAACAGGATCATTCAATGGTGCTCTAGTTTATATTGCTGTACATTGTCTTGTTGCTATTTTCTGTTATTTGTTTGTAGTTGGAGAAATTAAGCGAGTTGAACTTAAAGAGTGACACTATCCCTGTCAAGGCGATAGTATAAAAAATAAAGTAATCTAAGCAGCCTTGGTCCGAACTTTCAGCGGACTGAGGCTATTTCATTTTGTCTGTAACCTTTTCATCATTTAAGAGATATTCAGGCAACCTGCTATGGTTGAGTTAACCTGTAGGCTTTAAAAATTTCCACAAAGATCCTTTAGACAGGTTTACATAATTTTGATATACTTATCCTCAAGAAGGACAAGTGTCCATGGGGAGGGAGGTGTAGTATACAGTTACGCTGATAACATAATAGGGATTTGCAGAAAGGTTAACAGTGGATGATTTCGGATATTCTAATACAATGCATCACCACTTTGGAATAGTATAATTACATTATTAAGGAGGCCGAGTATGAGCAACTTTGATTTTTCCAGCTTGATTGAAACTGACCGCGAGACCAGGAGGCATCACCATTTTTCCGGTACACTTCTTGATTATCTAGCTATTGTGAAGGAAAACCCTAAAGTTGCCATGCTGACTCATCAACGTATGTATGAGCTTTTATCAGCTTCCGGTATGGAAATTGTTAAAACGGAGGAAAATCCGCGGCTCAAGCGTCTTTATGGCAATGATACCTTACGCAGGTACAAATTCTTTGAAAATGACTTTTACGGGATTGACAAGAGCATCATGAAAATTATGCGATATTTTCATTCGGCCGCGATGAAAGGCGAGGAAGCCCGTCAGGTCTTGTATTTGGTAGGTCCCGTAGGAGCAGGTAAATCATCCCTTATGGAAGCACTTAAAAAAGCGCTGGAAATGAGTCCGCCGATTTATGTGATCAAAGACTGCCCCATGCGGGAAGAACCATTGCACCTCATACCGAAACATTTGAGACCGCGGTTTGAGGATATTCTCGGGGTGAAGATAGAAGGGGATTTATGTCCTGTCTGCCGCTATCGCTTAAAAAATGAATATCAGGGAGAATTTGAGCGATTTCCAGTTGCCGTATCGGAATTTTCCATCCGTTCCCGCAAGGGAGTGGGAGTAGTTCCACCGGTTGATCCTAATAATCAGGACACTTCCGTTTTGTCGGGTTCGGTTGATATTTCTAAGATGGACATGTACCCTGAAGATGATCCCAGGGTATTGGCCCTGAATGGTGCATTTAATGTAGGCAATCGGGGGATTGTGGAGTTTATTGAAGTTTTTAAAAATGATGTTGAATACTTGCATACCATGATTACGGCTACTCAGGAAAAATCAATCCCATCACCAGGCAAAGGATCCATGATTTATTTCGATGGGATTATTTTAGCTCATTCCAATGAAGCAGAGTGGAACAAGTTTAAGTCTGATCATACCAATGAGGCTATTCTTGACCGGATTGTCAAGGTGGAAGTACCCTATTGTCTGGAGTTGGATGAGGAAGTCAAAATTTATCAGAAAATGCTTAAGAACAGTTCCTTTGACTCTCATATTGCACCTCATACCATTGAAGTAGCTTCCATGTTTGCCATCATGAGCCGGCTGGCACCGACGAACAAAGTGGATCCCCTGACCAAGCTCAAGATTTACAACGGCGAGGAAATTGTCGAGCGGGGGGCTGCCAAAAAAGTTGATATCATGGAGCTGAAAGAAGAGGTGCAGCGCGAAGGCATGAGTGGTATTTCGACCCGCTTTATCATGAAAGCGATTGATACGGCTCTATCGGAATCGGATCATAACTGCATTAATCCCCTCGCGGTATTGGATACTTTGGTTAAAGCCGTTAAAGAGATGGTCATTGCGGAGGATGAGAAAAAACGCTACCTGGGATTATTACAGGATACGATCAAAAAAGAATACAATAAGCTGCTGGAAAAAGAAGTAACCAGGGCATTCATTCATGGTTATCAAGAACAGGCTGAGAGCCTGTTTAACAACTACCTTGATCACTCTGAAGCCTTTGTGAATTCGGTAAAGATTAAGGATCGCAACACTGGAGAAGAGCTGGAACCGGATGTCAAGTTCCTGCAGTCCATCGAAGAACAGATTGGCATAACAGGTACAGCTGCTCTGGGTTTTCGTCAAGATGTCACTTCTTATATGTTTTCCTTGCTGCGCAGCGGCGCTAAGATGGAATATACAAGTTATGAACCCCTTAAAGAAGCAGTTGAGAAAAAACTGACGGCATCGGTTAGAGAGCTTTCCCGGGTAGTTACCAAGACAAAAGTCCGTGACAAAGAGCAAGATGGCAAGTATAATGCCATGGTTGAGGAAATGACACGGAATGGTTATTGCAGCCATTGCTGCAATGTTATTCTAAAATATGCGGCTAACAATCTCTGGAAGGACTGACGACTCATTGTTAGTAAGGATGCGGAAGGTGGAATGGCTGTGGCAATTTTTAAAGACACAAGTACAGGCGGCACCGACCGTTCCCAATGGGATCGTAAACGGCACCGCCAGCTGGTTGAGGATGCGATAAAGAAAAATATTGGTGGAATTGTTGCCGAAGAAAGCATCATTGGCCAGAGCGGAAACAAAAAGATTAAAATACCTGTCAAAGGAATCAAAGAATATCAGTTTATTTATGGAACTAATCAAGGCGGCACCCAATCCGGCAGTGGCGGGGAACAGCGTGGACAGGTAATTGGCAGAGGGAACCAGCCGGGGCAGGAAAAAGGCAATGGTCAGGCAGGCAGTGAGCCAGGGGAAGATATTTACGAAACGGAGATTACGCTGGACGAGCTGATTCACTATATGTTTGAAGACTTACATCTCCCTGATCTTGAACGCAAGAAGTTTTCACAAGTAGAAACAGAGCGCCATTATAAACGTTCTGGATTTCAAAAAAAAGGTATTCCCCTGCGGCTGGCAAAAAAACGAAGTGTTATTGAGAAACTCAAGCGTGAGCAGACTGCTTCACGCAGCGCTGACTTAATTGTTACCGAGAACAGCAAGGAACCTCCGCTGGATCGGGTTCCTTTCCGGGAAGATGATTTGCGCTATTTTCGGGTGAAACAAGACAAGGATCAAAACTCCAATGCGATAGTCATTTGTATCATGGACACATCAGGTTCCATGGATCAGACCCGCAAATACCTGGCCCGCAGCTTTTTCTTCCTGCTTTACCAATTTGTCCGCTATAAGTATGAGCATGTAGAAGTCGCATTTGTCGCTCATACTACGGATGCTACGGAAGTAAGTGAAGACGAGTTTTTTCACAAGGGTGAGTCAGGCGGCACATATATTAGCAGCGGCTATGCAAAAGCGCTGGAAATTATTGAGCAGCGCTACAGCCCCGCCTTGTGGAATATTTACGCTTTTCATTGTTCCGATGGTGATAATTGGAGCAATGATACTCCTAAAGCAATAGAACTGGCCAGGGAATTATGCGGGGTATGCAGGCTATTCGGCTATGGCGAGGTAGGAACAAATTGGGACAGTACAATCAGGCGGGATTACGAAAAGCAAATACGAGCAGATAACTTTATTGCTGCGACCATGATGACTAAGGATGATGTGTGGCCGGTATTAAAAAGAATATTAGAAAAAGACGTAGCAGGAGGAGAGGCTGATGGCTGAAGATTCACTGGCTAACCTTGCGGCGTGGAACGAAAAAATTGAACAGCTAGTTCGGGAGTTTTCTCTGGATTGCTACGAACAGCATTTTGAAATATGCAACTATGAAGATATGCTTTGCTATGAAGCTTATGCTGGCATGCCATCCCATTACCCCCACTGGAGCTTTGGCAAAACCTATGAACGGCAAAAAACATTTTATCAATATAATCTGAGTGGACTGCCCTATGAAATGGTGATTAATTCTGATCCTTGCCTGGCTTATCTTATGCGGGACAATACCCTGCTGCTGCAGATTCTGACCATGGCTCACGTTTATGGGCATAATGATTTTTTTAAAAATAACCGTCTGTTTAAAAGGGATACCAGGGCGGATCTGACAATTGAGATGTTTAAAGCTCATGCAGACCGGGTGCGTTCCTATGTTCAGGACCCGAGTATCGGACCGGAAAAAGTAGAACGTATCCTGGACGCTGCTCATGGCTTAAAATTTCAGGTAACCCGCAATGGGTCAGGTAAGCCATATTCCCGCAAGGAGTTGGAACAGGAGAAGGATGAAGCTGTACCTGTAAGGATAAAAAATGATCTATTGGCCTTCCTGGGCGAGAAAGGAAGATTGACTGACTGGGAGCGGGATCTGGTGAATATCGTGCATGAGGAAAGTGTGTACTTTATTCCCCAAATCGAAACCAAAATCATGAATGAGGGCTGGGCCAGCTATTGGCACTATCAGATTTTAAAACAGCTGGAGCTTCCGCAGAATTTGTACCTGGAGTTTTTGCAGCGGCATAATATGGTGATACGGCCTCATCAACATCAGCTAAATCCTTACTTTATTGGATTTAAGTTATTTGAGCATCTTGATAAAACCCTGGGGCGAGAAAAAATCATGGAAATTCGGGCAGAAGAACGGGATCAGTCTTTTCTAAGGCGTTACCTGAACCAGGAATTATGTCAGGAAATGAACTTATTTGCCTATGCAGTGGAAGATGACTGCGTTGTCGTTGCTGAAGTTGCGGATGATGCCGGATGGAAGGCGATACGCGATCAGTTGGCTAATTCGGTGGGAATGGGCGGTATTCCCGCCATAAAACCTATGGATGTAGAAAAGGGCACTTTGATTCTGGAACATGATTTTGACGGGCGGGAGCTTGAGCTGGAGTATGCGAAAGAGGCAATAAAGTATATTGCCAGTTTATGGGGAGACGAAGTTAAAATACAAACAAAACTAAACGGACAGAATAAAGTGCTTTGCTGTAATCAAGCAAAGGAGATTACGATTAGTTGATCTTACGCCCAGAATCAGTGATTAAGATTGAAGAATTTGTCTATACAACATCTCAGTATCATTTTATCCCATGTAAATTGATACTGAGTATAGTAGAGGACAGCATGAATGCGGTTTTAAAATCAATAAGCTAGTAAGAAATAGCAGTTTGCCATCTGCAATAGGAAGGCAGGCTGCTATTCTTACGTCAATTTTTTACAATACATAGTGGGCCTAGTTTGCTAAAATAAATGGAAAGAAGGGAGGAATACAATGAAGATCGTCATGGTTATCAATAAAGAACTTCCGATCGGACTAGTAGCTAATGCCGCTGCAGTGATGGGAATCAGTCTGAGTAATATGTTTCAGCAGGACATTGTAGGATGCGATATACAAGATGCTAATGGCAACATACATATTGGAATCACTGCTCAAACAATTCCTGTTTTAGGTGGTAGTAGACAGCAGATTAAAGATGTTCGGGATTTAATGTTTGACAGGTCTCATTCGGAGATAACTGTTATAGATTTCAGTGAGGTTGCTCAAAAATGCTTGGAGTATGAAGACTATATTAGAACGCTTTCCTGTTTGCCAAGTTCGGACATCTACTATTTAGGTATTTGCTTGTACGGCCCGAAGAAAAAAGTAAATAAACTAACGGGAAATTTGGGCTTATTGCGATAACAAGCATAAAGAGAATAAATTCGTTTTCGGAATTTGTGTTCATGTAATTTGGGAAAATTAGTAATGTAAGAGAATGCACTATGTTAAAACTACTTTTTTAACATAGTGCAAATACAGAATAGAGTATTCGATGATAATTTTAAATCTACCTTTGGTTTCACATATTGCTGTCTGTGTGATGTCTGGGCCGGTTAGGCAGTGAGAAGCGAAATAGTGTACCCTGCCCCGGGAGGCTTTCCACAGAAATTTGGCCGCCATGACTTTCGATAATCCATTTAACGATAGAAAGACCGAGCCCTGCGCCGGTATCTTCCACGCTTTTTCGGGAGGGATCAACCTGATAAAACCTGTTCCAAATTTGAGGCAGGTTATCAGAGGCAATGCCAATGCCATTATCTTCAATGCTGCCGAGTACGTCTTCTTTGAGTTGGTGGAGCTCAACTTTAATCCAGCCATTTTGCCGCCCGTAGCGTATGGCATTTTGTAATAAATTTAATAATAGACGCATGATCGAGGTTTGGTCGGCAACAATGATAAGGTTGTCCTCAATTGCGGTATGGATGGTGATATTCTTTGATTGAGCAGTTAGCGTGAGTTCATCAATGACCATATTAGCTATTTCACTCAGATTGACGGTCTCAAAATCAAGCTGCGCCGATTGATGATCTGTACGGGCGAGTAACAGCAAGGAAGAGACTAAAGCCATCATTTTTTTCGTTTGCTGTTGAATCACCTGCAGGGCGTCGACTGTTTCGACGGGGTTGTCTCTCTGGATCAGTCCATATTCCGTGTGGGCCAGGATAACAGAAAGTGGCGTTCTGAGTTCGTGAGAAGCATCAGAGGTAAACTGACGTTCTTTTTGAAAAGAGAGCTCTAACTGATCCAGCATATGGTCAAAGGTTTGTGCTAGGTCATCAATTTCGTCTTTGCTGCCGCTTAGCTGGATGCGCTTGGACAGGTCGCCGCTACTCTCAATATCTGCTGCAGTTTTTCTGATCAGGCTGACTGGTTGAAACGCTTTTTGGGTAATCAGCCAGCCGCCAAAAGCAGCTAATAGGGCTAGAAACGGAAATAAAATTACGCAAACTAATAAAATATAAGTGCGTGTTTCATAACTTGCATTAAGGGAGACGACTCCCCGGATCCATAAAGCTTCCGGCCAGTTGGTACTGACATAAAGGTCATAGACCAGCCAATGGACTTCACCTGATTGAATGGTTTGGATCTGGTTGTTGTACAATGGCACAGATGAAGAAAATCCAGATGGTAATAATCCTTTAATTTGAATTTGCTCCTTATTATAAATAGAGATACTGATACCGTCATCAAAATATTTTAATTTTTGGAAGTCGAAGGTTCCATCTACATACTGAATGTCTTCAACGATATCATAGACTTCATCCTCCAGCTCACGCTGCAATTCAAAAACCAGAACTCTATCGGTGCTAAATGCGAGAATGCCTAAGATAATACAGAGAATTAAAACAATCAGCCCCGTATACCAAACCGTGATTTTAGTTTTTATTGACAGTGGTTTCATGAGTTCTCTTGCAGAACATAACCTGATCCGCGTACGGTATGAATTAACTTTTGCTCAAAGCCGTCATCAATTTTCTGACGCAAATAACGAATATATACATTAACCACATTGGAAGCACCTTCGAAATCGTAGCTCCAGATGTGTTGCTCAATTTTATCCCGAGATAGAATGATACCTTTGTTGTGAAGCATATACTCCAGAATGGCGAACTCCCTGCCGGATAAAATGATTTGTTTTCCACCACGAGTGTTGATTAACCAA
>DJJR01000019.1 GCA_002434245.1 Pelosinus fermentans
TATAGGGGGTTAGACCGGTTATATTATTTTTTTTGCTTAGCAATGATCTCTTTATTTAAGGCAAGGGTTGATACAATATCACTTTTTTTTGTTTTAGGCTCTCAGGTACATCAATAATACGCTGATTAGCAGAACCCTTGAATAATAAATCATAACTTTTCAATGCTAATTCAAATTTGCCATCAATTAATACATCAATGTATTGTAAAAATTCCAGGCAATCCGATTTCTTAATTAATTCTTCAAAAGTGAAACCAGTATAGCACCAAATATTAACGCCTTTACTTTTCAATTGCTCAGCAATAGCACTACAAGCAACGGGCTGCAGCATTGGCTCACCACCTGAGAATGTTACCCCGGACTGCAGTTTTACCGCTAGAACAGCCTGTACCACATCATCAATTTCCTGTTCAAAACCACCCTCCAAATCCTGGGTATCAAGATTGTGACATCCCTGGCAATGATGAGTACAGCCTTGACACCAGATCACCGTTCTCAATCCTTTTCCATCTACAACCGAATCCGTTGTTATCTGAGAAGCTAAACGAATTTTCACCATACCACACCAATCTCCCTATTTTACACTTTCAAACATTAAATCATCTCATATGTCAATATCATAGGAATGTTTCCCCTCATTATCCCTTGATAATCAAAATAATAGTATAACACTTTTAGACAGAATCGTCTCCTGTTCATCCATACTCACCACTGGATGTTTTCAGGATAGTCCCAGTCATATTGAATCTCATCTGCAGGACAATTATATTTTAGAGCTTCTTCCAAAACTTCCTCTCTAACCGCTCTATATTCATCGCTTGGCTCTGCAATTCTCTTTGCTATGGTCGCAATACTTTTTAAGCGCTTTTCCTTATTCATCGTCAGAAATCTGCCATTCAAAATATCAATATATTGAATTGTATATCCGTAAAACCATGTATAATCATGACTTATCATATTCAGTATACGTTTATAGGAAGTCTCCGTTACTACTTGCTTCAGACACTCTGCAACCGCCGCCTGGAACTTATGAACCGCAGCAGTATTCGTATCCCACTCTGGATACTTGATTTTTTTTTGGCGTAACAAAATAAAATCACTCAGACACATAATAACAAACAATATTTCCGGCCATAAAACATGAGTGCCTACATATATATTTTTCTTAGGCGTAATCATTGCTAACTCTTTCATCCGATTTTCATCCATACCATTGTCAACAAATTCAAATTCCCGATTCCCCATTAAAGCATGGCGCAGCTCATAACAGAATCCTAGCACTCTAATACGTACACCCTGGTAGGCGATATATTCATTCTCCTTACCAACAACGTCATGCAATGCATTATAAAGATCTTCAAAATCTAAGCAGTCACCATATATAGCCACCCCTGCATAATTAGGAGTATGTTTCACAAATATCATTATGATCCCTCAACTTTATAAGTTTCTGGCAAGATAACGGTACTCACAAAGCTCTTTGCCTCTTTAATCATTCCATATAGTATGTTCCTATTCCTTCTTATTCTTAGACTCTAACTGCTTTGGACAAACGCCAAATATTTGAAGACGGGGACTGAGATTCTACCTTAGTTTTGATCTGCATATCCATGCAAGGCGTGACTAACACTCCATGTGGACAGCCAACGGCGCAGGGGAGTTTCAATCCACACGCCTACGCAAGGCGTGACCCGACTAACATTGTTTCCATCATTGCACCTTCGGGGGTTTCAATCCACACGCCTACGCAAGGCGTGACAATACTCACCCCTCCCTTACGCTCTAATAATCTGTTTCAATCCACACGCCTACGCAAGGCGTGACATCTAATACCACATTAATAATCATCTTACTGCCGTCGTTTCAATCCACACGCCTACGCAAGGCGTGACGCAGACTAACAAATAAATCAGCTCCCCAAGAGTTTGTTTCAATCCACACGCCTACGCAAGGCGTGACAAGGGTTAAATGCATTCTCCCTGGATACTGAGGGTTTCAATCCACACGCCTACGCAAGGCGTGACGTTTGAAAAATTAGACTCTGAATTATTCTTGATTGTTTCAATCCACACGCCTACGCAAGGCGTGACAATATAATCCATATTTCACCTCGTATAATTTTTCGTGTTTCAATCCACACGCCTACGCAAGGCGTGACCGAGGAATGCATTTTTACAAAGTCTATTTCAACGAAGTTTCAATCCACACGCCTACGCAAGGCGTGACCCTTTGAATGGTTTTGTTGATATATTCCAGACTGTTTCAATCCACACGCCTACGCAAGGCGTGACTGGCAGTTGTAGGATATAAGAAAACCATGGGTCAAAACACATGATTTCGCGAACCTAAAAATTATATCGTTTATAAAAAAGACTTTTCTTACACAAAACGTCAAGAAGGCTTGTACATTCTAGCCTGCGAATACTCCCGGAAAACGATGAGCACTTAGGGTTCGCATTAGATCATCAGAACGCCTTCTGGATCATATCCTGATTTCGCACCCACATGTTCCACGCGATTTTTCCAGTTGCTTCCTAAGAAATAATATCGCAGGCTATCCGTCTCATGATTAATTATACTTTCCAGGCGATGTTTTAACTCTGCAAACTGCGCTGGGTCAAGTAAACATTCGAAAACTGAGTTTTGAACACGTTGACCATAATTTACACATTGTTTCGCTACTCTGCGAAGACGCTTCTTTCCCGAATCGGTAGTTACACTTACATCATAAGTAATTAATACCATCATTGCCAAACCCTCATTTCCAGAAAAATGGCGGATAATCTTCCAAATCACCACGCATATGCCTCGCCAACAGCATGGCCTGAACATATGGCACAAGACCCAAAGGAATTTTTTCTTCCAAATAGGGATGAGTGATTTCTTCTTGTTTGCGCTTTTGCCAAGCAGTCAATACTTCCTTACGGGTATCATCATCCATAATTACAGCACCATTTTCCTTTACGACAAAGCCTTTTGCTGTAATCTGATTGCGATTAATCAACGTCACTGCTAGGCGATCCACAAAATGCGGGCGTAATTCTTCCATGACATCAAGTGCTAAGCTAGGTCGTCCTGGTCGATCCCTATGCAAAAAACCAACCTGGGGATCAAGTCCAACACTTTCGAGAGCCGCTACAACTTCGTGCGTGAGCAGCGTATATAAGAAAGATAGCAAAGCATTTACTCGATCTGTCGGTGGTCTGCGATTTCTCCCCAACATACGGAATGCTTCCTTTTGATTTAATACTAATTGATTAAAATTAGAAAAATAGAGATGGGCTGCTTCTCCTTCAATGCCTCGTATAGAATCACCATGATGTGCCATTTCCAACTTTGCAGGCATCCTTGCTAATAATTGAAGTACTCTCTCCAAAGCCTCATTGTCAACCACTTCAGTATGATCTCGTAGTACACGATGTAATACCGCCCGGCTATTCATAATCTTGGCGGCAATAAATCGGCGTGATAAGCGGGCCGTCATCACCTCATCATCTGACCAGCGATATTGTGTTCTTCTGAGTAAAACATTACCCGATACATTCCCCGTAATACGTCCCATAAATTTTCCATACTGTGATAAGAAAGAAATGGCTACACCTCGCTCACAACACAAATGCATCAGCCTTGGACTAGCTCCTGCGAAACCGAAGCAAACAATTCCTTCTAAGTTGTGAGCAGGAACCCGAAATTTAATCTCATCATTGACTTTAATCAGTACATTCTCGCCATCACAGGCTAAATAAACATCTGGCAGAGTGACATACAATGTATTCAGAAGCCGTCGCAAGAGTCATCCACCTCCTCGCGGCACATTCGTGCCAGATATTCTTTGACTGGACGATGACGCAATGTCCAGGTTGGCTGGCACTCTTCCACCAAGGAACACTGGGAACAGCGTTTCCCCTTTGTCGCTTTAGGTGTTTTCCCTTCGCGAAAAAACTGTTGCATGCGACTGGCAAGTTCAATGGTATGTAAGCGAAGGGTTTCATCTAATACAATCTTTTCCCGATGTTTCGTTTGGGCATAAAAGAGAAATCCTGTGTCAATGGATACCTGCATCATCTCCTCCAATGCCATGGCCTGAGCGCATAGTTGAACAGCATCCCGGTCATCCTTTTTAGGACGCCCCCTCTTATATTCCACAGGAATTGGTCGCCACCAACCTTCTCTGCCTTCAAGACGACAAGTCTTACCTTCTATCAATTCCTTTTCCTGGTGAAATTCCACCACGTCCGCAATACCTCTAAGTCCCAGTTTTCTTGAAATAAGCGGCATGGCTCTAACCGTCCGTAAGGTCGTTCTCGTCTCATCTTCAAAGGGATCATCGGTACGTTCATGAAGGTGTTGTCCTTCTACAGTACGAACATTCTCTGCCCAAACTTGCTCAATATGAATGAGTGCCCACTGCCGCTCACAAAAAGCTATGTGCTGAATTCCCGAGAGCATGAGGAAGTCATCTTCTAAATCTTGTATGCTCATCTTTCAATAATCGTGATACCATCAGGTTTTTCAGCATGATTGATCGTAATCGTATAGTCTGTAAACGCACGCAGCGGTTTGTTTTCCTCTTTACGTTCTGTAGTTACAAGATCGAATAATTTATGAGCCTGGGCATTACCTAAGGCTGTTTCATGCTCAAAAATCACCAGTTTTCGGCTTGCCATTTTTCCACGAGCAGCGGAATGATCATGTTCAAACATCTCTACTAATGCCTGCCAAAATAGCTCTAAATCCTCTTTTGAAAACCCAGTCTTTTTTGCTAACGGTGCCGAAATATAGCCTTCCACACGATAAAGGGCATAAGGAACAATATGTTTACGTCCCATGGTACGTTCTTTATCTACGTCCTTCTTATGAGTTACTGCCATACGAGTAATCGTAATTTCCTGTGGAATGATAGGATCTAGGCTTTTGGCAAAGCCAAACTGTATCGGACCACGCACTTGCCCACAATTCACATCCGTAGTCATAACAGCACCAAAGGAGCGGATATCATAAAAGCGATTACACATATACTGGGTTACCCCATTCGCTTGTGCAGCATCTTTGGGAAGTTTTTTTGATTCTGCTTTAATTTTTAGATCATCATATGCCTCTTGATTTACATCATTCAAAACAGCCTTTTCACGCACATAGATATCAAAGGGATTGATCCCCCCTTTGGCAAGTTCCACGTAATTTCTCACCTTGCGTTTCAAACATACATCGGTAACAAGACCATGACTCGTCTCCGGATCAATACGCGGCATATTTCCGGCATCCGGATCACCATTGGGATTGCCGTTTTCCACTTCAAAAAAAAGTACAAACTCATAACGTTTCTCCAATACATTGCTCATCTTTATCATCCTTCCTTGTCTTCATTTTTTTCATTTTTGGTATAGTTGGCTTGATTCTGATGGTAATATCCTAAAATAAATAAGCCTTGTTCTTCCATATTCAAATGAGCTGGAAATGGTTTTGCTTCTAATCCGTTCATCACTTCCTGGATTTTTCGATCTGATGCATTTCCATACTCTGCTTTTGAAATATGATGACGAGATAATCGCAGCAACAATGGAAACACAGACCCAGGCGTCGCAGATGCCGCTCCAAAGTAACGATCACGAATGGTAGCATTAATAGTAAGCCCTAATGCATCTTTTTGGACTTTCTCTAACAAAGAAAATAACCGTCCTAACAAATAAGCTGGATTTTTATTACCTTCATTTAAACTCACAGTTATGATTTCCTCTCCTTCTATTTTGTTTTGCATACGATACTTTCTTAACAAAAAAGCTTTAATTATAGCTGCGCGAGTAGTGTTTACACCACCATGCTCCCCGCCACTACGGCAACGAGCCAAAGCTCCATGATACACCATTTGCGGATACATCTGTCCTGATAAAATTGTTTTGAGAAATTGCCCTCCCAAAAGGGGTGGAATGTTTTTGGAGTCTTCCTGGGTAGCTAATGATTTTAGTGTTCGCCAAGGAGATACAATTCCTCCTAAACGTTCCATACCAACAATGTCCATATCAGAATAATGCTGTGCGACTCTCGTAATGATGTCACCAAAACTGCTGACTTGCCAGAATCGTACCGATAGACGGGCTGCATTGGGGGCAAGTCCTAACAAGTAGCATTTTGTATCTTTCTGAAAGTTGTCATCTTCAACAAGTAAACCCGACCGGATACGTTCTAAGATTGTCTTTGCTTGGTGCTGTATTTCGGGTGCAATTCGTCGTTTCCCATCGTCCTCTACAACCTTGTCTTCTATGGGATCTAAACACCATGTAAGGATTTGCTCTTCACGCTTGCTGCCTTTTTTATCTGCCCAGAATACCATCGTGGTATCTGCAAGGCGGACGCGATTGGTATCGCTGGCTATTAGATAATTTAAAGCCGTACCATAGGCAAAGGCAGCTTTATTACTAATCGGTGCATTATAGCTTTGGGATTTTCCATAGGAGGTAAAAGCAGATGCATTGAAGGACACCATAGCTGCTCCACTCATTTGGGAACCCATGATTCCTTTGATTAAAGGATGAATTCTTGCAATAGGAAGAAGCTCACCTGTAAGCAAGCATTGCTCAGTTATTTCCTTTTCTTCATTTTGCAAAGCAGCATTCCAAGCCGCTCTTACATTCGATTGCTCATGAATATATCCGATAGACCCATCTACTTTAAATACAAGGTTGCTGCCACTCAATAATTCCTCTATTCTCGATAAAATAATAGGGTGAGTTAAAGCATTCTCTGGATTCCATTTTTCTAAAAAAGCCTTAACAGCTACAATATCACCACTTTTTATATCAGATAAAAAACATTCATTCTTCTTTTTAAAATCTGCATATTTCTCTTGAGATACCTTTATTTCTCCATCTTTACTTCGCTCTATTCCAATCATATAGGAACTATTATCACAAAGAATATTAGCGGATACTCCAGATGTGCGCATAGCCTGCTCTGGCACTAACAATACCTTGGGTATGTTTTTTTTGCCTTCTACTTTTGCAAGTGTCAGAATATCAACAATATCTCCAGCTAAATTGAGAATCAGTGCATAGGATACTTTTGCCGAACTATACCCTGGCGGAGCAATTTCTGAATCTTCTTCCTCCAAAAGACGCTGATAATGGTCATTCAATGCCTGTAAAATCAACGTCCTCCCTCCTTGGGTAGCCGGGTATCAATTGCACCATTTTTCATTGTCGGTCTAAAAAAAATGGGCTGCATGTTATTGGTAAAGTCAATATCCCAAAGCATCCATCCCAAATCCTGCTCACCAGTCAAAGTTGATGAAGGAATTTCATCCTCCAGCAATTCAAAGTGGACGGGAAATTCTCGACACCCAAAGTAAGGGTGCATGTGACATTGTCCTGTTCGAGCTCTTCGGTTGAAGATATCACAATGTTTTCCAGGATTATCTCCTTCCCCTGCCTTATCTGTCATCTCAAAATGGGCTTCAATAATGTACTCGACATCACGCAGCACTAAAGAAGCACGTTGTTGACGATCTTCCGTGACATATTGATGAAGATCAATATCCCCGCCTTTCATGGCTGTTTTTATGTTTCTTTCGGAAATTTTATTAGCCACTTCATTTCTGCGAATCGAATCAAAACGGATTGGCTTCATCACATGGATGCAATCAATTCGCCAAGTTAATGCAGGTTTCCAATGAATAGCTTCCAATATGCCCCGTGCTGCCGATGGCGTCATGACATCATAACTTACTCTCTCCGCTTTCATTTCTGGACGAGTAAAACAAGCATAATCGCCCCAAACTCTGAGCTTAACTCCATATCCCATAAGCGTCTCCTCTCTATTTTAATAAATCATTATACCTTCTGGTGCCTTTACCTCTTTTGCATCTTTTAACCCATAACGTGAATCATAAAAACTAGAGTCCGTCACAAATTTTATAATATCCCCTACTGATTTCACTACTTTTTCTTTTTGTAACCCCTCCAGCTCATATTGATAAACTTGCACGATGTAAGGTTGAAGACTGCGCATTCTACTGGCTGGAAAAGGATGATGTTCTATTTCTTTCATTACATCCAGCACATGATCATCCCAAGGAACAACAACTGAAACAGTGGTACTATCAATCAATTGAAATTTACCAGCGATCTCTACAAAAGGAAATGACAACTCTTCCTCGCCACCTTTAATTAAGCTAAGAATTTTATGTGCATCCAGCTTATCGCTCTCTACACTAAGTAATTGCTTGAAATAATCTTCAATAGCAGACAAAGACATCAGATCATTTTCGAATTGACTAACTCTTCGTGCTGTACTTCTCATTAGACCAGCAACCAATTCAAACCTCCCTCTTGTAGGCATACCATGTGCCTCAGGTTCAAATACAATCACAAAACCGTCTTTTCGCCGCCCCTCTCGATTGCATCGCCCTGCAGCTTGGGCTATCGAATCAATCCCTGCTGCCGAACGATAAACGGCTGGGAAATCAACATCGACTCCTGCTTCAATTAGCTGCGTAGACACTACACGACATGGTTTTCCTTCTAGTAATGCCGTTTTTATCTCAGCTAAAATCTTTTTTCGATGGGCTGGACACATACGCGCTGATAAATGATAAACACCTTCTGTTGTTTGCTCCAACAAGAGATCAAATAATATCCTGGCATGCCGCCTGGTATTTACAATGGTAAGAACCTGTGAACTCTCCATCATGCCTGATACTACTTCTTTGTCTGTCAATTTACCGCGATAATGAACAGTAACTCGTTTAAAAGTTTTCTGCAATTCATTAGGATCTTCCATGATCTCTACTGGTTTTAGATTCCCTGGAATGAGTTCCTTTATTGCAGGCTGCGTTGCCGTACACAATACCACCGTCGCACCATAATTTAGCACCAATTCTGCCAAAGCCCACAGGCAAGGCTTCATATATTCAAGGGGCATCATCTGGGCTTCATCTAAAATAATTACACTATTAGCCATGTTGTGAAGCTTCCGACAGCGTGATCCTTTATTGGCATACAGCGATTCAAAAAACTGTACCGCCGTTGTAACGACTACTGGCATATCCCAATTTTCTGCAGCCAGCCGATGTGCCTTTTCATGCTTATCCCAGTCATCAAAGGAGCCTTCTGGGTACTCAAAATTACTATGATGCTCTAGAACCACATTATCATTTTCCTCTAGTGCTTCCCGGAAGACTTGGGCATTCTGCTCGATAATGCTAGTGTAGGGAATGACATAAATAATACGCTCTTTATTATGTGTAACAGCATGCTTAAGAGCAAAAGCCATGGAAGAATAAGTCTTTCCGCCACCAGTAGGAACTGTTAAGGTAAAAAGATTCGGTTTAGAGTCTGCTATTTGTAAACATCTTTCCAGGATACTTTGCCGTGCAGTATTGATCAATGATGTATTTTGAAGATTTTTTTCTGCTAACACTTCCAGCTTCTTTTCCAATCGCTTAAAAATTGTTTTCATAGAAATTGTCCCCGGTCGTGCCATATATTTCTCTGCATTCATAAATCGTTCTGTATCCAAATAATCTGCATCCACCAGGCAAGAGTATAACATACGGATACAGAAGGAAAAACTAAATGCAGACATGGCAATATCTTTAGCGTGGGGGATATTGCTAAGATCATCCTGACATAAATCCGGTATGTTAATTTCTTTGGTAAATGCCTGATAATCTGGTATATCCTTTTTCTCAAGTCGTCCCGGAAGATTTTTAATGTTACCCCTATTTCCATCTGGTAATCCACCATGATGCCCGGCAACTGTAAATGCCAAAGCTTTTCCTATTGGGCTTTGCCACTTCCTAAAAATTTCTTGTGCACCTGCTGTTGCATGATCAACCTTTGTCTTATTGCCTTCTAAACGTCTCTGAAAATCCTTGGAGTATTTTCCAATATCATGAGTTAGACCAATAATTCTACCTAATTTTCCTGCATTAAATTTAGCTGCCCGCTTTTCTGCTAAACGTGCAACCTCATCAAGGTGTTCTTTTAATGGTTGCCAATGTTCTTTAGGTTGTATTTCCTTCGTTCGTAAATTTTCCTTGGTATGTCCATAGTAGATCACTTATGCACCCCCATTGAAAAAATTCATACATTACTATACGATAAATTATTGGTTATTAATACTTAATTTACCATAATAATACAAAATCCTGCAAAGTAAATTTACTCTGCAGGATTTAATTATGAGCTAATATAGTTATTATTTTTTAAGGATTACTTAATATGCTGTATATAAAACTCCAAAGTATCTTCCAAAATTTCAGCCACCAATTTTATAAATACTTCATATTCCCCTTTAACATGGGAATGGTCAAGAGCATTATAATACTCTAACCTTTGCTCTTTCTTTATGACAATCGGCACGTGGCCATGTTTCAGTAGTTCGAAATTCAACAATAGCCTTGCTGTACGACCATTTCCATCTACAAATGGATGTATTTTTACAAATTCACTATGTAAAATAGCAGCCCTTTCCACTACGTGCAACGTTTGTCCTTTTCCTACATACCACTCCATTAGTTGGGTCATTTGCTCAGGTACATGTACAAACGCAGGAGGAATATGCTCAGCACCGCTTATGAATACATTTTCGGTGCGGTAAACGCCCGCATTTTCAGGCATTATTCCCTTTAATACCAGGGAGTGAATGTTTTTAATTTGCCATTCCGATAAAGTTTCATGATTTGCTATAATTTCTTCTATATAGTGAATCGCGTCCTTGTGATTAATCACCTCAAGATGTTCCCGCAATGTTTTGCCACCAACTGTTATGCCCTCTAAAACCACTTTTGTTTCCGACAAAGTAAGAGTATTGCCTTCAATAGCATTAGAATGATATGTCCATTCCACTAATAATTTTTCCCTAAGGCTCTTTAGCGTATGGTATGGGAAGGGTTTCTTACCATCTAAGATCGTTTTTTTCTCGTCTATTGTTTGTAATAACAAGGAATAGTCCACGCCAACACTCCTCCTAAACTGCTCAACTATTATACTAATATTATTCAATTCTTCGTACGTTAAAGATGAAATAGCCTTAGACTCTTCCCTTAGGAAAATCATTTTACTCATCCGTTTATAATACCATTATATCCCAACATGATATTTGAAACAACTTAGTTATGCCTTTTGTTTTCGTATATCAACTTCTTGCTGGTCCCCATGTTAAAGTCTGCATTATCAAGCGCATTGCGTCAGAAAATCCTTGACGGTAATATACATCCCCACTACTTATCTGCATACAAGTATATTCGTCATCCAGTTCCATTAATGTCTTCTGCATCTCTGCTGGCAATGCATGCTTAATTTGTTTCTGATATTCAAGCATTCTTTGATAAGCATGGTAATAATCACTAGAATCTTTCTCCAAGTCTAGGCCATCTAAACTCTCCATCTCGCTAGCAGTCACCAGTATATCGAATATACTTTTTACCATCGTAAATCCCCCCACTATTATTAGTTATTAATCACCAAATTACTATATTGCCAGGCATTATAGTAAACAGTCTCATAAAACCATTTTTAAATGTGACTAGGAACTCTTTGCAATATCAGGTATAATTAAATTTATCTTACTGCGTACGTTAATGATCTTCACTTGTATATTTAGAAATATAAGGTTTATTATAATTAAACCACTTAATTTAAAGTATACGTTTAATTATAATAAACGTCAAGAGGTTTTATTATGCTAAACAGAGAACTTTTTTCGTACAGATTAAAGCAACTTCGAACAGAAAAAAAATTATCTATGCAAGCACTAGCCCAAGCTGTTGGTTTAAAGAACAAAGGCTCTATTGGACAATTTGAAACAAGCCTTAATATTCCTTCTGCCGATACTCTTGTTGCCCTCGCCGACTACTTCGACGTTTCCCTTGATTATCTTGTGGGAAGATCAGATAATCCTGATAGGAAATAGTTTATTTCGCATCAATACATAGAGTGATTATAAAAATAGGATTCGCATTTTAGCGAATCCTATTTTTATACAGGCAACAAGGTTAAATAACTTGCATAATATACTATTAAATTGTACAATATATAGTACAGGAGGTGTTTATTATGTTAGCAGTAAATTATTCTAATGTCCGGGAAAACCTTAAAACGTATTGTGATATAGCAAACAATGACTTTGAAACGATTATTATCACCCGTAAACAAGGTGGGAATGTCGTTATGATCTCAGAGGATGAGTACAACAATCTTATGGAAAATCTTTATGTCAGAAGCAATAAAAAGACCTATGACAGACTTCTGGAGTCCATTGCCCAAATAAAGGCTGGTAAAGGTAAAACCCGGGAACTTATAGAGGATGAATAAGATTTTCTCAGATAACGCATGGGATGATTACCTTTACTGGCAGTCTACTGATAAAAAGATTCTTAAGAAAATCAATGAACTCCTTAAGGACATTGACCGTAACTACAATGAAGGGATAGGAAAACCCGAGCCCCTTAGAAATGATTTGAGTGGCTACTGGAGCAGAAGAATTACCATTGAGCATCGACTCATCTATAAGGTTGAGGATGAAGTCATTGAAATCGTACAATGCAGAGGACATTATGACTAAATATAGGAGCCTTTCAGTTTACACTGAAGGTTCTTTTTTTACCTATTTTCAGCCCTCAATAAACAATGTGCTATTAATTGAGTTCAATCCACACGCCTACGCAAGGCGTGACGCTTTTAGTTCCTGCTTTTCAAGGTCGGCAAGTGTTTCAATCCACACGCCTACGCAAGGCGTGACTGGGCGGGTGATACAAATGACATCGTATTCATATGTTTCAATCCACACGCCTACGCAAGGCGCGACCAAATTCAGAAAAGAAACTAGTGATATTAAGTTTGTTTCAATCCACACGCCTACGCAAGGCGTGACTCATTTCTCTCCATCTCCTAGTATAATTTCATCGTTTCAATCCACACGCCTACGCAAGGCGTGACTAGCTATTATATAAGACTCAAACGTCGCAGATCAGTTTCAATCCACACGCCTACGCAAGGCGTGACAGATAAGTTAGATAACGTAGTTTGGACATATGTAGTTTCAATCCACACGCCTACGCAAGGCGTGACGGTCAATTGTGAGATGCAATAAATACCTGGGTCGAATCGTACGATTTTGCGAACCCCGAAATAAGTTTTATTTTAATAGAGAATTTTGTTATAAGAAGTGGTCAACCCCCTTCTTATATCTGACTTGCGAATCTCCCACAAAAATGATGAGCACTTAGGGTTCGCATTAGGATACTTTCCCGATTACCTCATTATTTTCCATTAAAAGACAAAATTCCTGCAAAGAACATTACTTTGCAGGAATTTTTCACTATTCTACGTTACTTATCGGGAAATGGCTGCTACTTCTTCATATAGTTTAACTTCTGGTTTTTCGAGAAGCAAGTCAGCAATGCTGCTGAATAGTTCTTTTAAGTAAGGCGTAGAACCATGATAGTCTAACGCTTGCTGGTCTTGATATTTTTCATAAAAGAAGAATTGTCCTACTTTTTCCGTCGAGCGATGAAGCACATAGGCTGCTGTACCTTTTTCAAGTTGAACTTTAGGAAAGTGAACCTGTAAGGCAGCTTCCAGTTCTTTTTCTTTACCTGGCTTTGCTTGCATATTGGCTACTAATGTAATCATGTTTTCACAGTCTCCTCTGTTAAGCAATTTCTTTAATTGTAACATCTTTTTGCCAGGTTTATTACTATTATTTGTAAAAAGGCTATTTATTTCTCACACCATGCTTCACTCTGTCTTTTTCTTCTGCACGCTTGCCATCGTTCCATTTGTCCATGGTTCCTACTAAGTAGCCAGTGATACGGCGAATGCGCTCAAATCCCATGCCGCCTTCTCCTTCTACTCGTCCACATTTAGGACATTGATCACCAATCACGCCGGTAAAGCCGCATTTAGGATCACGATCCACAGGATGATTGATAGAGCCATAGCCAATACCGCATTCTTTCATCTTACGTACGACCATTTCAAAGGCATCCAGATTCTTGACTAAATCTCCATCCAGCTCAATATACGTAATATGACCTGCATTAGTCATTGCATGATAGGGAGCTTCAATTTCAATTTTTTTAGCTGCTGGAATCGCATAGTACACAGGAACATGGAAACCGTTGGTATAATAATCCCGATCAGTTACTCCCGGAATTTCGCCATAGTTTTTGGCATCAATTTTTACGAAACGTCCTGACAGACCTTCTGCCGGTGTAGCAATCAGGGAGAAATTCTGTTGATATTTGACGGCTGCTTCATCCATGCGTTTTCTCATATGACCAATAATTCGAAGACCAGCTTCCTGAGCAGCTTCTGATTCGCCATGATGTTTGCCGTAAAGTGCAGTCAGTGTTTCGGCAAGACCGATAAAGCCAAGAGTTAACGTGCCATGCTTGATAACATCTTCCAGCGTATCTTCCCAGTCTAGCTTTTCAGATTCAAACCAGATATTCTGTCCCATTAGGAATGGGAAATTCTTTACCTTTTTATTTTTCTGGATTTCATAGCGATCTAATATTTGCTGAATGACCAGTTCAATTAATGAATCCAGCTCTTGATAAAATCCTTCAATGTCAGGTTGGGTTCTTTCTCCCAAGGCAATACCATGCTTAATCCCAAGCCTAGGAAGATTCACACTAGTGAAAGAATTATTGCCGCGACCATATACTACGCCATCCGATTCAGGAAAAATAGAGGATATGACTCTTGTTCTGCATCCCATGGTAGCAATCTCTGTTTCAGGGCGGCCGGGTTTGTAATATTGCAGATTAAAAGGCGCATCAATAAAAACAAAGTTAGGAAACAACCGTTTCGCAGAAACGCGGCAGGATAGCTTAAATAAATCGTAATTAGGATCTTCTGCATTATAATTAATGCCTTCTTTTACTTTGAAAATACTAATCGGGAATATAGCCGTTTCTCCATTGCCTAAACCAGCTTCTACAGATAATAAGAATTGTTCCACTACCAGACGCCCTTCCGGGGTAGTGTCTGTACCAAAGTTAATACTGCTAAAAGGAACCTGTGCCCCTGCTCTGGAATGCATCGTATTTAAATTATGAAGAAACCCTTCCATGGCTTGGTATGTTTTCTTCACTGTTTCCTTTTTCGCAAAGCTGTAGGTAAAATCCTGAATTTTTTGTATATCCGAATCCGCTGCCTGAATATCATGACTGAGTAAGGCCTTTTTCAAACGCAGAGCCTCATTTGCATGATAAGTTTGATATTCCTTTTCGCCAATACGGGGATAATCGCCCTGTTCACCGCTATACTCATGCACAGTAGCTGCAAGAATGTCCGTAATTTTTTCTTCATCTAAGTCCATAAAATCGATCAGTAATACTTTCTTCATATTTTCCGAGTATAATTTTATAAAGGTTTTAGCAACTCCGGCAGCTAAACCATAATCAAAATTGGGGATGGATTGTCCACCATGCTGATCATTTTGGTTGCTCTGAATCGCAATAGCCGCCAGCGCAGCATAGCTCATGATATCTTGTGGCTCCCGCAAATGTCCGTGTCCCGTGGAAAAACCATCACGAAACAAGGTTTTAATATCAATTTGACAGCAAGTCAAAGTACCAATAGCTTCAAAATCCATGTCATGAATATGAATATAGCCGGACTGATGAAATTTGGCATGTTCAGGCTTTAAAATATGGTGAATGGCAAATTGTTTCGATCCTGTTGCTCCATACTGCAGCATGGTTCCCATAGCCGTATTGCCGTCTACATTTGCATTCTCTCTTTTCCCGTCAACCTGTTCTGCATCTTTAAAGGTGATGTCTTTATAATCAATCATTAAGCGCATGTTGGCTTCCCGTACTTGGGTGCGCTTTGCCCGATATGCAATATACTTCTTAGCTACTGCCACTTCTTCAGACTGCAGTAAAACATCTTCTACAATATCTTGTATCTCTTCTACTGACAAACGCTGATTCGGTCTGGATGCAATCGTATTAAACACCTTGTTCGTTAATAGCTGGATCTTATCTTTTTTTACTATACCATCAAAATTTTCAGTATACGCCTTTTGAATTGCATCAAAAATTTTATCGCCATTAAATTCTACTTCACGGCCATCACGCTTCACAACTTGAAAATTACTCATAATTACCACCCTGCATCTTATTTTTTAATGAATTTTGTCCGTTCTTCACTGCTTTGCGTTTTTTAAAATCAACGTAGTTTCGCAAAAATACACCTTTTTTCACATAAAATCAGCAAAAAAAATATCCATTTGGAATGGAGTAATTTGCTCTTCATAAGTAATTATATCACTATTTTATTTTTAACCAAGACTTGACTTTTTTTTATTTATAATATTTAGAAATGGTTCAATACACAATATATAGTATTAATACTTTTATCACAAACTATATATTGTATGGAACTCTTTATGATTATGTAAATTCCCAAGATAATCCTGCCCTGTTTTCTCTAGCTGAAATCAAAAAGATTAGGCAAATAAAGTTAACTCCTTCGGCCTAATCTTATATGATTATGGAGTGGTTCATTCGCTATAAAATTCACTTAGTTATTTTTGATGATTTCACCAAGATTCTCTGCTAATTCTTTTAATGTTCCTGTATAGTCAGCTCTAAAATTGCTTCCTTTTGCATTAATAAGGCAATCCGTGACGAGGTAGGTTTTCATACCAATCTTAGCTGCTGCTAAATCTTCTTCTACATCATTACCAACCATTAAGCATTCATGAGGCTGGCAGCCAAGTTTTTCGACAATTTCCTCATAATACTGGGTATTAGGCTTACAAAAATGGGAATTCTCATAAGTGGTAACCAGCTTAAATGCAATATCACCTAATCCAGCCCACTCCAGCCGCTGCTGTGTGGCGATCAGTGGAAAAATAGGATTGGTAGCCACTACCACATCCAAACCCGAAGAAAGAGCAGTGTTCACAGCCATGCGAGCCGCAGCATCCCTTCTGGTTACTTCCTGCAATAAAGAAAATTCATTTTCGTAAAAATCATTCATGATAGGCAGCAGAATTTCTTCTGCCAAATCCACAGTCGAAAGAAAATGCGCAGAAAAGACTTGCTGATTCGTTTGCTTCCCATCCACATTGGCGATCATTACTCCAGTAGAAGCAAGCAGCTGCTTCATAAACTGCTTCGGCTCCATAACATGAGCAACCTTTTTGCCCAATTGTGTAAAATAGGCTCTCATAAATTCATCCATATGAAAAGGCAGCAATGTTCCATCCAAATCAAAAAGCACGCTTTTAATCATACATTACTCCTTAAGTACTCCAAATTTACGCAATAGAGGAATTAGACGCGATCCAATCATAGGAACTTGCTTCATATCGTTCTCACTAATACCCCCAATGACTAACAATACTCCGCCATATACCACAATGCCCAAAGCCATTGCTGTCAATGTAGCCAGGGCAAGCTGCGCTGTGGCTATCATAATGGCATCATAACTAAAGTAAATTACGCTGCCCATAATAACTGCTGCTATACTTGGTTTTACTAGACTTTTTAAATCAAGAGCATATCCCACATGTCGATGCACAAAATAAATATTTAAGGCTGCTGCTATTCCAATATCCGCTACCGTTGCCCAGGATGCCCCCTTAATACCAAGGTCAGGTATCGCTGTAAGGGTCCAATTCAAAACCACTTTAAAGACAGCAGCCAGTCCCATGTTAATCACAGGGATCGACGTTTTTCCCATCCCCTGCAGTACTCCTGTTGTTACCTGATGTATACCTAAAAGAACAATCCCAATGGATAAGATGCTAATGGAATGACTTGCCTGAGGCGCATTATACACCATTTGAGAGATGGGTTCTGCCAATATCCATAATGCAACAAAAGCAGGGATGGTAACCAGGCTTGAGACACGCATAGCGGCAGCTGTTTGCTGATAGACCCGTTTGATATTCCCTAAAGAAAAGGATTCCGATATGGCAGGCACCAAACTTGTCGCTAAAGCAGCGGTTAAAATCGTTGATAAATTGAGTAAAGGCACTGCCATTCCCGTTAAATAACCAAATAATTCTGTGGCTTGCTCCACTGTATACCCTGCCACTTCCAGTCTGGCAGGAACAATAAATAAATCAAAATTGGCAACAATGGGCAGCATAATACTTGTCAAGGATACAGGCAGAGCAAGTTTGACAAGTCGTTTTATAATACTCATACTCGATTCCTGGGCCCTTTGAGAATCTTGTCCTGTTTCCTGCTTTTTACCCTTTTTCTGCAATTTCATATAATAATAAATAAGTACAAGAAGACCTGCAACAGCTCCCGGAGCGGCCCCCAGACTCGCCCCTCCTGCTGCATATTCGAGGCCCTTTGGCAGTAATAAGCTGGCAAATATCAGCATGGTAATGACTCTCACCAATTGCTCTGCAATTTGCGAAACAGCTGTCGGCGTCATAATTTGGCAGCCTTGCAAATATCCTCGATAACTGGATAAAATCGTAACAAAGAAAACCGCAGGTGCTAATGCCAATAAAGAATAATACGCCCGTGGATCTCGAATGAAGCGATATTCAATTAATAAACCCGCACCAAAGTACAATAATAAACTAAAGAACAGCCCCGTTAATACTAATACAGTTAACGAAATACGAAAAACACGATTGGCACCAATGTAATCATGTAAGGCTCTTTTCTCCGCAGTAATAATGGAAATGGCTACGGGAATACCTGCTGAGGATACGCTCAAGGCCAAAAGATAGATGGGAAAAGCCATTTGATACAGTCCAATTCCCTCACCGCCCAGCACCCGTGACAGGATGATCCAGTTTAAAAAGCCAATCACTTTTACAACAATGCCACCAATCGTTAAAATTAAGGTGCCCTTTAGAAAAGAATTGGAACTTCCTTTATTCTTATTGTTTTTTTCATTTTCTTCCGTCATCTTATATCCTTCGTTTCGTAATGTAATGCTTGCCTATTCACACAATCCAACTACGCTCAAGCATTCTTACGTTTTTTGATTATATAATACATTATGAACACAACCAAAGCACCAGCTACAAATAAACTGGCCTCATGACCAATACTGCGTATCGTTTCCCAATTCGCCCCCAGCATCATACCTGCATAAATAAGCGCAATGGTCCACGGTACAGATCCTAAGATAGTATACACTATAAATTTAATAAAATGAACCCTCGCAAAGCCTGCAGGTAAAGAAATAAAGGTACGAATCACCGGCAGCAGACGAGCCAGAAATACCGCAAGCAGTCCATAACGGTCAAACCATTTTTGCGCCATGGCTACTTTCGCTTCAGATACAAAAATATATTTGCCATACCTTGCAATAAAAGGTGGTCCTCCGTAATAGCCGATCAAGTAGGATGCAATCGATCCTGCTAGTCCACCTGCCACGCCTGCTATTACAGCTATATTGAAATCCATTTTGCCTAAAAAGACAAGATAACCCGCAAAACCAAAGATCAGTTCACTGGGAATGGGTACATTCGCACTTTCTAACGCCATACCAATGAAAACAGCAGAGTACCCCCATATCCCAATTAAGTGAATTACATATTGAAAGATAGTTTCCATAATTCCCCCAAGAAATAAATTATATCACACCTACCCAATTAATATAGTGTGAATCTGAAAATTACTTACTATACACTACATAGAAATTTTATTCCTTTTAGAAGAATTTTGCAAACAATAGTAATAAAAAACGACAAAAAAGTAATGTCATTACAAACAATATCGAAACAACCTTTTCGCAAAAAGGAGATTGCTTCACTAGCGTTCGCAATGACATTATAATTGCGTTTATTGATTATGCTGTAAAAACTACTACTTCACCATCTTCAGGAATGACAACCAGCTCAGCTAAACCTTCTGCAGCAACATGTAATTTAAGTTCTTCCCGGGATAAAAGACAGTGATTCATCGCCTCCATATGAACTGCAACCACGGTCGTATTCCTGTCATATTGGCAAATAGCGGCTACATCTTGTGCTGTCATGGTGATGGGATCGCCTGTAGAAAACTGAGCAGCTCCTGCATTCACAATGGTTATAGGAGGATGATAGCTCTTAAGTGTCCGTTTTACTTCAGAACAATAAATCGTATCACCAGCGATATAAAGAATCGGCTCTCCCTTAGCCTGCAAAATATAACCTGATACAGGCGACATTTTTGCACCGATTTCTCCCGTTCCATGCTGCCCTCCCGTACGAATGATCGTGATTCCTTCCCACTGGTACTCCTCATGAACCGGTATGATTTTAGAAAAACCCTCTGCGTGTAATTTTATTTCATCCTCCGGCTGGCAGAAAATCAACTTCTCCTTAGGCACTAACTGAGCAGCGGCATCATCGAAATGATCTCTATGAGTATGAGTCAATAGTACAGCATCAATCCGCTGCAAAAAATTCTGAGGATTCATGATGGGAACAAGAGGGTTGCGCCGTTCATTTGTTGAATTGACAATAGGCGGCATAGCCTCTGCTGGACTTAACATCGGATCAACCAATAACAATCGATCATTGATTGTTAGTAATAGGGTCGCATGCCTTACTAATTGAATTTTCATATAAACTCCTGCCTTTATTTATCATTTCTTATTCTATTATGACGAATAAACGCGTTCTTAACAATTGTGCCATGAAACAATCCATCCCAATTTACTTACGCTGTGAAAGAAAATGATCCGATGCTCGATCAAACCGATTGGAAAATACTACAATGTCTACAAAACAACTCTCGCATGCAGTGGCAGGAAATCGGCAAATTGGTTCATTTAACGGGTCAAGCAGTAGCTACTCGTATAAAGAGGTTGCAGGATATGGAAATCATCGAAGATTTCACAATCACACTGAACCAGGAAAAGCTTGGCAAGCCCCTGCTGGCCTTTATTACTGTATTTATGAAATCGACAAATCATGGTGCATTTCAACATTTTTTATCTATGCAGGATGAAATTAAAGACGCCCATCGAATTAGCGGTGAAGGCTGCTATTGGCTAAAAGCAGCTTTATCAAACCAGCAAGATCTCAACCATTTGCTGGATGCCATTTTGGTATATGGTAACTATCGAATTAATCTATCCATCCAAACAGTAAAGAAGACTAACCTATGATGGAGTAAACATCCACTATAGGTTAGTCTCACGCAGCCAGGCTATCTCTTTTTACTTACTACTTGCTTGTCCAATATATGTGAATCGTTTCACTGTCCGTCCCTCAAACTCCACCATTTCATCAAACATTGCTAAGGGGCGTATCCACATTCCTTTTTCTCCGTATAGGGCTTGATATATCACATAATCTTCTTGTGTCTCACTATGTTTTGCAATCATAAGCACCTCATAGAAATTACCTTTAAAATGTTGATATGTACCAGTTGTAATCATCTATATCCTCCTGCTGCCTTATCAGGCTATGTATCTGCTTATCATTTTATCATAGTTATTATGCAAGACAGCTATGCCGTTTACAAAAAAAAACTTACAAGATCCTATGGATCTAGTAAGCTGCAGAATTTAGGTTATCCTCTATATAAAAGAATATGGTTACTTTGCATTTTTTGCATAACGATGGGGTTTATAATTTCGTGCGTATTCTTCTAAAAGGTTTTCTAATTGCTTGAATGCTTCTTCATCATAGTTATTGTTGTTATTTTCTTGCAACAATCTGATAAGAAACTCCACTTTTTCATGGAACTCCACCATTAGTACCCTCCTAATAAGAACATATTAACCAATACTGAATTAAAATGAGTGTCCCTGCCGCTATTAATCACTTGTAAAGCTTCTTTTTTGGTCATTGCTTTACGGTAGGTTCGATCTGAAGTAAGAGCTTCATATACATCCGTAATACTTAAGATTTGTGCAATCAATGGTATTTCATCCCCAGATTTGCCACTGGGATAACCATTTCCATCAAATTTTTCATGATGACAGCAAACAGCTTCTGCTATGTCTTGCAATGGGTGTATCTGATTTAAAATTACAAAACCATATTGAGAATGCCTTTGCATAATTTCAAATTCACTCTTAGTTAATTTTTCAGGTTTGTTTAAAATTTGCCGTGGAATTTTTATTTTTCCAATATCATGAAGCAATGCGGCAACGGATATATCTTGAATCATTTGAGAGGAAAGATTAAGTCTTCTTGCAAAGCGAACAGCTATATTTGCCACATTATAAGAGTGCTTGGCAGTATCTACATCATGCTGATGAATTAAGGCTAATAGATAATTTGTTATTTCTAATCGAGTCTTACAAGGATATTGAAATATGATATCGTCATCTATAATTGAATTTTGAAGCATATCATTCCTCCTCAAAAAGGCAGCACTAGCAATGTAACATAATATACTTGTGTTAC
>DJJR01000011.1 GCA_002434245.1 Pelosinus fermentans
CTCTTCGGCAATCATTACTTTTGTGGCACACGACAGGTTCTTTGTCCCATTTAAACCTGCTAAGTTCAAAGCAATGGGGGTTCTCTTGCTTCCAAAATATAAGAAGCGACAGAACCGTCATTTGCCCTCCACCTTCTCGTTGGTTCTTTATATTCTTTGTAAAAACATCGCTTGACAAATCGTTCACCTAGTGTACAATATGATCATAGAGCGCATCATGCATGATACTTTACTAACGACATGAGGTAAAAAAATGACGGAACAAAAAAAAGAAATGCTGGAATCTTTTTTCAGATTGTCAAGGAAATTTTTGGAGGCAATGAAACAACCAAATAAATTTGGCACAGACAGACTCTTATACTCATCAGAAATTCATACCCTCGAAATGATTGGCAAATATCCAGGCATAACCGTGACCGAACTGGCAGATCGACAAGGTATTTCTAAAAGTGCCCTGCCAAAGATCATCCATAAACTCATCCAAAAAGATCTGGTCTACCGTTATCAGGAAACCAATAATAAAAAAAATATTCTTCTGGAATTGACGGACAAAGGGCGGATTGCCGTTCAACATCATTTCAAATTTCACGAAACCTTTGACAGCGGCATTATGAAAAAAATTAACTCATTAACGCCAAAAGAATATTTGTTTCTCAGCGATATCCTGCAAGACCTGGAACAGTATATTGACCATATGGAGCAGCAGGAATAAAAAATTCGCTTTATAGTTTACCCTGTTAGCCCATATTGAAATTTAAATAACGAGATGTTTAGCAACAAATGCCGGCAAAAATAAGCCTTCTCCACCGGCATTCTTATTATTTTTTATCGTTCACCTGGTTAACTTTATTAGATAAATAAAATATTTTGCATTTATAGCCCTTCCTATCCGACTTTCCCAACGACTGATTATCGAAACCAATCATACACTTCACTATTTCTCTAATGCCGAACTGCAACATCTATTTCCCTTTTAGCAAAAAAACAATCTGGAGAAAGGAAGATTTACTAGTGAATACTTCTGAATTACGAGAAAAACTCGATGGTAGATATAAATTGACCCGGCAGAGGGAGCTTATTTTTCACATTCTCAACAGTTACGCAAGCCACCATCTTAGTGCCAAAGATATCTATGAAATTGTCCTTGAGCAATATTCGGAAATCGGCCTGCCTACTGTCTACCGAACCTTGGAATTGTTCAGTACCCTGGCTGTTGTGCAAAAGCTCAATATGGGCGATGGATGCCAGCGTTATGTACTGTACTCACTCCACCATCATCACCTGATTTGTACTGCCTGCGGTAAGGTTATTGAAATAAAAGGAAGCCTGGCAGAAACATTGGATACCGCTATAAATGCTATGACGGATTTTTCAACTCTAGACTTTCGGCTGTATATATATGGATACTGTAAGGATTGTCAATCAAAACGAAACCACTCAAGTCTTCCCCGATCCCCTGATCAGAATACGACGTTACGCAGCAATGTGGTCTGATTGGCTCCAACGACAAGAATATTCTTTACGAAAGCGCGTTCGATAATCCTTATTTTTTCAAACTATCGTTCACCTGGTTAACTTTTTTAATAAATGTCTGCTGCTTCAACCAGGCTTCTCTGCTAACAATTTGTCTTTATATTTTGTTTCAGATCAGTTGAGGATGGTTAGTATCTTTTTTGATATGTCTGACCTGCAATCCATCTTATTCTACTTATTTTACTAAAGGAGGAAGCTTCCTGTGTCGCAGCATGCATCCATGCGTCAGCAACTCTTAACGATAAGCCTGACTGTTCTCTCATTCTCTCATCGTCCACTTACCGACGAACTTCAGGATTTACTCGCTACATACCGCGAATTGTTCACCGCTTTCAGCCAGAACGCTCTGTTTGATTTAAAACGGCATTATCCGGAAGAATGGGGCAGCATCATGGAGCTGCGCGAGAGCCAGTGGCAGAGAATTGCAGCCGCCATTAATTCGGGCATTGCCAGCGGCCAGCTGCGCCCTGTCGATACCAAGCTAGTGCAAATAACGGCTGGCGGAATGCTTCTCGACCCCTTTTGTCAGGGCTTCCCCTCTCTAGCTGAGTTATTGGACATTCTGCTGTTTGGCATCGCCCGGCGCGCACCGTAATTCTCTTCCGAAAAAACAGATTATATACGATAAGGAGTGTTTCTATGTTCAACATGCGACTGAATCTCAGCCAAAAAAAACGTTACTATGCCCTGGCCGCCTTAGCGGTAGGATGCCTACTGGCCGGAGTCATGGCAAAAATACATTTTGCAAAAACAACCAGTAAACCAGAAAGCCTTCCAGTGGTCCGTACCCAGGTCGTCCAGCCAGTAACTGCAGGGCAGGGTTATAGCTATGCCGGTGAAGTACGCGGCCGCTTGGAAAGCCAGCTGGCCTTCCAAGTCACCGGTAAGATCATCAAACGCAATGTGCAGCTAGGCAGCGTAGTCAATGCCGGCGATGTGCTAATGCAGATGGATGCGAAAGACATTCAGCAGACGGTAAGCAGTAATTCTGCTCAGATATATTCCGCCCAATCACAACTTAGGCTGGCGGAAAGCAATTTGAGCCGCTACCGGCAATTACTGGATAGCGGCGCGATCAGCCGCGCTCAGTATGACCAGTATGTCAATGCCTATGATGCAGCTGCGGCGGCGGTGCAGCAGGCGGGGGCCCAGTATACGCAAGGCGCTAATCAGCTGGATTACACCTTATTGAAAGCCGATCAAGCAGGAGTTGTCTCCGCAATCACCGCCGAGGCCGGCCAGGTTGTCAGCGCCGGCCAGACGGTTGTCACCGTTATCCAAGACGGAGAGCAGGAAATCGAAATCAATGTTCCTGAAAACCGGCTGGAAGAACTAAAAGCCGCCGAACAGCTCCACATTACCTTCTGGGCCTTGCCTAACATGACACTTAACGGCAAGGTGCGAGAAATCGCGCCCATGGCTGACCCGACGACTCGTACCTTCAAAGTGCGCGTCAGCCTGCTCAATCCGCCGCCATCTGTCAAACTGGGTATGACGGCCACCGTTTCCTTAGCCGGCGGCGCTGCCCAACCTGCATTTTCCATTCCACTGTCTGCACTCTATCAGACTGGCGATACGCCCGCCGTCTGGGTTGTGAACGACAATATTCTGACACTGCGCCCCATCCAAACCGGGCCCTTCGGTAATGGCACTATCCAGGTTCTGGCTGGACTGCAGCCAGGCGACCTGATTGTCAGCGCCGGCGTTCATAAATTGAAAGAAGGACAGAGGGTAAAAACAACCGGTGATGCCTTGTGAGCCATTTTAACCTTACCGCCTGGTCATTAAACCACAAACAATTCATTTATTTCTTTGTCGTCCTCTTTTTTGTGGCCGGCCTCTTCTCCTATCAGAATGTGGGACGCATGGAAGACCCAGATTTCGCCATTAAACAAATGATTGTGAGCGTTGCCTGGTCAGGAGCCACCGCCAGCCAGATGGAAGAGCAGGTTACGGATAAAATTGAAAAGAAACTGCAGGACTTGCCTGGGCTTGACTATCTGAAAAGTTACTCTACACCGGGACATACGGTGATTTACGTTAATCTCAAAGATCAGGTGCCCGCCAAGGAGCTTCGGGCCAGATGGGTGGAAGCCCGGAATATGGTGAATGATATCAAAGGAACCTTCCCTGAAGGCGTTTCTGACCCCAGCTTCAATGATCGGTTCGATGAAGTATATGGCGTGATCTATACGTTGACCGGTGATGGGTATACCTACGAGGAAATGCGGGAAAGAGCCGAAAAAATCCGCCGCATTCTCTTAAGTGTTCCCAGCGTGAGCAAAGTCCAGCTCCTGGGGGTGCAAACCGAAAAAATCTACATTGAAATCGAAAATAGCAAACTGGCCCGTTTAGGTCTTGATCCGTCCGTAATTACAGCCGCCTTAAAGGAGCAAAATGCCATGGCCGCCGCCGGCATGCTGGAAACGGTATCAGACAATGCTTACTTACGAATTACCGGGATGTTTGAAAATCTGGAAGACATCCGCACTACGCCCATTCAGGCTGGTGGCCGCACCTTCCGTCTGGGAGACATAGCCAAGGTGACTCGCGCCTATGCCGAACCATCCAACCCGAAAATGTTCTATAACGGTCAGCCGGCCGTCGGCATTTCGCTGGCGATGGAACCCGGCGGCAACATTCTGACACTGGGTAAAAATCTTGATAGTACTCTCTCCCAAATAAAGCAAGAACTGCCGGCCGGGCTGGAAATCAATCAAACTGTCAATCAGCCGAAAGTTGTGGAATCCTCCATCGGCGAATTTGTTGAATCCCTGGTCGAAGCGATCGTCATCGTCTTAATCGTAAGCTTTGCCAGTCTGGGTATGCGGTCCGGCGTGGTCGTGGCCCTAACCATTCCTTTGGTCATTGCCATTACCTTTACCTTAATGTACCTGACAGGCATCGCCCTGCAGAGCATATCGCTGGGGGCTCTCATCATTGCGCTAGGCTTGTTGGTCGATGATGCCATCATCGCCACTGAAATGATGATCGTCAAGCTGGAGCAAGGCTGGAGCCGCTTTGACGCTGCTTGTTTTTCCTATACCTCTACCGCCTATCCCCGTTTGACCGGTGCGTTAATAACCTGCGCGGGCTTTATTCCTATCGGTTTTTCCAAAGGGCTTGCCGCTGACTTTTGCGTCACTCTCTTTTGGGTTATATTCTTCGCCCTCATTGCTTCCTGGCTGGTTGCCGGAGCAGTCACGCCTTTGCTCGGTTACCAGTTTATTAAAATAAAACCGGCCCAGCAAACAGCCGATGAAAGCAATGCGCACCATGACCTTTATGACACCCCGTTTTATCGGCAATTTAAACGCTTGTTACTTTGGTGCATGCGTCACCGCAAAACCGTACTAACAGCTACTGCCGCCGTATTTATCGGCTCTATCTTTCTCTTGGGATTGGTCAAACAGGAATTTTTTCCTGCTTCCAGCCGTCCGGAGCTCGTCATCCAGCTCAAATTACAGGAAGGAGCTTCCCTGACCAACACCGAGGAAGTGGCCCGCCAGTTTGCTAAAGAATTGGACGGCGACCCGAATATTTCCTATTACACCTATCATGTAGGTGAAGGAGCTCCCCGCTTTGTGCTCAGTTTTGAACCAACCTTCAATAAATCGAATTTCGCTGAATTCATTGTAGTGACCAAGGATGTTCAAGCCCGTAATACGCTGGCCCAAAAAGCTGAGCAATTATTAAACACCGAATTTACAGGCGTTCGGGGGCATATAAAGTTATTATTCACCGGAACGGGACCCGATTATCCGGTGATGCTGCGGGTAAAAGGCCCTAACCATGAAAAAGTTCGTGAAATCGCTGAACAAGTTCGCGCCGTCATGGACGCCCATCCAGCTACACAAAACGTAAACCTCAACTGGAATGAGAAAAGCAAAGTAATGCACCTGGAGATTGACCAGGCAAAAGCAAAAGCCCTCGGACTCAGTTCCCACGAATTGGCCGCATCCCTCCAAACCCAGTTGTCTGGAGCACCTATTACCGAATTTCGTGAGCATGATAAAACCGTCAGCATGGTTCTCCGGTTTGCAGAAGCGGACCGTAATAACCCGGAACGGCTAAAAGACCTCAACATCCATATCGGCAACGGCAAATATGTCCCGCTTGACCAAATCGCCACCATCCGTTATGACGCCGAAGAAGGCTTAATTTACCGGCGCGACCTGCTACCCATGATTATGGTACAGGCGGAACTGAATCCCACGTCTAAACTTACCGGCTCGGACGTGACCAAACAAGTATACGGCAGCCTCCAGGAACTCAGAAGCAGTCTGCCAGCCGGCTATCTCATTGAATTTGACGGTGCAACGGAACGCAGTATTAAAAGCAGCAAGTTCCTGGCGGAACCCATCCCAGCCATGATGATTATCATTATGATTCTGCTCATGACGCAGCTGCAAAGTATACCGAAAATGCTGTTAACCCTCTTAACAGCGCCGCTTGGTATTATCGGTGTATCCATCAGTCTCCTCCTCACCGGAAGTCCTATGGGATTTGTGGTTCAATTGGGAATTCTGGCCTTATTCGGTATTATTATGCGCAATGCCGTTATATTGATGGACCAGATTGAACAATATCTGGTGGCCGGCGACTCGCTATGGGACGCTATTGTGGAAGCGACAATCAGCCGCTTTCGCCCTATTTTGCTAACAGCCGCAGCCGCTATCTTAGGCATGATTCCGCTGATTTCCAGTACTTTGTGGGGCTCCATGGCGATTGCCATCGGCGGCGGTTTACTGGGAGCAACCATCTTGACTTTGCTGGTGCTGCCGGTTATGTATGCTACCTGGTACAAAGCACAACCAGATGCCGGTACAAAAAACAATTCCTTAAAGGGTGCCGGAAATTCAACATCTGGAGTAACATGAAGTAATTACGCAACTACTGGAAGCCAATGATGTCATCGTCATTGGCAGCCAGGGATCGGGAAATTCTTCGAGAAATAATGCAAACGTAAAATAATCCAATCGAAAGGAGAAACCGTGAAATCACCATTTTTTTTCAGTAATACAGTCGTTGTGGCAGCTACCGCTTTCGTTATATTTTGCCAAACTGCCCTGGCAGCGCCGCTGGAGCTCTCACTTGATGCGAGTATTGCTCTGACGTATAAGAATAATCCGGCATTACAGATTGTAGAAGCGCGCACAGACCAGACCGTCTGGGCGCTGAGGGAGGCTCAGACCAATAAAGCTGTATCCATTGATTATACCCATACGGATATGCGTTCCAATTCTCCACCCACCTGGTCACCCTCTTCGGCAGCCGTCTCCCCCTATAACTATTTCAGCAACCAGATCATCGCCAGCCTCCCACTCTATACTGGCGGTAAAGCGGAAAACGCAATTGAACAAGCAAAACTCAGTCACAGGGTGTCTCAGCTTGAAATCACAGCCACCAAACAGCATCTCAAGTTAGAGGCCAGTACAGGCTACTATAATATGCTGCAAAACCAGACCCTATTAGAAATCGCCAAACAAACGGTAAATGATTTTAACGCTCATCTTAATCGTGTCCGGCAAATGTTCGATACCGGCGTGGCACCCTGGCATGACGTACTGCAAACCAAGGTCCGGCTGGCAAATGCGGAAAATGATTTAGTAAAAGCGCAAAACGATTATGATTTAGCCGTTTACAGCCTAAATAAAACGATGGGCTTACCCTTACGCAGCGAAATTACGCTGACAGAACCGCTCATCTATCAAGAATATGCTTTGGCTCTTGACGACGTTACCGCCTATGGATTGGCGCATCGTCCGGAGATGGCAGAGCAGCAGGCGAATATTAAAATAGAAGAAGCACAAATCAAAATTGCCCAAAGCGGACAGCGTCCCAAGGTTATGCTGACCGGGACCATGGCCTGGGATAATGACGACTTTGCAGGCACGGCGAACAGAGATTGGACCACTATGTTGGTAACCCAATTTAACCTGTTCGACTCCGGCAATACCAAAGCCAAAATCAGGCAGGCGCAATCAGGCGAGTTGGCCGCACGGAAACAAGCGCAACAAACACAGGATAATATTTTCTTGGAAATTAGCGATGCTTATTTGGGTATGAAAGAAGCAGAAAAACGAATAAGCACCAACAAGGTAGCTGTTGAAGAAGCCAGTGTGAATTTTGATATTGCGCAAAGAGCTTATAGTGCCGGTGTCGGTACCAATTTAGATGTTATGGATGCCGAACTGGCACTCAACCAGGCAAAAACCAACTATACTAACTCATTATTTGACTATAACATCAGTAAGGCCCGGCTCGACAAAGCGATGGGCAGCGAATAACCCACTAAGAAGATATACTGCCATTGCATGAATAATGTGCTAAATAACATGTATGGATTAAGAATATTGAGAACTGAAAGGACACTTTACACCCATGCTAAAACACAAGAATGTATTACTTGTTTTAGGAATTATCTTTATTGCTTCTAATTTAAGAACTCCGCTGACAGCATTAGGACCGCTCGTTAGCGATATACGTTCTGATCTTAGTATTTCAAACGGTATGACTGGCTTCCTTACGACACTGCCATTGCTTACCTTTGCAGGACTTTCGCTGCCCTCGTCTAAATTAGGCACCAAAATAGGCAATGAACTTGCCATATTTCTTGGCCTTATTGTATTAATTGCCGGCATACTACTGCGCTCTGCAGGAGGAAGTGCCGCCTTGTTCGCCGGAACATTTCTGATTGGTATGGGAATTGTGGTCGGGAATGTTCTAATCCCCAGTATTATAAAACAAAAATTCCCTGAAAAAGTGGGATTAATAACCAGTATTTTTTCAATTGCCATGTCTCTCTCGGCGGGAATTTCATCTGGCATGAGCGTGCCGCTTGCCAACGATCTCCATTGGGGATGGCGTCAGTCCCTGCTGGTGTGGATCTTGGTTGCTGTAGCAGCCATCATCTTTTGGCTGCCTCAACTTTATCATCGCGAAAGAGCAGTAATGACCTCAAAACCAGCTTCCACTGCTAACTCAGTTTGGCATTCTTCTCTGGCCTGGCAAGTGGCCTTCTTTATGGGGCTGCAGTCATTTCTTTTTTATTGCTTCATTGCCTGGTTTCCTGCAGTTCTCCAAAGCCATGGCTTAAGTATGGCAACTGCCGGCTGGCTACTGTCTTTTTTCCAGATCATTGCCATCCCTGCCTCGTTTATCGTACCAATATTAGCTGATCGCCTCAACGACCAACGTGGTATTACGGCAATTTTCTGCCTGGTCTATTTTATGGGACTGCTTGGACTTCTGCTGAGTAAAAATATAATACTGCTCACTACATCAGTTGCCTTGATGGGAGTTGGCGGAGGTGCCTGCATCAGCTTAGCATTTACTTTTATCGGGCTACGCAGCAGAAATGGCGCTCAAGCTGCAGAGTTATCGGGAATGGCTCAGTCTGTGGGCTATTTGTTAGCGGCCGCAGGTCCAATTCTGATTGGTTATCTATTTGATTACACGCAAACCTGGGCTTCTTCTATTGTCGTATGGCTAATTATCACGTTACTTCTCCTATATGCCGGTCTTGGTGCCGGACGAAACCGATACATTTTCCCAATGGACGAGCTTCAAAAAAGCCCTAATTAAGACAAGCAGAGGTTAGATGCGCGATTACCTGCCAATGGCAAGCGGTCATCAAGGAATGACTGCCTGGGAAAAATTGTTAGTCTACGACAACTTGAATAACCATATCCCGTTTAACCTATGACCATGTATACAGCAGCCGTTAACAGCTATAGCCCATCCTGCGGGACGCTAAGTACATTCATGGAAAGGAGGTAGTGGAAAATGATTAACCTGAAAAAAGTTGTTGTTGCCTACGACAGCTGCGAACACAGCAAAAAAGCACTGGACTGGGCCATTCACATGGCGCAGCTCACTCATGCGACAATCGACGTGATCATGGTCCTGGTTCCTTCCGCCATCAGTACGCGGTCCGCCGACGCCTATGCGTCTCATTACAGGGAGGCAATGATTATGGGAACGCTTGTGCGCTTTTATAGATTTATATGCGTATCCTTATACAAAACTGCTATTGCCGCTGCTATAAGGATCATCCCCATAAAAGCGGGTGCCGCAGACCCGAGTGATACATAGATTTGACCTCCAATGATAGGCCCAATCATTCTTGCTAAAGCCTGAATCGATTGGCTGCCTCCTTGAATCCTTCCTTGTTCACTAGAATCAACAGACTTGGAGAGCATCCCATTGAATGAAGGCCCAAAGATCGAATCACCAAAACCAAATATAAACATTCCGGCGATAAGAAAAGGATAGAATGAGAACAAAGCCGATGCTGCAATAAGACCGTAGCCTATAATCTCCGAAACCATTCCAAGAATTGCTATCTGTTTATCACTCAATTCTGTCAAAAGCTTTGGCATTATGAAACCTTGTGAGATGATGTCTTGGAAACCCATAATTGAAAACATAAGTCCGATTAGTTCAGGCTTCCAATTGAAAGTATCCATTGTAAATTGTGAAAAAATTGCCTGTAAAGACCCGTTGGGTATCCAAAGTAAGAACGCTGAGACAAGCAGCCTTTTTAAGTTCTTCATGGAAAGTATGTTTGCAAGCTGTGTAAATGGATTCAGTCTTATAAAGGTAATCTCTTTCAGTCTATTATTCTTGTCAAGGCTCTCAGGCATAAAAAAGAATCCATAAACAACATTCAATAACGTTATTATTGCTCCAAAGTACATGGGTATAGAATAACCAAACTTGGCAAGTAATCCGCCTAGAGTTGGGCCAATGACGGTGCCTACACCTACAACGGCACTCACCCATCCAAAGTATTTGGTTCTCTGTTCTGGAGGAATGATGTCTGCAAAATATGCGAAGATAGTGCTTATGCTCCCGCCTGTTATACCTTCTATTATGCGCCCGGCAAATAGTACCCATAAAGCTCCTCCTATGCCAAAAATGAAGTATCCGATTGCGGAACCCAAAAGGCATACTAAGAGCAATGGACGACGGCCATATTTGTCGCTCAAAGCTCCAAGTGCGGGGGCCGCAAAAAACACGCAGACTGCATAAACAGAGGTCAGCAGCGTGACAACTATAGCTTGCTCTCCGGGATTGCTTGTATAAGGCTGCACTAAGAATGGGACGACAGGTATTATGATACTGAAACCTATTCCGCAAAGAAACACAGAGATAAGACCGAATATTAAAGCGTGTTTATCTATTGTTTGTTCTGTGTTCTGTTTATTGTATGGTCTAAATTTGAGCATTAATTTCTCCCTTCAAAAGATAATTTAACTTCCTCGGAAGCAAAATTATCGTATCGCATTTTTGCTTCCTTGTCAACAAAATAATAGCAATAAAAATGCAGCCCGTTCTCAATAGAGTTGGGCTGCCTATAGCTTTTCATTATTCAAATTTATTCCAACTTAGTATCTATCCCAGTTTCTTTATTTCTGCATCCAAATGCCTACTGTATTTTTCCACAAAGCTAAGCATACTGTCGAATTGTTCCTCGGTTACCTGCTCAAATACGGATTTATCCCGCTCTTGAAACTCTTTGTGCAGTTCCTCATGAATTTTATAAATTACTTTTCCTTGGTCAGTAAGCCTAAAATAGATTTCTTTCTTGTTATCCGGCTTCCGGTAGCTTTCGATAGTGCCTTTTTTTATGAGCTTTTTAGTTAATTTACTTATAGCACCGGTAGTCATATAAAAGGACTCCGCAAGTTTTACCACGTTGGAATCTACATTTCTTCCAATGTACTCGATACAATGTACTTCAGAAGGCTTATAACCTTTAAGACTGTCTTCCATCTTAAACTTATTAAGCAAAACCATCTTATTTAATAAGTCCCTGAAACCCATTATGACCTGTTCTTCTTTGTTCATGGTCTGTCCTCCCACCCGTTGGTGCATTAACAATATTATATTAAATTTTTGTTTCTATTTCAATAATATTAATGGGACACGGGGACAGGTTCAAATTGTTTATTACGTGGATATTTCCACCTTAATTAAAATTTGATTTATATTCCGACGCTGTTATTCCATAAATTTTTTTAAAATGCTTATTTAAATGAGATAAATCAACAAAGCCACATTCTGCTATAGCCACGTAAATGTCATTGTTACTTTCTAGCAATTGCTTTGCACGATTTACCTTGCAAAATATAAAATATTGATATGGCGTGATTCCAGTATTAGCATTAAATAACCTGATAAACTGAAACTTTGACATGGCAAGCTCTTTGCATATTACATCAAGACTCAGTACATCTTCTAATTTAGAATAAATCATTTCCTTTGCTTTTCTAATTAGTTTATTGTCTTTTCTGTAATCTGTACAAATAGTAGCTGGATTAAAGTTATCTACGAGAGATAAGAGCAACTCACTACACAAAGCTTCATCTTTTTCACTTAGAATTGCGCCTGAAAGGCTTAAGATACTTTTCCTAAGAGCTTGATTATAGACAATTGGTGATGTAAAACGAACAATTTCTTTTTTCCCAAGTATCTCCAAGAACAGCATCGGCTCAATATATAGCATAACATAATCAAGCCCCCTACTATCATGTGCCCTGCCGTCATGCATCTGTTCAGGATTAAAGAGCATAACCCCAGTCTCATATGATGAATGTAAACTGCCATCTAAATTATATTCTTGAATGCCACGTAGAGTTACACCTAATGCGTATTCTTCATGACAATGTTTTTTATATGTGAAATCAGTAAAACTAGCTGATAGCGCAGTGATATCTGATGATTTTTTATATATGAATTTTTCCATATCTATCATCTCCTCATAATCTCAACTAGTCCCGAACCGATTATAGCAGAATAGATTAAAAAAAGTGACATACTTATATTTACCAGCTTTTGATACTTCAGTAGGAGATCCTTGAAAATCGCCCCAAAAAGTACCCAGGTCACAAATGCTAAAAAACCAACAATGGTAATAACTGCAACAAATATTGTTAATATATGGTATTCTGTATAGTATGGCATAACAAAACTTGGAATTACCGTCATTGTAAACAACACCACTTTAGGATTTACAAACTGCATAATGAAACCAGTCCTAAAGGTAGCAACTTGTTCTACCGTTGATCCTGATGTATCCATATTATATATCTGATAAGCCAAATACAAAATATAAAGACTTCCGATTATCTGCATTATAATCAAAATTTTAGGTATTACGACCACAAGCACGGTATTTAATATAGCAGAGATTGCAAGTAAGGCACCAAAGGCAATTGTAGCTCCATATGTGTATTCCATAGCTTTTTTTATTCCAAAACCCTGCACCGTCGACAATATAACAATGTTGGTAGGTCCAGGTGTAAAGGTTATAATAACGCAGTATATTAAAAAAGCTGTAATGTCCATGCGATACGCTCCTCAGATGTTATTCTCATGAATAATACATCAAAGAAAAAAATACGTATAGTATATTATTGCAATCTGCCAATTTACATGGGACACAGGGACAGGTTCCTTGTCCCATTTAAAACCGCTATATTCTATATTGTCTTTCTATCGCTATATCAAACGAAAAGAGAAGGTGCCATAATACACTAACTAACGTAGTATGGCACCTTCTCTTTCTATATACTAAATCCTTCTAGAGCCTATTACAGGGAACGGTGATTATGAGAACACCTGCCGCCTTGGGCAGCCCCTACTCTGACGATTCTACTTCATCATTTGAGATTTTGCGCAGCAACACCCGGCTAATGCGCATGTTATCAACTTCCTCGATAATAAACGCATAGCCTGCATAGTCGACCTGCTGTCCAACTCTGGGTGGCATCTCTACCCGGGATGTCACCCAGCCGCCAAGAGTATCAATATCCTCAGCATCCAGATTCATCCCAAACACTTCATTGACTTCCCCTAGCAGCAGACGACCGTCAACAGAATGGGTATTCTTCTCCCGGATTTCGACAACCGGCCGCTCTTCATCAAATTCATCCTGGATTTCGCCTACGATTTCTTCCAATATATCTTCGATCGTCACCAAACCGGCAGTACCACCGTATTCATCAATCACGATCGCGATTTGCGCTTTGTTCTTTTGCAAAAGTTTCAGTAAATCACTAATGGGCATGGACTCGGGAACAGCGATGACTTCCCGCACCATTTCTTGCAGTGTAGTATTTTTGCCTTTCGAAAGCGCTGCAAGCAAATCTTTGCTATGAACAAACCCGATGATGTTATCTTTATCCGGGTCGCAGACAGGAAAACGAGTGAGTCGCTCGTTCACCGCTTTTTCTAAATTAACACTAAAGGAATCCTGTACATATAAGCAGACCATATCGGTACGGGGAATCATCACTTCACTGGCATGTCTTTCAGCAAAATCAAAGATATTATCGACAAACGTGAGTTCCGTCTTATTGATAAAACCCTGCCGATGGCTCTCTTCCATGAGAATACGAATTTCCTCCTCAGTATGAGCAGCTTCATGTTCACTCATCACTTGAATACCTGCCATTCGGAGAATCCAATTCGCCAAATTATTTAACACAAAGATTGCCGGATACATCAGCTTATAAAAAGCAATGAGCGGCACCGATGTCCAGATCGTTACACTGGCAGATTTTTGAATGGCCAAGGACTTGGGGGCCAGTTCACCAAGTACAATATGCAGTGCGGTAATAACCGAGAATGCAATTGCAAAGGAAACAGTATGAATCATAGCGGCCGATAATCCGAACTTCAGCAATATCGGCTCAATCAGATGGGCAATGGCTGGCTCACCAATCCAGCCGAGACCTAGCGAGGCCAGGGTAATTCCCAGTTGACAGGCCGATAAATAGGCATCCAGATTGTCCACCAGTTTCTTCGCATATTTGGCACGCATATTCCCTTCCTGTAAAAGCGTGTCAATCCGCGTACTGCGTACCTTAACCATAGCAAACTCAGCCGCAACGAAAAAACCATTTAATAACACTAAAAACATAACCAGAAAAAGATTCCATACTATAGACGCAGGGTCCAATACATTCCGATCTCCCGAAAAATCCCGGGAGTATCGGTTCACCTCCTTTTTTTATAACCTGTTGCTGTATCGAGAAATTGTTTTACCAATGTTGAATTGTCGTCTGTTCTCCAAGCGATACTCATTTCTACGCGTGGGGCTTCTCCTTCAATACTAACATAAGTCACGTCCCGCCCATGTAATTTCGCCGTTGATCTTGGTACGATGCTTATACTCAGTCCTGCTGCTACCAACCCGACAACGGTTTGAATTTCTTTTACATGCTGACGAACGATTGGACTAAACCCGGCATCACGGCATTTTGAGAGGATGTCATCGTACCAGCTCGGCCAAACCTCCCTCTCTACTAATATAAATCGTTCCGTGCTCAGATCACCCATGGATATAGAAGCGCGCTGCGCAAGTGGGTGCAGCTTTGGTACGACGGCGATACATGTCTCTTGATGAACTGAACAGAGTGATATAAACGGATCAGCCACAGGGGTTCTTACAAAACCAATGTCAATTTCCTTATGGTGAAGTGCCTCAATTTGCATCGGTGTAGACATCTCATGAAAAACCAAATCTACATATGGAAACTGCTCCTGAAACGCCCGAACAATGATTGGAAGAATATCGAATGTTGCAGACCCGACAAACCCCAGCACTAACCGGCCAAGCATTCCCATCTCTGCCCTTAGAGCTGCATCCTTAGCCCGCTCTAATTGGGTAAAAACGTGGCGAATTTCCTGCAAGAAAACCTTCCCTGCACTTGTAAGTTCTACATGTCGTTTTGTTCTCTTTAACAATTTTACTCCAAGTTCTCTTTCAAGCTGTAAAATTTGCTGGCTTAGAGGTGGCTGTGTCATCTGTAACCGCAGTGCAGCGCGGCCAAAATGCAATTCTTCCGCCACAGCTGTGAAATATTCAAGCTGACGCAGTTCCACGCTATGATTCCTCCTAATTAAGTCGTTTTCCGACTTACGAATGTAATATTTATATATTAGACGCGATTTCATTCTTATTGTAAAGTATTTTCATAAAGAGTCAAGATGTATAGATGCAGCCTGAAGTCCCGAAAACTTATATCTAGTATTCCGCAAATCCTTATAAAATAAGCGGTTTAGAACTTGCACATCATCTTATCTCGATATGAAATATATCTATGAGGTGATGACATGCCTGTCCGAGGTACGCAAAATATTAATGGCACTGAATATGTTTACGAGTACATCTCGATCTGGAATTCGGCTAAAAAACGTTCTGAACAAAAGCGCAATTATATAGGCAAAAACATTGAGGGATTATTTGTACCAAATAAGAAATATACACTTCAGCAACAGCTTGAGCATGCTACAGCGGAAGCGGAAGCGGAAGCAAAGCCTGAGCCAATACCGGCAGCCGGATGTAAAAGACTGTTTTACGGCGCGATCTATCTTCTCGATTCCATCGGTCAAACTACTGGCATCATAGAAGATTTAAAGCAATGCTTCCCGTCAGATTATAAAGAAATACTATCACTGTCCTATTTCTTAGTGCTCGAAGAGAATACTTCCATTTACCGATTTCACAAATGGGCGGTTACGCATGTTCATCCCTTCCAATTTGACATTCCGTCGCAACGCAGCACCAAGCTTTTCGGACGCATACTGGAAGAGCAGAAGATGAAGTTCTTTGCACTCCAGTCCAGGCGAAGACTTGAACAGGAATATCTGGCCTATGACACCACCTCTATCTCATCCTATTCCCAAAACCTAAAGCAGGTTAAGTATAGCAACAATAAGGAGCATGACGGTCTGTCCCAACTTAACCTTTCTGTGTTATACGGAGAATCGTCACGTCTTCCGGTATATTACCGAAAACTTCCCGGTAACATTACGGATGTAAAGACCGTTGAAAATCTGGTTAAGGATATCGACGTTCTTAAAATGAAAAAGTCGAATCTGGTAATGAACCGTGGTTTCTATAGCGAAGCAAACATCAACGGACTCTTTCGAAAGCATCATAAGTTTCTCATTGGCGTAAAAACATCGCTGAAGCTGGTTCGCAATAAACTGGAGGAAATCAGAGACGGCTTTGTTTCGCGACAACACTATAATTCTGAAAACCAGCTCTATATCAAAAGCTTCACCCAAGAGTGGGACTACAAGGCAACTAAGCCGAGAACCGGGGAAGTTATTATCGATAAAAGAAGAATTTACGTTCATTATTATTATAACGATCAGCTTGCCACGGATGACAAAAAGCGGTTTAATCAACTCCTTGATACTTTGGAAGAAGAACTTCTCAGCGGGAAAAAAAAGCCTGAGCACGAAAAGCTTTACCAAAAATATTATGACGTTTTAGAAACTCCGGTGCGCGGCAGGAAAATCATTCCAAATCAGGACGCAATCAGTCAGGTGGAAAAGAATTATGGCTTCTTTGTTCTGCTGTCTAATGGGATAAAAGATCCTGCTGCAGCGTTAAAAATGTACCGCACGAAAGATCTGATTGAAGAAACTTTTGGGAACCTCAAAGAGCGGCTAAGCATGTGCGGTATGCCGGCAGCTTCTGAAGAAAATCTGGAAGACAAGCTGTTCGTCCAATTTGTGGCACTCATTTATCTTTCCTACATAAAGAAAGCCATGGACGAAAATGGGCTTTTTAAGAACTATACAATGAAAGGATTGCTTGATGAATTGGATATCATTGAGTATTACCATCAACCTGGAAAGTACTACTTAAGCGAAATAACGGAGAAACAGAAAAAGCTTTATCACTGCATGAAGATTGAACCCCCGACTTAACGATTATGCAGCAGTCAATCTTTGCATTCTCCTATTACGTTCCATTTTTTTCTTATAATCCATGAAATATTTGATCATACTAATGGTATAAGAAATTAGGAGGAATAAAAAATGGTTGCACTGAAGGACAGCATCACGAAAGAGAACCTTTTAAAGGCTTTTGCAGGAGAATGCCAAGCTTGGCGGCGCTACGAATTTGCCGCGGCCCAAGCACAAACGCAAAACCTTGAGGTCTTATACTGGCTTTTCCATTATACTGGAACTCAGGAAAAGGAACACGCTGAGATATTCTATAATCACTTAAAGGAGTTTCATGGACAGGAAATCTCGATAAGCGCTAATTATCCCATCGATAATTCCAATAGCCTCCTGGAGCTTTTGCAGCTTGCCGCCCAGCATGAAGCTGCCGAGCATGATACGATTTACAGTTCCTTTGGTGACAAGGCTAAGGAAGAGGGATTTGCCAATATCGCAAATTCTTTTTATATGATCGCTAAAATTGAAAAAGTACACAGTGAACGCTTTTCTCGGTATGCACAGCTAATGCAGAACAATAACCTATTTAAAAACGATACTCCCACCGAATATATCTGTCTACAATGCGGCCACATCCATAAAGCTGTTGGGGCGCCGCAAATCTGCCCCGTTTGTAACCATAATCAGGGATTCTTTGTTCGCAGAGAGGACTCGCCATTTGGAAAATAAAAGCGTGATCTTACTTTAATAACGAAATGGAACAGGGCTTTTACACAATATGAGCATAATGCCGCTTAGGGCGTGTCGCAAAATGTTTTTTTAAAAAACGCAAAGCGACACGCCCTTTTGGGTACATTAATAAGGAAAAGTTTACTGATAGAAAAGGAGTACGCAGCCATGGAAATTGCATCTGATTTATTCAAAATAGCAGTACGAATCTTTACAATTTTGCCACTGATGCTAATCGTAACCTTATTTATGGGTAGACGATCCGTCGGAGAACTGCCTGTTTTCGACTATTTGATCATTATCACACTAGGTTCTGTAGTGGGTGCCGACATTGCCGAGCCTGAAATCAACCATATCTATATTGCGTTTGCCGTTATAGTAATTGGAATCCTGCAAAAACTTTTCGCGGAGCTGGCAATCCGGAATCAAAAATTTAAAGGGTTAACAACGTTTGATCCAATCGTTGTGATAAAAGACGGAATACTAATTGTACAGAACATCAAAAAAATAAAGTACTCACTGGAAAATATTTTAGAGTTATTAAGAGAATATGGGATTTTTAATATAACAGAGGTTAGCATCGCCCTGATCGAAGCAAACGGACGATTATCAGTTTATAAAAAACCGGAACTAGCACCGGTAAATCTGCAGGATCTAAACATTACAAAACCAAGCGGTGGAATTACCTATCCGGTAATTATGGAAGGCAGGGTAATACTCCAGGTATTACATGACCTCCACCTATCGGAGGATTGGCTTTATGAGCAACTAAAAAATCAGGGGATTGATACCTTTAAAGCCGTTTTTTTTGCTACTGTGGACGACAATCGACAAGTATCTGTCTCCCCTTTTCATGTTAACAGCAAACAAAAGTAATGGAACAATTCTCTATTCAATATAAATCATTTTTTTAGTCATACCGCCATCAATTACAATATTCTGACCGGTTATAAAATCATTCTGGTCATCAGCTAAAAATAGACAAGCTCTAGCGATATCCTCCGGTTTTCCTACTCGTTTAGAAGGATGCTGTCCATGATCTTCTGCACTTAGCTTCTCATAGTGATGATTCTCAATCCACCCCGGGCTGATGGCATTAACGGTAAAATTCTTGGAACTGAGTGAAAGAGCCAATGCGTGAGTAAGGGCTACGATACCACCTTTGGAAGCTGCATAGGCTTCAGAATTCGGTTCGGACATTACATAGCGGGTAGAGGCAATATTAATGATCCGGCCGTAACTATTACTCTTATGGCATTTTGCAAACTCCTGGGCAGTAACAAATGCAGCTCTGAGATTAAGATGGATAACCTCATCCCATTCCTCAATTTTCAGTTCACAAATCGGTTTAAAAATTCCTTTTCCTGCATTATTAATCAGAATATCGAGCTTCTTATAGTTGCTAATAATGAATTGATACATGGTTCTAATCGCTGAAACGTCTGTTAAGTCTATTTTATAAAAAACTGCCTTATAATTATTTTGTCTCCATTCACGAACGAATACTTCGCCGTTTTTCTCATCAATATCAGCAATAATGACGGTTGCCCCTGCAGCTAAAAATTCGCAGCTAACAGACTTGCCAATTCCATTAGCACCGCCTGTTACTAAAACAATTTTCTCAGCATAATCCATCCGTTAGGACCACCTCACCGTATAATATTTACATCCGCTTTCTTTCGCGGCACTAGTTTGTCATCATTGGACGCACTATAACCAAGAGCAACTGCACCGCAGACTATATAGTTTTCAGGAATGCCATAATCAGTTAAAGTTTTTCTCATTTTCTCTTCGTCACAAAACCAAGTTAGCTGGTTGATCCAGCAAGAACCCAGCCCTAATGACTTACCAGCCAGCATTATATTTTCAATTGCAGCCGAACAATCCGCCATGGCATTCGAGTACTCTCTCGCATTGGACACAATGATTAATGTAGGGGCATTATAATAAAAGCTGTACTTCTCTTGCTGAGATGAGATTTTTCCTGTTCGTTTAGAACGATAGGTGCTCTCATCCACGATTAAATTTGCAAAGGACTCTTTTACCAGGCTGTTAAGTTCCAAAAGCTTTTCCTTGTTTTGTATAACTGTAAATTTCCAGCTCTGCGAATTCCCTCCAGTAGGTGCATGAATCGCCGCATCAATCAGCAATTCCAGGTCTGAATCCAAAATTTGATCTTCCTTATCATGAATGTTGATTAGCC
>DJJR01000053.1 GCA_002434245.1 Pelosinus fermentans
GTAACATAAGCAAATTGTGTTACATTAATATAAAAGTATTGGTTAAGTAGAGAATCTTTGACAAGCTAAAAGTCATTTTTAACAAATTTATTAAGGGGATAAGGTGGGAGAATTTTATGCGGATATCAATTAGCAAGCAAATACTATTTGTATGTATCATGATCGTTATAGCTTTTACAGGGCTTAACGTGTATACATATTATGAAATTGACAATGTGAAAGATGGCTATGATAATGTGCTAAAGCGAAGCGTTCCTTTAGTAGTTGAGGTTAAGGATCTTAATATTGAATTAAATGTTCAATCATCCCAAGTTCGAGGATATATTTTAACGATGAATCCTACATATATTCAAGGGTATGAAACCTCCAGAAAAAACATGGAGGCAACTTTGGTTAGCCTGGAAAAGAAGTTAATTACACCTGAAGGCAAAGAACAGGTAGCTGCTCTTAGGGCAGCACTAGCTGAATATCATAAGGTCTCTGATCAAGGAATTAATGCTCGTAAGACATTAGGCCAAGAGGAAGCCTTAAAAGCAGTAGCTGCTTCGGGAGCAAAAATCCAAGCTGCTGAGAAAAGTACGAGTGATACCGTAAAGTTCTTAACCGAACGTATGGACCTTAGAATACAGCAGAATGTTGATGCAACGGAACATGTGCAGATGCTGCTTGGAATTTTAGATGTGATAATCTTGATCTTAGCTTGCATTTTGGCCATCTTTTTAGCGCGGCGTATTTCCAAACCTCTTGGGAAAGTAGCTGCATCAGCCCAAAGTATCGCCGGCGGTGATTTGCGAGTGGTTAATATTCAATATACTGCCAAAGATGAGATTGGCGATATGGTTCAAGCATTTACAGCTATGACTGATAATCTGCGCAATGTGGTAGGACAGGTGTCAAAATCGGCTGAGCAAGTAGCAGCAGCCAGTGAAGAATTAACAGCCAGTTCTGAGCAGTCCGCTCAGGCGGCAGGACAAGTTGCTGAAACGGTTACGAATGTAGCCAGCGGTGCATCCAGTCAACTGGTGACAGTAGACCAAACGGTTTCAGTCGTAGGGGATATGGCGTCAGCTATTACTCACATTGCTAACAATGCCAATCAGGTATCTGCAAAATCAGAGGAAACGGCTCAGGTGGCAAGTGATGGCGGAGAAGCAGTGAACCTGGCAACGAAACAAATGCAGATCATTGAAGAGTCTGTTACCCAATCTGCACAAGTCGTACAGCAATTAGGGATAAGTTCGCAGCAGATTGGCGAAATTGTCGATGTCATCAGCGGCATTGCCGGGCAGACCAACTTATTGGCGCTTAACGCTGCTATAGAGGCAGCCAGAGCTGGCGAGCAAGGACGAGGTTTTGCAGTAGTAGCCGATGAAGTCCGAAAGCTAGCTGAGCAGTCTCAAGAAGCAGCGCAAAGAATCGCTGTCATTATCCGTGACATCCAAGCAGAGACTGGTAAAGCAGTAGCAGCTATGAATCAGGGAACGATTGAAGCATCCAAAGGCACAGAGATTATTACGAGTGCTGGTGAACGATTTCATGCTATTACTACAATGATTGAGCAGTTAAATGGCCAGATCCAGGATATTGGTACAGCTGCTGAGAAACTTTCCATTTCCAGCGGTGATGTTGTTTCTTCTGTAGATAGTGTGAAAAGCATAGCAGGTAATACAGCAGGAGATACCCAGACCATTTCGGCGGCAACAGAAGAACAATCTGCTTCTATGGAGGAAATTGCATCTTCCAGCCAAGCCTTAGCTAGTATGGCAAACGAATTGCAAGTGGTTGTTTCTCAATTTCGCCTATAAGTAAAAATTGGAGGATGACTTCTTAAATAAGGTTTTATCCTAGCTAGGTACCTTTCTCATGAGGAATAGGTGCCTAGTTTTTCTTATGCCCTAAAAGTATAATTTGCTTCAAGGACAACGTTAAACACAGCGACTGTGTTTCAAAATGGCTATGTTTTAAAGGGGCGTCAGTCTTTTTCTTATTGCTTAGTCCGGTTTGCAGGAAATTATGTAGGTAGTAGTCGAATTTCTTAAATTAGAATTGTAAGAGTGTGATTCTAATAATAATGGAAGCATAAATTGCCTCTCGGGACAACATTATGCTTCTATTCATGTATAGCTGTCACATTATATTTTTTATTACAAGGAGATCTTAAATGAAATTAAGACGTATTTTTCCCAGCTATATTTTAGTCGCTTTCATAGCCTGTTTACTTTTTGGCACCCTGCCCGTTCTAGGGGCAGGAAGTAATGCGGAATCCATTGAGTATGTAAATGGCGTAGTATTGACTATACAATCTTTAGATGTCACACCCAATAAAAAAGTAGGTATCAGCAGTAAAAGTTTAGTTACAGTCCTGCTCACGTCAGGAGCGGAGTCTGGTAAACAAGTGCAAAGCATTAATTATATTACGAATCAGCCTTTATTTGATATCATTCCCAGCCCTGGCGATAAGATTATTCTTGCTGTGAGTGAAGTGCAGAATGAAAAACAGTATCATATTGCTGATTATAATCGTCTTTTTCCTACGTATGTCCTGGTTGGTCTCTTTGTTTTATCTTTATTAATTCTAGGGAAGACTATAGGTATCAAAACAATTTTTGTTATTTGTTTTTCGGTGGTCGTTATTCTTAAAGGTATGGTACCTTTAATCTTAAATTATCATTGGAATTTTATCATTGCTACGATGCTTGTTTGTGCAGTGATTACAGCCATTACTCAAATCACCATTAGCGGCTGGAATGCAAAGACCTGGGGTGCTATTTTAGGAACCGTTGGTGGCGTACTTATCGCTGGTGTATTGGCTGCCATTTCGATTTCCTGGATGCATCTGACTGGGCTGGATAGTGAAGAAGCAATGATGCTAAAGGTGACGACCCTCAACTTTATGAACTTTCAAGAGGTACTATTTGCAGGCATTATTTTAGGATCATTAGGTGCTGTTATGGATGTTACCATATCCATTGCGTCGACTCAGTACGAGATCAAGCAGTCTTGTCCTCATTATGGTTTTGCTGAAATATTCAACTCTGGTATCAATGTTGGGCGCGATGTTATGGGAACGATGGCAAATACCTTGATTTTGGCTTATACTGGCAGCTCCTTGCCTCTGATATTTTTGATTGCGTCACAAGATAATGTATCATTCATGCGAATTATGAACTTGAACATTGTCGCAACAGAGATCACAAGAGCCCTCACGGGAAGCATAGGGCTTATTTGCTCCATACCCTTAACAGCGATTATTACAGCATTTCTTTTGAGTCGAAAGTCATGATATACCCTTAATGCTAACAATCATGGGAGATGTTGACAGTTTATGTAATATAATGTAATATTGAGTAGAAAAATATATTGGCAAACTTATCAAAAGATAAGGACGCAAAGCCATGGGTCTAAGGGAAATATCCTATGATTGCCAGGTTGCCGATTCAATGTAGAATTGTAATTAGCACCAGTGCATCTTGGCCTGGTGTTATATTTTTACATTTATATTATTTTAGGAGGTTGGCGTGAAGCTAAAGGTTAAGGGGAAAATACTTGCAATTATCTTAATAATATCAATAGCAACACTTTTAGTTGGTTCTATAGGATATTATTATACTAACACGATGAGTAACGAAATGAAAATTATGTATAGTGAAAATCTGTTGTCGATTAAGAGGTTAAATGAAACACGACATAACTTTAGAGCCGTCCATGGAATGATTTTGGAAATGATTTTTGGTAATCTCGATAAAGCAAGAGAAGATGCCTTAGTCACGCAGATGAAATCTTTATCGGCAGAAACAGACCAAACATTAAAGGCATATGAAAGTCAAAATTTGGGGTCCTTCGAACGGGAAAAGTTAGTAGTGCTAAAAGAAGCAATCGGTCAATATAGAACAGAGCGTCAAAAGGCTATCGAATTATCTCAGCAAGGGCGCAAGCAGGAAGCATATGTTTACTTCACCCAGCAGGCGGCCGGCAAATTGGAAATTGTTAATTCGACTCTTAAAGAGTTAGCTGACTTCATGTCAGACAAAAGTGAAAAGGCGAATCGTATGGGGCAAGAGTATGCTGGATTTGCGGGAATCGTTATTTTCACATTAACAGGATTTTTTGTTTTACTCTGCTTGTTCTTAGGCTGGCGATTATCCAATACAATTGCCAGACGGTTAAAATCCGTTTGCATGTTTCTAAATGAGATCGAAAAAGGAAATCTTGGTGTAGAGAATATTAATGTGGTAGACCAGGATGAAATTGGTGATATTGGGGTTGGATTAAATAGCATGGCTGGCAGCTTGCAGCGCTTGGTGCGCCAGGTCGCATCTTCATCTGAGCAAGTTGCTGCCTCGTCAGAAGAACTGACAGCAAGCGCAGAGCAATCGGCTCAAGCTACGAATCAAGTAGCAGCGACGATTAGTGAAGTAGCACAGGGGGCTGAGCAGCAGGCAAGTGCAGTGAATGTTACGACTGTTGTAGTGCAGCAGCTTTTTGCAGGCATTGAGAAAGTTGCCGAGAATTCAGCAATCATAAGTGGCGTATCCGATCAAACCTCTAAAGCTACCCAAGATGGTACCCAAGCCGTAAATGCGGCAATTAGTCAGATGGAAATTGTAGAGAAAACGGTGACTAAGTCAGCTCAAGTGGTGACGAGATTGGGAGAACGATCCAAAGAAATTGGACAGATTGTCGATACGATATCGGGAATTTCTGCTCAAACTAATCTTCTAGCGCTAAATGCTGCTATAGAAGCTGCACGGGCAGGTGAACATGGCAGGGGCTTTGCTGTTGTTGCTGAGGAAGTTCGTAAGTTGGCAGAGCAGTCCCAAGAAGCCGCCAAGAAAATTGCCGATTTAATTACGGAAACCCAATCGGATACCGAAGAAGCAGTGGTTGCGATGGAGGAAGGCAGCCATGAGGTTAATGTAGGAGCACAAGTGGTTAATACCGCAGGGCAAGCTTTTAGGGATATATCAGCACTCATTGATCAATTAGCGATGCATATCAAGGAGACTTCAACGTCTATTGAAGAAATGGCTTCCGGCAGTAAGCAGATTGTGGAATCGGTACATGACATTGACACGATTAGTCAAGAAACGGTTGGCAGGACACAAATCGTATCTGCCGCCACAGAAGAGCAGTCGGCATCTATGGAAGAAATCGCTGCATCCAGCCAAGCATTAGCTAAAATGGCAGAAGAACTTCAAGGGATTGTTAGACAATTTAAAATGTAGAAATCTACCTGAATAGCAAACCTTTCTATAATACAAAGACCCTACAGAGAGACTTTTTTAGTGTCTGCTCTGTAGGGGATATTATATTAGAGAGGTTTTTTTATTATTTACTCATGAACACTTGTGATTTACATGGTAAAGCATGATTTCCTTGATTTTTTGACTAAATCTCTTTAGAGTAGAAGGCAAGACAAATCATAATAAGATCTAGCGGAGTAAGGCGAATCATTATATAGTAGTAAGACAACTGTGAGTATAGAGCCGAAGATAATTTTAATAATAGGGTGAGATCAAATGAAAGTATTAATCATTGATGATGAAAAAAGCATTCGCACCATCCTTTCAGAAATGGTACAGCAATGGGGATATGAAGTGATCCTTGCTGCTGATGGTGAAAGTGGATGGAAGATATTCCAGATTATTAATGAGCCTGTTATTGTGCTCTTAGACTGGATTATGCCCGGTATAGATGGAGTGGAGCTATGTAAGAGGATAAAACAAGGCACAAAAACGTCCCATACGTATGTCATTATGCTGACGGCAAGAAGAAGCGATATAGAAGATATGGTTATTGGCTTTGATGCCGGAGCAGATGATTTTTTGACTAAGCCAATTGATCCAAGAGAACTGAGTTGCCGATTGTCCGTTGGCAGCCGTATTTTAAGTTATCAATATGAATTAGAGCAGCGCAATGCCACCTTATACGAGACTACACGAGTGATGGAAAATATTATGCGGGAGTTACAGACTGTAAATGGAAAGTTAAAAGATCTTTCTATGGAAGATGAAGTTACAGGTATTGCCAATAGACGATGTTTGGAAAACTATTTGGCTAAAGAGTGGTGGCACGCATTACGAGAGAAAAAAATAATGACATTTATCATGATTGATGTAGACTATTTCAAGCTTTATAATGATACCTATGGACATCTGGCAGGAGATGAATGCCTAAAAAAAGTTGCAGCAGTATTGGATCATAGTGTAAAACGCAATTCAGATATAAAGGCACGTTATGGTGGTGAAGAATTTGCAGTTGTTTTGTATGCTGCGGATTATGCTGGAGGACAAAAGATTGCCGAAAAAATCAGGTTAGCTGTTGAAGAGCAGCAGATACCTCATAGTGCATCTGCAATTAGTTCCTATGTTACGATTAGTTTAGGTGTTGCCACAATGATGCCAGATCCCGATTCCTCTTATGAAATGTTGATTAAGAAAGCTGATGATGCGTTATATCGGGCGAAGCGTGAAGGCAGAAATAGATGGATTGCTGTTTGACTTAGGAAGAGGTGGTAGCATGCTGAAGGATGAAAAACTGATTCAGGAATTTGTTGTAGAAGCAAAAGAACATGTAGAAAAGATAGAGTCAGGACTGCTGTCCTTTGAACAAAAAGAGTATGATGAAAATGTGATCAATGCAATTTTTCGCTCGGCCCATAATATTAAAGGGACAGCAGGTTTCTTTGGCTTTCAGAAAATCGTTGAATTATCTCATGCCATGGAAAGTGTACTGGGAAAGATACGGAGCAGGGAACTTGCTCTCACATTTGACATCGTAGATGCATTATTAATGGCTAATGATGAGCTGCGGGAACTATTAGATCATATCACTATAAGTGAAGAACGAGACATTGCTTCTTTGGTAAAAAGGCTGCAGCATATTTATATAAGTGGAAAGGAAGCTCAGCTGATTGAACCATTAGATGCTGGGGATGAGATCTTCATACCTGAAATACCCCAAAAAGCAGTAAAGAAGCATAAAGATGATGCCGATAACAAGATGATTATTGAATTGGGAAAGAAAGGCCATAAAATATATAAATATGTACATGCACTTGATTCTCAACAGAGTGATGTAGAGCGATTTTCTACCAATATGTCAAAGAGTATTCAGTCTATTGGAACCATCTTGAACAGTTATATTCGAAATAAGAATTCTTTTGGGAACATGATCATATTTTTGTTTAGTACTGTACTGGAAAAAGAACTTGCAATCATGGCAATTGGTGCCAATGCAAGAGAGATTGAGGAGCTTTCCATTTCTACTCAAAGTGCAGAAATTTTTCAACTATTGTCGGAAACAGAAGAAAAATCAGCTTATCCTAAAGAAGAGAGACTGCTTAACACTAAGCAGAAGGCTTTAGATTTTTCAGAAGAAAAAATTAAAAATGATTTGGTTGAAGAACGGATTAAAGTGGATGTTGCTTTACTTAATAATCTAGTAAATTTGTCTAGTGAAATGGTACTGGCAAGAAATCAATTGCTGCGATTATTAGAATCACATGTGGACGGAATACCGGGTATTCGTGCTGTTTTACAAAAGATTGATCATACCACCACCGAAATGCAAGAAAAGATTATGCGTACGCGGATGCAGCCCATTTCCATTTTATTTCATTCCATTCCACGTTTAGTACGTGATCTGTCAAAGAAATTGGGGAAAAGCCTTACACTAAAAATGGAAGGAAAGGAAGTGGAAATGGATAAATCCATCCTGGAAGGATTGATCGATCCATTTACCCATCTAATACGTAATGCATTAGATCACGGCATAGAAAAGCCTGAGAGGCGAAAGGCTTTAGGGAAAGATCCTACTGCAATGATCGAGATAAAAGCTCGGCACGAAGGCGGCCGGGTGATTATCGATATCATGGATGATGGAGCAGGAATTGATATAGAGAAGGTTAAGCAGCAAGCTTTGCAAGAAGGGCTGATTGGACAAGATGAAGCAATGGATATCAGTGATAGTAAAATGGCAGAATTAGTCTTCTCACCAGGTTTTTCAACCGTCTCCCAGGTAAGTGATATTTCAGGCCGGGGCGTAGGTTTGGATGTGGTCCGATCGAATATTGAAAAGTTTGGCGGTATTGTAGAGCTGCATACCTTAAAAGGAAAAGGAACAACCTTTCGTTTGCTGCTGCCTTTAACCTTAGCGATTATACCTTCTCTTATTTTAGCAGTTGGCAAGCATAACTTTGCTTTGCCTCAGACTCATTTACAGGAAATTGTGCGAATCGTAGATGGAAAAGAGACAGGGAGATTGCAGTGGATTCAAGAGCGAAGAGTACTGCAGCTGCGTGGGAAATTGGTTCCCATTGTTCACCTTGCGGATGTGATTGGTTTGGAAAAAAACTTCGAAGCAACAAGCCCTATTACACGAATTCTGATTATAAAAATTGCCAGAAGAACCTTTGGTATCATTGTTGATGCCATTCATGGTCAGGAAGAACTTTTAGTAAAGCCCATGCCTAATCATTTAAAAGAAGTGAAAGTGTACTCAGGAGTAACGATCTTAGGTGATGGCAGTATTGCCATGGTTTTGGATGTTGACGGAATTGCCAGTATGGGGAATTTGGTGTTTTCCGAAGAAGGGGTGGAAAGTTCTCAATCGGAAGTGGTATCATTAGAGAACCAAATACAAGAGATGCAGTATTTATTGCTATTTCAATGTTCCGGACCGGAGATACTTGGTCTGCATTTGTCCATGATCGCAAGGGTTAACGAAATCAGCCCTCACCAGATCGAAGAGGTTGGGAATAAACAATACTATAATTCTCAAGGAAATATCATGCAATTAATCCGATTGGAACAGTATCTGCCAGTTGCTTCTAAAGAACAATCAGGTGAGAAAATGTATGTGATTACACCTAAAGGGAATAACCTTTCCTTAGGTCTTCTGGTAAGAGCAATAAAGGATACCGTACAAGTGGATTCCTTGATGGTAAAAGAGGATATCCAAGGAAAAGGACTATTAGGATCCACGATCATCAATGAAAAAATCGTGCTGTTAGTGGATTTGCATGAAATCGTTGAGATGAGTGTCCGGAACAGTATACCCAATTGAAATTTGATAAGGCAGATGTGCAAGTTCTAAGAGGAGAATTTTCATGACAGGAAAAATTTTGACCTTCTATCTTGGTGGTAGTTTGTTCGGCATTGATATAGTGTTTGCTAAAGAAATTAATCGAAATGTCAAGTATACGACTGTTCCAGGGGGGGCACCCCACGTAGTAGGTCTTCTGAATTTGCGTGGGCAAGTGGTGACTTTATTTCACTTAGCCCAGATATTACATTTAAATCAGAAGCAAGAAGATAAGCAAACAAAATGCATAATTCTAAAAGGGCTTTTTCAGGGAGATCATATAGGTTTTTTTATTGAAAAACTGGCAGAAGTGATTGATATAACACCCGATATGTGCGAAATGCCGCCAGCAAATATAAAGAATCTGCAAGGACGATTTATATCGGAAATAGTAAAGTATAATAAAGAAATTATTATACTGTTAGATATAAATAAAATATTTGATGCGATATAAATGGAACATGGGAAGGAGAAAAAGGCATGAAGTGGTTTAATGACTTAAATATTGGCAAAAAACTAATGATTTGTTTTATGCTGATTGTCTTTATTGCGGGTCTTATGGGGGTAGTGGGAATACGTAATATTAAGGAAATCGAAGTGAGTGATCAGCAGTTATATGAGGTTAATACCATTCCTCTGGGAGATATTGCCCAGGCGGCGATGTCCTATCAGCAGATTCGAGTGCTTGTCGGTCAATCCATTATTGAAACAGATACAGAGAGGAAAAAACAATATCGTACTTCTATTGATGAATTGCATAATAAGATGAATATGGAATTGGCGGAGTTTGAACAAAGTATTAAATCGCCAATGGTTCGACAGGAATTCAATAAGTTGAAAATCATACAAGGTAAGTGGAGCGTTATTTTGGATGAAGCATTACGTCTTATCCAGGCAGGAGATAATCAAGCTGCTTATGCTATTTATGCCGGGCAAGGCAATCAATTTTCATTAGAACTGACTCAGCTTATTGATCGATTAATTGATTTACAAATGGCACATGCAGGCGAAAAGGCAAGAAGTAACTCAGCAGAAGCGGAAGAGACAATTAAGAATATGGCGATTTTACTTGGTATAGGTTTTTTGGCAGCGATGAGTTTAGCTGTATTTATAACTAGGAAAATTACAGAGCCTGTGAAGGAACTGCAAAATCTCATGTCCCAGGTAGAAAACGGTAATCTTACCATAACAGGAAAAGCAAGTTCTAAAGATGAAATAGGGCAGCTGACGTTGTCTTTTAATAAACTCATTGAGACAATGCACCAAATGACGAAAGAAATCTATGACACCGTTATTGTTTTGAATCAATCCTCCAATAGCATGCTGATGGTTGCGGAGGTCGTAGCATCCAACAGTGAAGAAATGAGTGCTGTTATTAACAGTGCCAGTGAGTCTACAGAAGAAATCAATATAAGTGTTACTCATGAAGCGAATGCATCTTTGGAGTTAAACGGAAATATACACTCCATCTCTGTGGCCACGGAAGAAATTTCTTCAACCATTCATAGTCTGGCTTCTGCTTCTGAGCAGGCATCTGTCAGTTTAGATCAAGTAAGCAGTCTTATTGAAAAAATATCTGGAGGTATCAGCCTAGTTGCTGGCTCTGCCAAAGATGTATCAAGTTCTGTATCCGATGTGGTAATAGCCGTAAAAGAAATTAATTTTTCTTTAAATGAAGTGGGAAAAAATTGTCAGCAATCCATTTCCGTAGCCAAAGATGCAGAGCTGCGAGCACAGGAAACTACAATTATTATTCAGACTTTAAGCGGCGTATCAAAACAGATTGGTAAGGTAGTTAATTTGATCAATGACATTGCCGATCAGACCAATATGCTGGCACTAAATGCAGCTATTGAAGCTGCAGGCGCGGGTGATGCGGGCAGAGGATTTGCTGTTGTGGCTAATGAGGTCAAGGAATTAGCCAAGCAAACAGCAGGAGCAACAGATGAGATAAGGACTCAGATCGAGGCGATGCAAGATAAAATGCAAGAGGCAGTACAAGCAGTATCCGGTATTACCCAGGTTATTGATGTGATGAATACGAATAGCAATAACATTGCAGCAGCTGTAACCGAACAGTCTACTGTGGTGGGAGGTATATCCTCTGCTGTGATTGTCGCTTCTGATAAGATACATTTGATATCCAATGAAATTGGCGATATTGCAGAGAAATCCCGCCATGTAGCGCGAGGGGCTGGAGAAAGTACACAGGGAGTAAAAGAAATTGCTCATTCTGTCAGCGAACTATCCTTAACAGCAGGGGAGTTGGCAAAAAATACGGAAGGTGCGTCGATAAAAATGAGTGAGGTAGCGAGTACTTCCCAGAAAATCGCTGCCAACGTTGAAGAGATAGCTATTAGTATGAATGAAATCAATAAAGCCTCACATAACACAGCCAGTAAAGGAGTGGAGACCACTCAGGCTGCCGATGAGCTTGTCCTGGTTTCTGGGAAATTAGAAGAGCTAGCAAAACGCTTTCGAATATAACAATCGACATTATAAGCATAGAGACAATAAAAAGATATATTTTAGGGGGGGATGATGATGAATGGACACCTATCTTCCCAGGCATTTCAATTATTTCAGAAATATATTGAAGAACACTGCGGCATTGTAATTCGGGATGAGAAAGCGTATTTGATTGAGAGCCGGCTTTCCAAATTCTTAATACGATTTGGATTATCCAGTTTTGATGAATTGTATAACATGCTGCGTCAGCAGAAGCAAGCCGCTTTGACAGAAGAAATTATTGATGCGATTACAACAAATGAAACATTATGGTTTCGAGATAAAACGCCTTGGGAAGTTCTAGAAGACCAGCTGTTGCCGAAATACATTGCAGCAATCAGGCAAGGTATGGGCGGAAAAATTCGCATTTGGAGTGCTGCCTGTGCTACTGGGCAAGAGCCCTATTCCATTGCTATGTGTATTGATCGTTATCTCCTGCGGCATGGAATTGCCGATATTACATTGAATCATTTCGAGATCGTAGCCACCGATATTTCACATACGGTTTTGCAGCTTGCCAAACTGGGGAAGTATGACAATATAACGATGGCTCGCGGAATGACCTTGGATTATCGAGAACAATATTTTCGCCAGGAAGGGCGTACATGGCTGCTGGATGAGAGAATCAAAAACAGCGTTCAATTCAGGCAGTTTAATTTGCAGAATAGTTTTATAGGGTTAGGATTCTTTGATTTGATCTTTTTTAGGTATGTAGCAATTTACTTTTCAGAAGCATTAAAAAAGGAAATCGTTAAGAAAATTACGAACTCTTTAACTAAAGAAGGTGTGTTAATTCTAGGAAATTCAGAAGTATTCTTAGATTATAACGAATATTTTGAAGCCGAGTATTATAAAAATGCTAACTTTTATACTGTGAGGGGTGGATGTTATGAAAATATTATCCGTAGATGACTCGGCCATCATTCGAAAAATTATACGCAGTGGCGTAGAGGTACTTGATTATGAATTGGTGGAAGCCGCGGATGGGATAGAGGCCTTAACCATTTTAGAGGAATCTTCTGAAGAAATTATTCTAATATTATTAGATTGGAATATGCCTGGTATGGATGGTTTAGTTTTCTTAGAGAAAATTAAAAATACAGCATCTCTTAAGCATATACCCGTAATGATGGTAACTACAGAGAGCGAAAAAGAAAATATTATAAGAGCGATTCAGGCTGGAGCCATTAATTACTTAGTAAAGCCCTTTACCATTGAGGAACTCATGAAGAAAGTATTAGAATGTATGGGAGAGGGGAGGTAGCCTATGGAACCTTCAAAAGAATTATTTTTGCAAAAATGTTTAGCAGAGTCTGTTTCTGATGTATTTAGCACTATGGTTGGCGTAGAACTTTGCCCGGCACAAGAAAAAGCAGCTGTTCCTAAAGAGTATAAAAGTGAAATTACTGGAGTGATGATGATTTTAAGTACCCATAATGCCTTGCTTTCCATAGGACTAAGCAAAGAAAATGCGGCGATGATTGTTTCCTTTATGACAGGTATTGCCTCTATTGAATTGGCGGATGAAGAACTGTATGATGGCGTTGCTGAATTAGTAAATATGATAGCTGGCAGGGCAAAAGCCTTATTAGCAGGAACAGACTATCATTATCAAATCACACCTCCTCTTACCATTGTTGGCGAAAATCATTTCATTCTGTATAAAAAGAATGTATCTCAGCTCAGTATGAAGTTTGAAGCCGGAGAAATAAAACTTCATTTAGATTTGACCTATTTATGATTAAAGAATATGAGAAAAAATTATAAGTATTAAGAGACGGTGGACACAGAGAGCACAGAGGATGCAGAGGACACTGAGAGTAGAGTGTGCTTCTAGCCTCTCTATCTTTTCTCTGTGTTCTCTGCGCCTCTGCGGTTCGATTCTATTTTAGATGTTTTAAAGCATGCACTAACATTTTTCTTATTTATTTATTGACAGGAATGAATCTTATTGATAAAATATAGTCATTGAATTGAGAATTAATATCATAATTCAATTACATACTTCATTAGCTAAGTAGCTCAAACTTCTTACATATAGCAGCTTATAAATGTTTGAAAAGCCCATTAGGGTATTTTTTTCAGTCCTAACATGATAATGAATATCGTTATCATGTTAGGACTGAATACAGGATGTATTCTCCATAAAAATCAAAAAGACTAAGCGAGTATAAGTAAGAGGTTAAAGCAATCAAATAAAAAATGGGGGAATAAATGTATGAAGAAGATTTCCGTTATTTATTGGAGTGGGACAGGGAATACTGAAGAAATGGCTAAAGCCATTGCAGCAGGCGCTGGGGTAGATGGAGTTTCGGTGAATTTACTTTCTGTGGATAAAGCGAGTAAAGATGATGTACTAAAATCTGATGCAGTCGCATTGGGTTGTTCTGCAATGGGCAATGAAGTATTGGAAGAAGGCGAGTTCGATCCTTTTATTACTTCATTAGAAGGGGAAAATCTATCTGGGATTCCTATAGTTTTATTTGGCTCTTATGACTGGGGAGATGGTCAATGGATGAGAGACTGGGTAGAGCGAATGGAAGGTCAAGGGGCTAAACTTGTGGGTGATGCCTTGACGATCCAAAACGCTCCTGACGATGAAGGACTTGCATCATGCAAAGAACTTGGAGCAAAACTTGCATCCGCTATCGCTTAAGAATTAAAAACAATTAATCGCGAAGGTCGCGAAGAAATACGAAGAACACGAAGAAACATCATTCTTCGTGTTCTTTTGCGTCTTCGCGTTTAAAAGGTTTTATTTTTAAGAGGCTATTTATAAATATAAAAAATTACTATATAAAATGTTGTTGACGGATATTAATTCCTCTGCTATAATTAGAACTCGTCACCACAGTTTAAATTTTAACGATAATAACGGCTGTTTTTATTAATAAATTGCTGGTATATAGCGAAACAAAAAGACCATTGAAGATCGTTTTCTTTGAGAGTATGTTTTGCTGGTGATCCGACCATTTTTTAAACGGGGCGTGGCTCAGCTTGGTAGAGCACCTGGCTTGGGACCAGGGGGTCGCAGGTTCGAATCCTGCCGCTCCGACCATTTTTTCAAATATGTGATTGCGGGAATAGCTCAGCGGTAGAGCATCGCCTTGCCAAGGCGAGGGTCGCGAGTTCGAATCTCGTTTCCCGCTCCAATGATGGCGACATAGCCAAGCGGTAAGGCAGAGGTTTGCAAAACCTTTATTCCCTAGTTCAAATCTAGGTGTCGCCTCCAAAAAAATAGTTTACTACATTGCCTTTAACAGTTTGGCATATGACAAATATGCCGGGGTGGCGGAACTGGCAGACGCAACGGACTTAAAATCCGTCGGAGAGAAATCTCCGTACCGGTTCGATTCCGGTCCTCGGCACCACGTACATTTGAAGCTTCGCAAATTATGCGAAGCTTTTTTGCTGTTCTAGAAAGTATGAGCCACAAAGTTTTTTAGTAGATTCAGCATTTTTCTTACTGATTATTAAAAGTTCATGAAAATATAACCTTTCTTGAAAAATAATAGGATATATAATCTCATAAAAAGCGTATAATAAATTCTGTAGACCTGCATCTGGTATTTAGCTTAGGCAGTACTGATGCAACTGGATTTTGAAAAGAAGGGACGGACTTATTACTAAAATGTAGTGGCGTATATAGAAAAAGGATCATAAGGAGGTCTAGATTAAAGTTGATCAATATTGCTCGCCGCCTTCTCATTGGCAAGCCCCTTCATAATAAGGAAATGATGCATGAGCGGTTGCCCAAGTGGAAGGCTCTGTCCATATTTTCCTCAGATGCTCTATCATCGGTGGCTTATGGACCAGAACAAGCCTTACTCGTATTAGTGGCCGCTCAGGGGATTATCGCTTATGGATATTTATCCCCCATCATTATTGCAGTATCGATTCTATTAATTATTGTGGCGTTATCCTATGTGCAAGTATCCCGGGCAAATCCAGGAGGCGGTGGTGCCTATGCCGTTGCCAAAAAGAACATTGGCGAGCTTCCTGCGCTAGTAGCTGCCGGTGCGGTTTTTGCTGACTACGTTCTAACGGCAGCTGTAAGTGTGGCCGCAGGAACAGCAGCCATAGTATCGGCTTTTCCCAGCTTAGCAGGTAGAGAAGTGGGAATCGATTTAGGTATTTTATTTTTCATATTGATGCTGGTGAACCTGCGTGGAATGCGGGAATCCTCCAACATGTTTGTATATCCGACCTATGCCTTTTTACTGGGTATGGTCGCTCTCATAGTAACAGGAATATACCAAGCTATTACCCAGGATGGCGCCTTGCTGCCAGCTGCCTCCTTAGAAAAACAGCCTCTCAACATGGCAATGCTGTACATCGTACTCAGAGCCTTTGCCAATGGGTGCAGTTCCATGACGGGGGTGGAGGCAATTGCTGATAGTGTACCCTTATTTGAAAAACCCGAAGCAAAAAATGCAATCATTACAACCTATTGGATGGCAGGCATCTTAGTAGTAATGCTAAGTGGAGTGACCTTCATGATGATGCATTTTCATGTCATCCCCATACTGGAAGTAACGGCTTTATCCCAGCTTGCAGAACATGTTTTCGGCAGAAACGTTATCTATTATTACATTCAAGTTACGACGATGATTGTCTTATACCTGGCGGCCAATACAGCTTATAATGGTTTACCTGTATTATTGTCAATTGTAGCCAGAGATGGATATCTGCCAAGGTATCTTAGCTCTCGTGGTGAGCGTCTGACCTTTTCCAATGGCATTATCGTCATCACTGTTTCTGCCGCGGCATTAATCGTGGTCTTTGGAGGACATCTGGACCACTTAATTGCCTTATATGCAATTGGTGTATTTATCTCGTTTACCATTGCACAATGCAGTATGGTGGTTCACTGGAAGAGAGAAAAAGGAAGCGGCTGGCTGATTCGAGCTGTTGTAAATGGCATAGGAGCCATTGCTACCGGATTGGTTGTTATCATCATTACCCTTACGAAGTTTTCCCATGGTGCTTGGGCAGTATTAGTGTTTATACCAATAATGGTGTTCGTATTTAAGAAGATCCGTTCTCATTATGATGACATGGCAGAGCAGCTGCATCTTCCCTTGGAGGAAAACGTGCAATATGATGATACCCTGGTGGTGCGCAATTATGTAATCGTACCCATATCATCCCCGACACGGGTGGTATATGAATCCTTAAAATTTGCGAAAACCTTGAGTAAAGACATTATTGTATTACATATTGCCAAAGACGAGGAGAGCGCTGCCAAAGTACAAATGAAGTGGGAGCAATGGAATCCGGGAATGGATCTGGAGATCATTCAATCCCCGTATCGCTTGACCATTCAGCCGTTGCTGGATTATGTAGAAGCCCTAAAAAAGAGGAAAAACCCACAGGACTATATTACAGTTGTCATCCCTGAATTTGAGACAAGAAAATGGTGGCACAGACTTTTGCATAATCAAACAGGCTGGCTATTACACGCCATGCTGGTCATAAAAGAAAATGTAAGTGTGACAACCATTCCATATCACTTAAATAAATAGGAAAAAGCATTAAAAAAATAAAGCTTTTTGAAACGCGAAGATGCGAAGAGGAATACGAAGGACACGAAGAATAGAAAAGATCATTCTTCGTGTCCTTCATTTTTCTTCGCGTCTTCGCGTTTAAACGTTTTTTTCTAGTTTAGGAATTTTCGCTGCGGCAAAAGTCGATAGCTCGGGTCAGGTCTGGGGGAAGAGGAGCTTGTACAGTAATTTCATGCTGATCTTTTATATGATTAAAGCTTACAGAGGACGCATGCAAGGCTTGTCTGGTTAGCCAAGAAGTGCGTATGCCATACATGCCATCTCCCAGAAGGGGATAGCCGATATGGGCAAGATGTACTCGAATCTGATGAGTTCTTCCTGTATCTAACCGCAGCTCGATTAATGATGTCTCTGAAAAATTATGGAGAGTATGATAATGGGTAATAGCCGGATCTCCTTTTTCCCTTACTGCACGTCGATTTGCCATAGTAGGATGAAAACCAATAGGAACATCAATAGTAGCGGAAGGAGGATGAACAATTCCCTTTACCAAAGCCCAATAAACACGCTTTAGCGTTCTGTCTTTTAGTTGCTGCTCTAAGATAAATTGGCTGCGATCGTCTTTAGCAAAAATTACACATCCGGAAGTTTCCCGATCTAATCGGTGTATAGGGCGGATGGTAGTCACTATGCCTTGCTGCTGAAGATGGTAGGCCAGATAATTGGCTAATGTGCCCTTAGTAGTTTGCCCAGTGGGGTGGACAAGCTGATAGGCGGGCTTATTTAGGACTAACATATAATCATCTTCATATAGAATCTCAACGCTTCCTTCCTCTGGCTCAACTCCGTAAGCCATATCCTGCGCCATAAGAACGCGTAAAACATCGTTGGATTTTACCTTTCGTTGGAGAAAAACTTTCTTCCCATTTAAAAGAATCCCCTTTTGTCTTGTTAGCTTTTGAATTTTTCTTCCGGAATACTGCAAAATAGTTTTTAAATATTCTTCAAGGGTCAGACCCTCATGTTCCTTCAGGACTTTATAGGTTGCAAATGATTTCATATTAGTGAGCCTTCTTTCTCTTGTAAACAATTTGCTGGAAAGTTTAGTCATACTTATGTGCAATGATACAATATTTATTATAAAAATACAATCATGAAAGAAATAGGAAGATCAAAGAGCTGCGTAAATTTCAGAAGAAGGAAGATGCCTATCAGGGTAGAATAAATAACGTACAAGATCGTCGGAATATAGTTACGCTCACCTGGTTACGGCTAGATAGGATTGTTTTTCAAGAGTACACTATAATATCAGGAGGATGAACATATGGATTTTGATGCTCTTTCTTATCCTTTTCCTTCAAAGCGTACCGTAGCTTTTGCGAAAAATGGAATGGTTGCTACTTCCCAGCATTTGGCTGCGCAATCTGGACTGGATATTCTCAAAGCAGGCGGAAATGCCATTGATGCGGCAATTGCAGCTGCTGCCTGTCTAACAGTAGTGGAACCTACCTCTAATGGCATTGGTGGTGATGCTTTTGCCTTGGTTTGGGTAAAAGGCAAATTATATGGACTAAATTCCAGCGGACCATCACCCCAAAGCATCTCTCTTGAAGCAGTGCGAAGAGAAGGTTTTAAAGAGATGCCTGCGTATGGCTTTACCCCAGTGACGGTTCCCGGGGTGCCAGCTGCATGGGCAGAGCTGTCAGCGCGTTTTGGCAAACTGCCTCTAAGTGAGGTGCTAAAGCCCGCGATTGATTATGCTCAAGCAGGATATCCTGTCTCTCCTATTGTGAGTAAGTATTGGGCAATTGCATTTAAGAAGTATTCGAAATTTCTAAAGGGAAAAGAGTTTGCATCCTGGTTTACTACCTTTGCTCCCTTGAACAGAGCTCCTTATGCTGGCGAGATTGTTCAATTATTAGATCATGCTGCTACCTTACAGGAAATTGGTGATACAAAGGGAGAGTCTTTTTATCGAGGTTCTTTAGCAGAAAAAATAGGTGAATTCTCTCGAAGTTTTGGCGGGTATTTACAAGCTGATGATTTGGCTGCATATAAAGCAGAGTGGGTTCAGCCAATTAAAGTTGCCTATCGAGGTTTTGAGGTATGGGAAATACCGCCTAATGGTCATGGATTGGTTGCCCTTATGGCATTAAATATATTAATGGTTTACAGCTTAAAGAGCAAAATCCTATAGATGCTTATCATAAACAAATCGAAGCCATAAAAATTGCATTTGCTGATGGACAAAAATATATTGCCGATCCTAAGAATATGACAATAGGAGTTTCTGATTTACTTTCAGAGGGCTACGGACTGGAACGAAGAAAGTTGATTGGAGATGCTGCCATACTGCCAGAAGCAGGCAGACCTGATTCTGGAGGAACGGTATATTTAGCGACAGCTGATAAGGAAGGCAATATGGTATCGTACATTCAAAGTAACTATATGGGCTTTGGCTCCGGTCTTGTTGTGCCAGGAACCGGGATTAGTCTGCATAATCGCGGCAAAAATTTTTCCTTAGATCCCTTTCATGTCAATCGGCTGGAAGCTGGGAAAAAACCGTATCACACCATTATTCCGGGTTTTCTTACGAAAGATAACAAAGCCCTAGGTCCATTTGGTGTTATGGGAGCCTTTATGCAGCCCCAAGGACATGTCCAGCTGCTGGTCAATATGATCGACTATAAATTAAATCCGCAAGCTGCTTTGGATGCACCACGCTGGCAATGGAAAGAAGGGAAAAGTATTGATTTAGAGCCGGGTTTCCCAATGTATTTGGCAGAAGCATTACTGCAAAAAGGTCATATTGTTAATCTGTCTCTTGAAACGGGCAGCTTTGGACGGGGGCAAGTCATCATAAGACAAGAAAATGGCACCTTTGCTGGAGGTACGGAAGGTCGTGCCGACAGTGCAATAGCTGCGTGGTGAATGAGTTATTGGGGAATGTATGATGGAGGTATAATATGTCTGCCGATATTCTGCTGGTTGCTCCTTATCCGAGTCTAAAGGTATTAGCTGAAAAAGTAAAAATACATAATGACATTTCCTTTGATATCGTTGTAGGAAACCTGAATGAAAGTTGGGATGAAGTAGATTCGCTTATTAGGCAAGGGGTAAAGGTAGTTTTGTCTCGAGGGGGAACTGCACAATATTTGCGGGAACAATTAGATATTCCCGTTGTGGATATGCCAGCAACATCTTTTGATATTTTAAGTGCAATTAGTCTTGTAAACGGCAAAGGCTTTAAAAAAATTGCGTTTATTACAACTAGAAATATTATTGTGAAAACGGAACATTTTAATGAGATAATGAATGTTTCTCTTTGTTTTGAGCCAGTTAAAAGTTCTAAGGAAATTCCTAGCAAAGTACAAGAGTTAATCCAAGCAGGATTTGAAGCAATTATTGGAGATGTCATTGCGACTCGACAGGCTGTTGCTCAGGGGATATGCGGTCAGTTATTAGAGTCAGGGTATGAGTCCTTGCTTTTAGGTCTTCAGGAAGCAAAGCAAGTTTTAGAAGCAGGTCAAAGAGAGAAAGCTCGCGTGAAACAAATGGAAGCTATTTTGAATATGATAACAGAGGCTGTCTTAACCATTGATAAACAGGGGCAAGTAACTTTATATAATACTGCAGCAGAGAAAGTATTTGGTTATTTAAAAGCGGATGTAATAGGGCATCAACTTCCAGAATGTATACCTGAAAGCAAGTTAATCGAAACTCTTCAACGTAGGAAAGAGGAAAAACACCTTTTAATTGAAATTAATCATAAAAAAATAATCAGTAATCGAATTCCGATAGTAATTGATGATGAAATTCATGGGGCAGTAGCTATATTTGAAGAAGTGAGTCACATACAAAATCTTGAGTTAGATATTCGTAGTAAGCTAAATGAAAAGGGGCTGGTTGCCAAATATACATTTGCTCAGATTGAAAGTAATAGTTTACCAATTCAACAGGCGATAAAATTGGCACGGCAATATGCTAATTCCGATGGAACGTTGCTAATCTATGGTGAAACAGGCACAGGAAAAGAGGTATTTGCTCAGAGTATTCATAATGAAAGCAAGCGTAGTGCAGGTCCTTTTGTCTCTGTTAACTGCGCTGCTTTAAATGAGGGTCTGCTGGAGAGTGAGCTTTTCGGATATGTTGGGGGAGCATTTACTGGAGCAAACAAAGGGGGAAAACTCGGCCTTTTTGAAATGGCTCATGGAGGTACTGTTTTCTTAGACGAAATTGGTGAAATATCTCCCAGCTTTCAAGCAAAATTATTGCGGGTATTACAAGAAAAAGAGATAAGAAGAGTTGGTGGAAACCGCGTTATCCCTGTAAATATTCGTGTTATTTGCGCTACAAATCGAAGTCTAAGAGATGAGGTAAGTAACCACAAGTTTCGTGAAGATTTATATTATCGTTTAACTGTATTAGAGATCAACCTTCCACCTTTAAGGGAACGAAAAGCGGATGTAGTGCCAATGGCCATTACTTTCTTAAAACAAGAGTGTATAAAAGAAAATAGAAATCTATTCTGGTATGATGATCACATCTTTCAGAGTCTTCTCAAATATGAATGGTATGGTAATGCACGGGAATTACATAATTTTATCAATCGGCTGGTAATTTGCAGTGATGCAGGTGAGCTGAAAGAAAGTTTTATAGAAGAAATGGTGGATAAAAAGTTGGGTGAGAAGTGTTCTGATGAGCATATCAACATTCAAATTAGCAAGAATTTGAAGCAGATGGAAGCAGAAATAATTTTAAGAATGCTGCAGCGTTATGAAGGTGACAAAGACCGACTATGTCGAGAATATGGCATTAGCAAAACAACATTATGGAGAAAGCTCAATTTCAAAAATGAAAGATGATATTTCATTTTTGAAATCATACAAATAAAAACCTATTATAATAGGTTTTTATTTTTTTCTACTATTGCAGATGCAACTGGTATTTTAGGCATTTTAAAGATTGAAATTTTTTAGAGTAAGATCCTATAGTCTTTAAGGGGAACGTTGAACACAGAGTGCGCAGAGTAGACAGAGGACGCTGAGGAGGTGTTTTAGCTTATCCATCTTTTCTCCGTGTTCTCTGTGCCTCTGTGGTTCCTTCGTTTTAATGTTTTAAAAGATGCGGCAGCGTTATTTCGTAATATTGGCATAAGACTTGCAACAAAATAATGATAAATAAAGATGGTGGAGGTTAAAAAAATGTTTAAAGGTATCTTAAGTCCTGTTATTACTGTTTTGGATGAACATGGAAAAATTGATTTTCAGGGAAATGAAAAATGAGAGAAACCAAAATTAACGCACTTATTATTAAAAGTACTGATAGTGTTGCTGTCGTTACTGAACCACTGCAGGCGGGTAGGATAGCCACGTATAAAGTAAAGGGGGAGGAGAGAAGTATTCTTGTAAAGGAAGATATTCCGATTTATCATAAAATTGCTGTATTTGATATTGAAAAAGGGCAAGGAGTATATAAATATGGTGAAAATATTGGCTGTGCTTCATGTGCAATTCAGACAGGCGAGCATGTTCATATACACAACTTAGAAAGCATGCGAGAAACGATAAAAAGGTAGAAAGGAATTAAAGAAAAATGAATTTTTGGGGATACAAAAGACCCGATAAAAAAGTAGGTATTCGAAATCACGTGCTGATACTGCCGACTTGTGCTTGTTCCAGCGAGACTTGTAGAATGGTTGCGATGCAGGTAAAAGGCACAATCAACATTAGCAATCAAAATGGCTGTGCTCAAGTTGAAGATGATTTAGCAATAACGAAACAAGTCTTAGCAGGGCTTGCTGCAAATCCCAATGTATATGGAACTGTACTTATTGGACTTGGATGCGAAAATGCCCAGGCAAAGGACATGGAAAAACTCATTTGTTCAAAAACGAATAAACCTCTTAAAACATTAATCATACAAGAAGAGGGAGGAACCATATCTACGATCAGAAAGGCAGTGGAATATGCACAGCAGATGGTGGAAGCTGCATCAGCATTAAAAAAAGAACAGTTTCCTATTGCTGAGCTCATTGTGGGAACCAATTGTGGCGGATCGGATCCGACATCTGGTTTGGCAGCTAATCCTGTAGTGGGGAATCTTAGTGATCAATTGGTTGATTTAGGCTCCACTTCGATTTTATGTGAAACCACGGAATTTATTGGGGCGGAACATATTTTGGCAAAGCAAGCTGACACGCCTCAAATTGCTCAGCAGATTTATGATATTATTAAACGCTATGAAGATCATTTAGCCAATGTGGGGCAAAGTTTACGCAATGGGAATCCATCACCTGGAAATAAAGAAGGTGGTATCACAACATTAGAAGAAAAATCATTAGGGTGCATTCATAAAGGGGGGCATAGACCTATTGTAGAGGTTTTGGACTACGCCCAATGCCCCACGAAAAAAGGCTTAGTGATTATGGATACCCCAGGGTACGATATTGCATCTGTAACGGGAGTTGCTGCGGGAGGAGCCCAGGTTATGGTCTTCACTACCGGCAGAGGGACGCCAACAGGAAATCCTATTATTCCAGTGATAAAAATCACAGCGAATCAATCCACATATGAAAAGATGAAAGATAATATGGATTTTGATGCCAGCTCTGTTATTCGTAGTGAAAAATCGATTGACGAAATGGGAGCAGAGCTTCTTAAAGAAGTCCTTGCTGTTGCTAATGGGAGGGCTGTTAAAGCAGAAGTGTTAGGCTTTAATGAAATTGCCATTAGTAGGTTGTGCAACTATGTGTAAGCACTAATAAAAGAAGACATAATCAGTAGCTTAATTTATTGAATATACAAAATTTTAGAATAATTACTATGTTTTTTTTAAGAAACGGGATATTGTTTAGGGTAACGGTATAGAAAAAGGAGGAACAAAAGTGAACAAACACGTTTCAGAAAAAAGAACAAATGTCCGGTGGGTGATAGCTATATTTATGTGGGCGGCAATTGCCATTAATTATTTGGATCGTACAGTTATGTCTGCAGCAGCCCCCAGTATGATGAAAGACTTAAATATTGGCCCAACTCAAATGGGAATTGTAATGTCTTCCTTTTTTTGGAGTTATGCCTTTTTTCAAATTCCTTCTGGTTGGCTGGCAGATCGTATTGGACAGCGGGTATGTTTAGCTGGATCTGTTGTATGGTGGTCTTTGGCTACGGCTGTAACGGCTCTGGCTAAAAGTGCAAATGGCCTAATTGGTGCTCGTATCTTTATGGGTATTGGTGAAGCTGGTGCGTATCCATGTAATGCTGGGGTAACAGCCAAATGGTTTCCGGATAAAGAGCGTGGGCGAGTAACCGCTATATTCGATAGCGGTACTAAATTTGGTACAGCTTTCACGATGCCGTTAGTGGCTTGGATGGTAGCGGTATATGGTTGGCAAGTACCTTTTGTAGTATGCGGCGCTGTTGGATTAATTTGGGCGGTATTATGGATGGCCTATTATAAAGATCCTGAAGAACACAAATATGTAAATCAAGCTGAGTTGAAATATATTCGTGACGGTCAAGCAAAAAAAGAAGGTATTGATAATATTCAACCAATGAAATGGTATGAACTTCTCAAATATCGTAACGTCCTTGCAATGTGTTTAGGTTTTTTCTTATTCAATTATGCTATTTATTTCTTCATTACCTGGTTTCCTACCTACTTGGTTAAAGATCGGGGCATGCAGCTTATGACTATGGGATGGTTTGCCATGTTGCCACCTTTATGCGGTATTATAGCCCAGTGGACTGGTGGTATCTTAACTGACTATATGTATACGAAGACAGGATCACTAACAAAAGCGCGGAAGATTAATATGGTTGGCGGAATGCTTTTGGCTACATCAATCGCTTTTGCTGGCTTTGCAGAATCCAATACAGTAGCAATAGTACTACTTTGTGTGTCTTATGGAGGTCTTGCTTTTGCAGCCAGTGCGATTTGGTGTTTGCCAGGCGATGTTGCTCCTCGTAACATGACCTCAGTGTTGGGAGGGATTCAGAACGCAGCTTCCAATTGTGGTGGTATTCTCGGTCCCATTGTAACGGGATATATAATCGCAACAACAGGTTCTTTTGTTACGGCTCTTATCATTTCCGGTATTTGTTGTCTACTGGGTGCACTTGTATATTTATTTATGCTCAAAGATATTAAACCAATTGATGTTTCTGCAGGAAATGTCTTTTGATAGTGCTGGAAATCTCAAAGAATTAGAGTGAAATTGGTAGTCTTTGGTCAGACAGCTTTGAAAATGATTTTAAAATTGTTTTCAAAGGCTGCCTGACTATATAACCTGTATTTGACATGGAGCCACTGTTGCTTATATAATCATTATGTAGAATAGTAGTATTAAAAACCTGTAAGATGATGTTGTAGGATGGCAGAATGGTGAATGAAACGATATGCACTCCTAGTTGGGGTGTTTTTTTGTTTTTTGCCGAATTTTGCACAGTAGTAGGAAGGTAGGATGGAAAAGATGAATATTCAATTGGTTATTATTATTAGTTACATTTTTGTTTTGTTCGGGATTAGTTTTTATGTAAAACGGAGGACTGAAAGTAGTACAGGTTTTCTGTTTGCTGGGCGAAAGCTTACTACTTTGCTTGTTGCGACAAATATTGCGGGTACAGCGATTGGCGCTGCTTCGACAATTGGTGTTGCAGAAAATGCATATCAGTTTGGCATTGCTGCTGGATGGTATAATGTCGCTTGGGCTGCAGGAGCCGTATTAATGGCAATGGTAGCAGCTGAAAAATACAGAGAGATGGATTGTACTACGATTCCGGAATTATTTGAACGCTATTATGATAAAAAAGGGCGAGCAATTAGTGTCTTGGGGATGATTACGATCCAACTGGTAATCACCTCGTTGCAGTACATTGCTGGCGGAGCGATTTTATCTTCTCTTCTGCCTGGTATATTTTCTTTTCAAGGTGGCATGATAACCAGTGCCATAGTCTTTATTGGAACGACTCTAATCGGTGGATTATGGTCGTCAGGCTTGTCGAATATTTTAAGTGTAACTTTGATTTATATTGGTGTGCTGATCAGTACGGTGACGACTGTTTCCAATCAAGGCGGTTTGAGCAGTATGGCTGCTGCTTTGCCTTCTAATATTGACTGGTTCAGCCCTCTTGGAGGCTTGGGGCTGGCTACTATTATTGGTTGGTTTGCCGTCATGATGACCCAGACGATTACTGCTCAGGGACCAGTACAGGTTGCTTGTTCAGCAGTTGATGGCAAGGCTGCGAAGAGAGGATTCTTATGGGGAGCTCTTTTGATGTTCCCAGTTGGCTTCTCCTGCGCTATTATGGGAATGGCTGCTAGAGTTGCCCATCCAGGTATGAACGCTACATTGGCTCTTCCCCAGATGATTATGGGGCTGGACCCTATCGTGTCTGGTTTGACACTGGCGGCACTTTGGGCAGCAGATGTTGCTACTGCTTGTCATATTTTGCTTGCAGCAGGAACATTATTTTCTCAGGATATTTACAAACGTTTTATCAATCCTGGTGTGAGTGATAAGAAATATACGATTGTGAATCGATATTCCATTCTAGGATTGGGGATTCTTACCTTATGGTTTGCATTTAATGCTGTAGGTATTGTTAAGACGATGTTGATTGGTCTAAGTCTGACTACTGCTTTTACATTGGTGTTTTTGTTTACCATGTTTGCACCGGGTCTTTGCCGTCGTAATTCAGCATTTTATACTACGCTGGCAGGTATGATCGCTTTGTTCGCTTGGCAGATGTTCCCTGCAGTTCAGATTTTTGCACATCCCATTTATATGGAATGGCTGGTTTGTCTGATTACGTTCTTTATCGTGGCTGCAGTTGATAAAGAAAAAATTAAAGTTGTTGAAAAGAAGGCGGTTGCTTAAAGTGGAAATTACGAGTATTGATGTGGGAAGAGCGGCGATGGCTATGGCAATTAGTGAAGATCGACAAGATGAACAAGAAATTCGTCAGCGCCTAAATACTCGTGGTATCTCTTCTGTCGCTGTTGATTTTGGCGGCGAATATTTACTATCGGTCAAGAAAATCATTGAACGTGCAGTGGTAGCAGCCCAGCGCCAAAAGTTGGTGAGTGCCAATCATGTAGGTGAAGGTGCGGTGGCTGGTGCGACTCATGCGGCTCTAGAGCAAATTACGTCGAAAGCTGCTGGACTGAATGTGGGCGGAAAAATCGGAATTGCCCGTTATGGAGAACATATTTGCGTAGCAATTTACTTTGGTGTAGGTGTATTGAATCTTAATGAAGTAGCGGTAGGATTGGCCCATCGTTCTTTACCATTAGGAGAAGCCTAAAAAAAATAATATTGTGTTTTTTGCAAAATTTACGAAATGTTTACAAGACAGTGTTAAGAATACGTGGTACTATGATAGTGGACAATCTATTATCAGTTTTGTAAAAAAGTGAACTTTACTTAGTCCTAAAAGATGGATAGAAAAAAGGAGTGTGTATTATGTGTGGTTGTGAAGAAAAAGATCCTGAATTAACGGATGAGATTCCAGTGTTGTTTACGGACGATATCGAAATTCTCGAAGACCGTATAGCGGATGTTATTATTGCTATGGGGCTGCCGGAAGAGCAGACTGGGGCAGTACTAAGACTAATGAGTGACGCGATAGAAGAACATCATTCCAATATTCTTGACACCTTTGAATACATTATAGCAGATGAAGATGATGAGGAAGAAATCAGCGAATAATCTCGTTGGTTAACCGCATCGTTATGAAGACCCTCTATAACCACATTGTGGTTATAGAGGGTCTTTTTTTGTATATTCTATCCTCTCTGTGTCCTCTGCACTTCTTTTATTCCACCTGGTGGAATAAAATTATTATTTATGAGAAAAAAAGAAGGAATTATAATCTGATGCACGAATACAATTTGTGTAAAATGAAAAATAAGTCCATATAGTGAGAAAGAGGAGGTTTTTTTATGGATGTCAGACATAACGTTCATCCAGAAGATGCAAAACATTATACGACCCAGGAGCTGCGAAACCGTTTCTTAATTCAAGAATTATTTGTAAAAAATGAAGTAAAGATGGTTTACAGTCATATTGACCGGATGATAACTGGTGGTGTGTATCCAGTTGAGCCTGTAGTGCTTCAAGCAGGAGCCAATATGGGGGTTGATTATTTCCTTGAACGACGGGAAATTGGAATCATAAACGTTGGTAATGCCGGTTCTGTCGTGGTTGATGGTGTGAAGTATGACCTTAATACTACTGATGGTTTATACATTGGTATGGGTTCCAAAGAAGTTAGCTTCTTTAGTGCAGATGCAAAGCAGCCAGCTAAATTTTATTTTAACAGTGTGCCGGCTCATAAGACGTATCCAACTGTAAAAATTGAAAAAAGCAATATTACTCCGAATCATCTAGGTTCCATAAATCAGTCAAATGAACGCAATATATATAAATATATTCATCCAGAAGGGGTTAAAAGCTGCCAGGTGGTAATGGGAATGACTGTTCTTGAACCAGGCAACATGTGGAATTCCATGCCTTGTCATACACACGACCGTCGTATGGAAGTATATTTTTATTTTAATCTTCCAGAAGATGCTATTGTATTTCATTATATGGGTGAGGCAACAGAGACTAGACATGTAGTGATAAAAAATGAAGAGGCGATTCTTTCTCCAAGCTGGTCCATTCATTCTGGGGTAGGTACACACTGTTATACATTCATTTGGGGTATGGCAGGAGAAAATCAAACTTTTGATGATATGGATCATGTTGATATAAAAACATTGAAATGATGCTAGGGCGTGTCTGGAAACTATCAAAAAGGCCATTGACGGCACTTTTTGCACCATACTTCGTTAAAACTTCTTGAAATAAGAACCATTATTCCTGCGAATTTTTGCCTCGTCTGGCACAAAAATCACTCGTCATTGACCATTCCGCTAGCTTTCAGACACGCCCTAGTCATTTCAAGCGTTGGAAAGACTCAACATTTCCATTGTTTTAAGTGATGCAATGTATTACCGGTAAGATGATAAATAAAAAAAACAAATGGAGGTTTACACATGAGTACGATGTTTGATTTAACAGGAAAAGTGGCGATTGTTACTGGTGCAGCAATGGGGCTTGGTCAAGGAATGGCTTTTGCTTTAGCCAATGCAGGAGCCGATATTGTAAGCGTAGGTTTAGGTGATAATACCCAGACCCAGGAATTAATTGAAGGGGCCGGCAGAAAGTTCTTAGCATTGGATGCGAACTTAATGAGCATTGAAGTCATTGCTCCTGTAATTGAAAAAGTGGTCGCAGCTTTTGGAAAGATTGATATCCTGGTTAATTGTGCAGGTACCATTCGCCGTGCCGATGCCCTTGACTTTACAGAAAAAGACTGGGATGATGTTATGGATCTCAATCTTAAAACCGTATTTTTCTTCAGTCAAGCGGCAGCAAAACAATTTATTAAGCAAGGACATGGCGGTAAAATTATTAATATTGCTTCCATGCTGTCTTTCCAAGGTGGTATCCGAGTTCCTTCCTATACTGGCAGTAAAAGTGGCGTAATGGGTGTTACTCGTCTGATGGCTAATGAATGGGCTAAGTACAATATTAATGCCAATGCAATCGCACCTGGTTATATGGCAACTGCCAACACTGCTCCGATTCGTGCTGATGAACAACGTAATGCTGAAATCGTGAGCCGTATTCCGGCTGGACGCTGGGGATTGCCAGAAGATTTGGCTGGTCCGGTAGTATTCTTGGCGGCACCTGCTTCTGATTACGTGAATGGCTATACAGTGGCTGTTGACGGTGGATGGTTAGCTCGTTAATACAAAAAAAGATTTGATTAGGCAGCCATTAGTTATTGTCTATAGTTTTAACGCAGATAAGGTACCAGGCTGCCTGATCTGATTGCTGATTGAATTCCGAATCTTCGAAGATCATTAAATATTCCGTGTAGATACGCAATTATAAATAGTATGAAAAAGGATGGTATATTATGAAAATCAAACAATCCATTGATAAAATTCCTGGTGGACTAATGTTGGTTCCCTTATTTATAGGAGCGATTTGTCATACCTTTTTCCCTGAATCGGGCAAGTATTTTGGTTCCTTTACCAATGGTTTAATCACGGGTACGGTACCCATTTTGGCTGTATGGTTTTTTTGCATGGGGGCTGGTATTGATATTAGAGCCACAGGCACAGTGCTGCGCAAGTCAGGTACCTTAGTAATAACTAAAATTGCCGTTGCATGGGTGGTTGCTTTTATAGCTGCTAGAATATTGCCAGGGGATGGGATACAAACAGGTTTTTTTGCAGGATTATCTACTCTTGCTTTAATTGCTGCAATGGATATGACTAATGGCGGTTTGTATGCCTCGATTATGCAGCAGTATGGCAGCAAAGAAGAAGCCGGGGCCTTTGTATTAATGTCCATTGAATCAGGTCCTTTGGTGACAATGCTCATTATGGGGACTTCTGGTTTAGCAACATTTGAGCCTCGTTTATTCGTTGGGGCTGTTCTTCCTTTCATAATTGGTTTTGCCTTAGGAAATCTGGATAGTGAACTGCGAGAATACTTTGGTAAAGCATCCAATGTTATGATTCCGTTTTTTGCTTTTGCGTTAGGTAACACCATCGATTTGAATGTAATTGGAAAAACTGGCTTTTTAGGGATTATGCTGGGGATTTCTGTGATTATAGTTACCGGTATTCCATTAATGCTGGCGGATAAATTTATTGGCGGCGGAAATGGCACTGCAGGACTGGCAGCATCGAGTACGGCTGGAGCAGCCGTTACCAATCCTCTCATAATCGGTGAGATGCTTCCAGAGTTTAAAGCTGTTGCACAAGCTGCTACGGCCTTAGTTGCTACATCTGTAATTGTGACCTCCATACTGGTACCTGTATTGACTGCTTGGTGGAGTAACTATATGAAGGGGAAAGAACAATCGGTAGAAGCATAAATTGTGACGGTGAGAAGAGGCAGGCTTTGTACGCCTCTTCTCATTAGATATTGTTGAAAGAGGGGACGTTTCTTAAACAAATTAACAGGCTAATCAATCATGAGGATTTAGTCTGAAAGCAGGAGGTAGAACATGAGCAAGATTCTTACAATTGGCGAGCCGATGGCACTTTTTGTAGCAGACCAGGAAGGTGATTTAAAAGATGTAGAGCATTTTTCTCGTTTTGTTGCAGGGGCAGAGGTCAACTTTTCAATTGGTATGGTGCGTCTGAAGCATGCAGTCACTTATATTAGCCAACTAGGCGACGATCCCTTTGGTAAACAGATCGAAGAATTCTTACAGAAAAATGGAATTGATACTTCTTATATAACCTACGATGCCCAACATTTTACCGGCATGCAGTGGAAGCAAAAAGTTACCAGCGGTGACCCTCACGTTTTTTCTCTGCGTAGAAATTCAGCGGCTTCACATATGGATGTAGGTACCATTGCAAAACTTAAATGGGATGGATTTGATCATATTCATTTAACGGGTATTCCGCCAGCCTTATCTGCCGGATGCCGACAACTGGTGTATGAACTAATTAAACAAGCCAGGGAAAAGGGCATATCCATATCCTACGATCCAAACTTACGCCCTGGTCTTTGGCCAGATCAGAAAGAAATGACCCTGGTAGTTAACGATTTGGCATGCCTGGCAGATATTGTAACTCCAGGCATTTCAGAAGGCAAATTGCTTACTGGAAAAGAAGGCGTACAGGAAATTGCAAATGCCTATCATGCTGCTGGTGTGAAGACAGTTGTGATCAAACTAGGTGCAGAAGGCGCTTATACCAGTTCGGAGGGGCAGCAATTTTATACACCTGGTTTTCCCGTAACAAAAGTGGTAGACACAGTGGGGGCAGGAGATGGCTTTGCTGTTGGTTTAGTAAGCGGGATTTTAGAAGGCTTGTCTTTGCAGGAAGCTGTAAGACGTGGTACTGCAATTGGAGCTTTGGCAGTGATGTCTCCCGGTGATAACGATGGGCTGCCTGATCGGGACAGTCTTGCTGCTTTCTTCCGAGTATAAAGTCCTCTAAAAAATACTTCATACCATGTCGTCCTCTTTTCAATTCTTTATTATATTAGCTATATTCTATGAAAAAGTGATATAATAATACAATCATAATTGCTGTTGCATGATAAGGAAGGGGTATTGACATGGCTGGCAAGATAGAAGTTCAATCACTGCACAGGGCATTTGATATATTAGAAACGATTGGAAATAGTCAGATACCCATGAGTATTAAGAAAATTACAGAAGAAACGGGACTGCCTAAATCGACTGTATATCGTTTGTTAAATAACCTGGAAAATAGAAATTATGCTTTTTGCGATACGAATGGAAATTACCGGCTGGGATATCAGCTTCTGATGATGAGCCAATGGGCAGAAAAGGATTTTGAAATTAAAAATTTAGCTAAAGCTTCCTTAGAATCGTTGAATGCATTTACGAAAGAAACAGTGCATTTAGCCATTTTGCAAGGAAAAAGAGTCTTATATGTGGATACGGTGGAAAGTCCTTATTCTTCCCGTTTAGTTGCCAAACTGGGAACGACCAATTCTGTTCATTGCACAGCTCTTGGCAAAGCGCTGTTGATTAAACATAAAGATGCTGAGATATTAGAGATTCTAGAGGCGGAAGGCATGGAAAAAAGAACAGAACATACAGTAACAAAACCTCTTGATTATCTCAAGGAGATGGAAGTGGTTCGCAAGTTAGGTTATGCCTTGGATCAGCAGGAATGCGAAATGGAAGGACGATGTATTGGAGCCCCCATCTACGATAAGTCAGGGAAAGTGGTTGCGGCGATTAGTGTCTCGGGAATAGCCACTCGATTCTCTCTGGATTTCATTGTAAAAGAAGTAGTCAGTAAACTACTAGATAGCACATTACGAATTTCTCGTATTTTAGGCTATGTGGGCTAACTATAAAATGAGAAGAAATTACTCCTTACTTTGCACAGTAAGTCCAGCGGTAATATG
>DJJR01000035.1 GCA_002434245.1 Pelosinus fermentans
AAGGCTATCCAACAAAAAAATGTAAGCGTCAATCCAAGCCCACGTGGCAATAAAAAACCACCTGGGATAATATGAAAATACTACCTCAAGTGGTGCTTTGAATGTATCCCTATTATGATTTTGTTTGCGGCATCTTACAATGTAGAGGAATTTCTGCTGCCCACGGCAGCAGTTTGTCTACACATTCATAATCATGCTGCTGAATTTGTTTAAATACATATTCTAGATACGCTTGCGGCTTCAAATCATTTTCCATTGCTGTCTGAATGAGACTGTATATGGCTGCAGAAGACTTTGCTCCGCCGGGGGTATTGCAAAACAGCCAGTTTTTGCGACCAATGACAAAAGGTTTTATCGAACGTTCCGCTCGATTATTCGATATTTCGATCCGTCCATCGGTTAAAAATGCCAGCAAATATTTTCTTTGATTTTGGGCATACGTAAATGCCTTGCCTAATAGACTTTGGGGCAAGATTTTACTGGAGCAAGTATCCATCCATGCAAAAAAGGCTTCAATAGTTGGCCTTGATTCCTTTTGCCTCAATTTCTGCCGTTCTTCTGCCGTCATCGTTTTTGCACGCTTTTCAACGGCAAATAATTGATTGCAATAGGAAAGACCAATGGCTTCAGGAATATCCGTTTTACCGGAGTTTGTGCCGATAAGTGCTTCATTAAATTTTCTCCGGGCATGGGCCTTATCTTACTTCTCGAATAAGGCCCATTATCCCAGAAATATGATTATCCGAGAAGAATCTATAAAAGCCGCTTAAACCTAAGCGAGTCTTTCCTTTTTCTCGGATAATCTAAGTCTACTTTTTGACTAAATATTTAAGAAATCTGGCATTTCATTTTTCTTTGCTTCTTTCATTGCCTCAGAATCCGGGGAGAACCATTTCTCATTCCATTCTTTTAAGTACTTGTCCACTGTATTCTGTGACAATTCCGCATAAATCTGCGTTGTTTGGAGTGATGCATGCCCAAGGAAATTTTTTATGACTACAATCGGAACACCCGCCTCCAACATATGGCTTGCAGTTGAATGCCTCATGGAATGAGGCGGATAACTGTCTTCCCTAAATAAAGCCGGATACTCTGTCTTGGCCTGTCGTACGTATTTCTTAAAGATACCTTCAATGCAGGAAATAGTCATCTGTTCATGGGTTTGGCTTGAAAAAATATACTTGTCAGGCTTTGAACCCAGTCGCCGGTGGGATATGTATTTCTGCAGCATCTTCGCACAGTTATCCGGAATGCCAATGCGCCTCGATTTCCCTCCTTTTCCCTTGATGTTCAGGATGGCTCCTTTCATATTGAACTGTATGTTCCCCACCGTTAGGTCGCAGGTTTCCTGTGCTCTTGCCCCACTTGCATACATTAGGCTAAGCAGCACCTTATCCCTAAGGCCGATTTCCCTACTGTCGTCAGGTAAACGAAGAAGTATCGAAACTTCCTGCACTGATAACACTGCTCGTTTCTTCTTTCGGGCTTTTTTCATGGGGATTTTAATCACGCCTCTCCGAAATACGGATGCGGCATCAAAATCTCGGTTCTGAGCATACTCAGAAAAAGAAATGATTGCTGACAGCCTTTGATTTTTCGTTGATGCGCTACAGCCTCGGCCTTTCTCTATCCAGTCAAGGAATTCTGTCATGGTGTCAAAATCTAACTGCTCAAAGGCTATCTTATCGGCAGGAATCCCTTTCTTGGAATACATGAACTCCAACAGTAACCGGAAAGCATATTTATACGAAGTAACCGTATTAGGGCTTGCCCCGACTGAACATGGCATGTAGTTTGTGATAAAACTGTCCAGTAGCTCCAGAAATTTCGAAGGCTCATTCATCGAAGTTCACCTCCGGAAAGATCTGTGCAGTGTAGCCATCAAACAATTCCATTGCATCCGGGAACATCTCACTGCTGAATTTCAGGTATTTTTCTGTTTCTTTCAGACTGTCATGTCCCCGATAGATGGAGAGGTATGGAATAATGTCATCAACCCTGCGACCTGCTTTCTCTGCATTGGCAAAAGATTTGAATGCAAACACATGCCTAAGGCAATGCATGCAGGGGCCCCTCTGATGTTTCTTTCTTCCGTGAAGGAGAACATCGCCTTGTTCCAGGATGAAATTGAACTTATGCTGAGCATTATGTACTGTCACTGGTTCCATCGAATCAGATGTCGGAAAAAGATATGCTTCTGGATATCCGATCATCCCCATAGCCATGCAGTACTGCCTAAGGCTTTGTGTTAACGAGGGATGCATAGGAACAAGCCTTTGCTTGTCACCTTTTGTATATTTTAGTGTCAGCACGCCGACATCAAGATCTACATCTTTCATTTTTAATGAAAGTGTCTCACCGATGCGAAGCCCACATCCACACATGAGGCGTAGAATCATTGGAAACTCCACATGGATGAGAGTGTTCTTACGCGGCTTCCCAATCTGTAGGGTATCTGCAATGAAAAATATAAGCTTCATCTCGGCGTCAGAAAATAGATACGGAATATAATCGTCACTGACCTTTGGAATCGGTGGAATATAAGCATTAACACCATAACCCTTAAGATGAGCCAGAAAAAGTCTGACAACAATTACTACGTTGGCAATGGAACTGCTCTTTCCTGTAAGGGTGCCGATCCAACCATTCACCTGCTCTTCTGCGAGATTTTTGTCGTCACAGTCAATAGAGCAAAGGTATTCGTCGAATAACTTAAGCGTGTGCCGGTCATGATCATAGGCACTTTTACTTTTTGATGCTTTTCGAAGTGCCAAAAAACCAGCAATCTCATCTTTTAGTACACTCTTGAGCTGGATCATGACTGTCCACCTCCATCAAGGAATGTTTTAAATGAGCCCGATGGTTTCGGCACTTCTATTGCACATTCACGGAGCTTTTCTATGTCAAGCTTTGCATAATGCTTTATTGCATCAGGGTCAGAATGCCCTAGGATGGTTCTGACAGCTTCATACGGAACGTCATCATTAACCATTGAACTGGCTAATGATGACCGGAATGTATGGGGACCGTGCTTTTTCCCTGATATATCAATACTGGCTAAACCAAAGTACTTTGATGTCTCAAAACGCAGGACAGAAGTGGTGATCCCTTGATAGGGCGCGTTATGGCGTAGGAATACCGTGTTACTTGCCACTTTGGGACGTGCATTGTTAATGTAATCAGTTAGAGATTTTCTGACTTCCAGCAGCATAGGGAGATGTAGCATTTCTCCGTTTTTTTGCTGTATGAGACAGATTGCTTCATACTCGAAATCCAGTTCGTCCAGAGACAGCTTTGCGATATCCCCAGATCTCATGCCAAGTCTTGTCGCCAAGAGTAGCATTGCATAATTCCTCTTGCCAACATCGCTCGTGCGATTGATAGCTCTTTCAAATCTGAGGATTTCTTCTTCGCTATAGGTTACCGGTATACCAATTGACCGCCTGTAGCGTGGAACGAGTGTAGAAAAGTCTGACTCGATAGTTCCCCTGATACTTAAAAATTTCAGGAATGCTCTGACCACGGTCCAACCATCCTTGTTTTCAATCGCCAGGCATGCCCTTGCGACGTAAGATGGGTTCAGAGATTGAATATCTGGGCATCCAAAGGTAATGCATTCTCTCAGGAAATTGCGAGCGAATCGCTTCTTTGACGCAATAGTGATATCTTTGTTGCCAGCTTCGGCACACTCTGTGGCAAACATGCCTAACGCATGCTCGTAATTACTGGGTAATAAATTAATTTTATTTTCCTGCTGAATCTGATATTCCATGCCGGAATAAAAGTCATTAAGCCTTTGGATTGCCGTGAGTATAGCTTTTTGACGTGAAGTACCCAATTCATTTTTGACAAGATAGATTTCATAATACTGCATGCCGATTTCAGGAGTATAAGCATCAATGCCATGCTCAATCATAAATGGTTCAATTTTCCTAATTGTCCGGCGATAGTTGACCAGCGTCAGTTGAGCATAAGACTTATCCTCAAGATAGTGTATCAATTCGTCAAGCAACTCTCCAAACGATAGCTTTCTGATTTCTCCTGGGTTCATAATAATGACCATCTCCTTTAGAGTGTTTTTACAATTCCATTCTAGAGGAGATGGTCATTATCTGAGAAGATATCAGACAGAGACTGTATTTATGCGGCTTTTAGGGATTCTTCTCGAATAATTATATTTCTGGGATAATGGGCCCAGCAGCCACACAAAGTCACTCCTTGCTCTTCGACTTGCTGATAACCATTCCATCCATCAGTGTGAAGGATTCCCGAAAATCCCGTCAAGTATTGCTTGGCAAACCGTCCACTGCGTCCCTCTTGGTAGTCATATAATACAATGGGAGTTTGCGTATCACCTGATGTGCGGTATACCCACATATAAGAGTTTGTCTGCGCAGGTCTGCCCGGTTCACACAAGACTTCTAATGTAGTTTCATCTTATGTGCAGCCGTATATTATGTTGAGTCATTCCTAAATGAAGTTGAAAAGTTATTGTATTATAAGGAATCGGGGTCATGTTTTATGGAACTATGACTCAACATAACGTTTTGGTGCTATCCTCATAGAAAGGAGGTGCATCAAAATGCACAACAAAACTACGAAGATTTTTCTCAGGTATGATAATTATTTAGATATCCTGGAAGGATACCTGAACCTAGAAGAATTCAGGAGCCTGTCACCACTGACAATTTCATCTAAAAGAGTGACGATTACTTCTTTTATGAATTATCTTGGTGACAACAACGTAAAGGATTTTCATCATTGCATTCAGAAAAATGTGACTGGCTATTTAACTTCCCTTGCTAATCTATCTTCTTCTACCATTAGTGGGCGCACATTTATTTTGCGCCACTTTTTTAATTACTTGAATAGCAGAAACCTTACACTCTTTTCAGGTAATGAGCTGTTCACGGTCATATTTACTAACAAACGGGAACGTATACTTTCCTTTTATTCCATTGAGGAAATCAGGCGAATCTTATCTACCATATCCCGGAGTACGCCTTACGGAAAACGGGACTTTGTCGTAGTACTGCTGGCCGCAGAACTTGGTATTCGTTCTGGAGACATCGTACGGTTGAAGATTTCGGACATACATTGGGAGCACGATACGATTGAGTTCATTCAACATAAGACTAAAATTTTCAATCAGTTGCCTTTGCTTGAAAATATAAAGTATGCATTGATTGACTACCTTAAAAATGAGCGTCCGGAGAGCGAATTAGAGTACATTTTTATAGGCATAAAAAATGGTGGGAAGCCATTGACTAACACTTGCATACATCAGATAGTATCCAAATACTTCAAAAAGGCAGGCGTCGATATTTCGGAACGTAAGCATGGTCCGCATGCCATGCGACACTCTCTGGCGAGTAGCATGCTCCATAACAATACTCCAATGCATGTAATCAAGGAGATCCTGGGACATTCAAGCATCAATACTACCCGAATGTATCTTAACATTGATCTTGACACCCTTAGAAAATTAGCTTTGGAGGTGTCGTATGAAACGGTATGACACCTTCAAATTCCGAGAGACTTACCGAGATATTGCTATGGAATATGTAGATTACAAGCATTCCCTTGGATTCAAGTATTCGTATGCCGAACAGTCTAAAGTAAACAGTATGCTTGATTTTATATATGCTAATTCAAAATCAAATCCTATACTTGCTTTACAGTCGGAACTGGTTAATACGTATGCTTCGAAAAAAGATAATGAAAGTGCCCGAAGTCTTCATGCAAGACAATCCCATATAAGACAGTTTGCCATTTTCTTAAACCTGAGAGGCGTTCCAGCGTATGTTTATCCAAAAAAACTGGTTAAAATTACCGAAGACTTTGTTCCGTATATATTCACCAAAGATGAAATCAGTCGAATTCTGCGGGTAGCTGATGCTATCGGGCCAAACAAGAATAAGTTTGTAAATACCCCTCATATATATCCAGCCGTAATCCGTGTGCTATATGGATGCGGATTACGAGTAAGCGAAGCCCTTACTCTTAAATGTGAACATGTTGATCTCGACAATGGAATTCTTGTCATAATGAATGGCAAAAATAATGTATCTCGTCTGGTTCCGGTATCCGAATCACTACGACAATATTTATTCATGTATGATTCGAAGGTTGAAAGATCGAGAAATCCATACTTTTTCCCTGCGCTTCACAACGAAAGATACTCTCCAACAACTATCCTGAATCAGTTTAAAAAGCTTGAGAAAAAAGCCAACATATCACCATTAAGTACTGGAAAGTACCCGCGCATACATGATCTGAGACATACCTTCAGTGTCCATGCTTTGGAGCAGATGATTTGCAGAGGAATAGATCCTTATTGCTCACTTCCCATACTTAGTACCTATCTCGGGCACAAGGGGATTGAATCGACAGAAAAATATCTCCGTCTGACAAAGCAGTACTTTATTGATATACTGCGGTTCAGCCACCAAGATGCTGAGAAGATTTTTCCGGAGGTGTAATTATGAACAAGAAGGAATTATCTTATTATATAAGCGGATTCTTTACAGAATATCTTGGTAATGAGGCTGGTTTGTCAATTAATACTATAAAGTCATACCGGGATGCATTCGTACTGTTTTTCAAATACCTTGATCAAGCCAGTATCTGCAAAATAAGCAAACTAAAAATGAATACGCTAAATGCAGACAATGTAAGGGGATTTCTGGACTGGTTAGAACAGTCTAGGGGCTGTAGCATCAGTTCAAGGAATCAGCGGCTTGCTGCATTGAAATCATTTTGTGGTTATGTAGCACGCAGAACTCCGGAGGAATGTGCCCTGTGTCAAGGTATTTTAAAGATCCGTATTAAGAAGGCCCCACAGAAACCAGTTGAATACCTAAGTGTAACTGCTATTGAGTATCTCCTCAAAATGCCCAACTGTCAGTCTACCCAAGGTATCCGCGATCTTGCAATGATTGCATTAATGTATGAATCCGGCTGCAGAGTTCAAGAACTTATTGATTTGAGGGTGGGTGATATTGTTTTCCGGAGTCCGAACACGGTTACCCTTACCGGAAAAGGAAACAAGGCAAGAGTAATACCCATAAGTGCTAACGCTGCAGACATCATAAAAGCTTATCTGAACTCTGCCAGCATCTGTAACATGGCGCATCCAGTGTTTGTCAACATATATGATAAGCCCTTATCAAGATCGGGAGTATCTTATGTCCTTGATAAATATGGGCACATGGCTCGTAAGGCAAGGTCAGAATTATATCCATCTAAGCTGCATCCTCATATACTGAGACATTCCAAAGCAATGCATCTGCTTGAAAATGGAGTAAACTTAATATATATCAGGGATTTTCTTGGACATTCATCCGTTACCACAACAGAAATCTATGCAAGATGCAACCCCGAACTGAAAAGAAAATATATTGAACAGGCGGGTAGCTTGATTATGAAATCAGTTGAAGAATACAGCGAAAGTGAAAAAGATGCCTTGATTGCCTGGCTTCGGAAAAACATCTAATAATTATGCTGAGTGGTTATGCCGCAAATCCTATATGTGAGCGGCATAACTGCCCATGGCTTTGCATAATAAATGGCTGCACATAAGATGAATTATGCAAAGCTGCACATAATTCATCGGCGTGCAACAATTCGCGGCGCAGCAATTCTTGTTTGAGTCGCACAAGAATGGGATCTAACCGTGCAGCACCTTTGATTACCCAGTTGGATAGGTTCTGCCGGGACAAATCAACACCGAGCCGCTTAAATTCTTGTTCCTGGCGGTAAAGCGGCATGGCATTGACGAACTTTTGACTTAAGATATACGCCAACAAGGAAGCCGATACCATACTTTTCGGCAGCAGCGCCTTGGGCGCTTTTGCCATAATAACCGGTGTTTCTATCTCATTCTTCTCGCAATTACGGCAGCTATATACATAGCTGACATGTTCAATGACTTTGACCGTAGCCGGAATGATGGTGAGTTCTTTGCGTACCTCTTTGCTCATCACATGAAGTTCTTCACCGCACTGCGGACAAGCTGCTTCTTCTTCCGTTAACGTATATTCGATCACTGCTACAGGAAGGTGGGCAATCTTCTCCCCGCGTTTACTTTTCTTGCGGGAATAGGTTATCGTTTCAGCATCCGGCTCTGTAACAAGCGGCTGGCGTTCTGCCTCTGCTTCATTAAACAGGTTTAACTGTTCCAACCCATCATGTTCACTGCGTTCGGAGGACTGCCCGAATTGTTTTTGGCGGCTAAGCTTTAGTTGTTCAGTGTACCACTTGTTGAGTAATTCAAGCTCTTGGACGCGAGCTTTTAAGGAAGCATTTTCTTTTTCCAGTTTTTCTAGTTGGTTTAGTTGGTTTAGTTGGTTTAGTTGGTTTAGTTGGTTTAGTTGGTTTAGTTGGTTTAGTTGGTTTAGTTGGTTTAGTTGGTTTAGTTGGTTTAGTTGTTCTTTCGTTTGCACAAAAAAAGTCCTCATTTCCGATCAATTTCTCTTCCTCTATTATACCAAAAAACGAGGAAAAAAGCCACTGAAACATGCATATTTAGTGGCTTTTCAGCACTTCGGTACGGCGTATTTTTTGCTCGATCCCTGGACTTTGAATGAGATTCCAAAGTTCCTCTGTACTCAACGTCATTGTATGGCTTTCTCCGACTGTCGGCCATTTAAAATGACCGCGTTCTAACCGTTTAAAGTGTAGCCAGAAACCATTGTCTTCCCATGTCAGAATTTTGAGCCGGTTGCGCTGTCGGTTGCAAAAGACAAATAGGGCTTTCTCGAACGGATCGAGGTTAAAACTGTTTTGGATAAGGGCGCTTAGCCCATTGATCGATTTGCGCATATCCGTATGACCACAGGCTAGGAATACCGGCATAGGCTCTGAGTTCTTCAGCATAGTTCTCGCATCACCGTGAGTACGCTCACTAACAGTTTCATATCAGTATTGGCAGCAATCGGAATAGTGAATGGACCGGCCTGTATAGAAAGTATTTCTGCTTTCTCTTGTGTTGCCGTAACGACAGGTATCCAAGTTTGCTGAGGTTGCGGAGTTTTTGGTTTCCACTCCTTCTGGATCCATCGCTGCAAGGTACTCAGACCGATGCGATTTTCTGTACACCACTGTTTACAGGATAACCCGCTGGTTCTATAGGTTTCCACCAGCAATGCTTTTTCTGCGGCAGAATAACTTTTGCGTTTTTGTCTCGTTGCTTTTTCCATGATGAATGCCCCCTTCGAGAACATTATCTCAGTTTTTTCAGGGGGAAACTATGTGGCGTTCTTTTGACGCTTACGAACTGGAGAGGAGGGATCACTATCTTTAGTACAGTACCTTACAGCCTATATAGCTATCAAGGACTTATCTTCAACCAAAGGCTATCCAACAAAAAAATTATGTAACTATCTTAAAATCACGCGCTCTGCTTATTATCGCTGGCTCAATCATCCAAAGAGTGACAGTGAAATTAAGAATGAACGTATTTCGGAAGAAATATATAATATCCATAAACAACATCCAGATATGGGATACCGCCGTATTCGTGATGAGCTGGATGTGAATTACAAAATTGCTGTGAATGATAAACGAGTTCTTCGTATTTGCAGAAATAAAGGAATTCAATCCACCATTAAATGGAGACCAAAAAGTTGTACTAGATCTGCTCGAAATCCGGACCACATCGCAAAAAACTATTTACACCGCGAATTCCACGCTGATATGCCGAATGAAAAATGGCTTACGGATGTTTCTGAATTCAAGTATTATATCGGTATTGAAGTTCACAAGATATATCTGAGTGCCATCCTGGATTTATATGACCGAAGAATTGTAGCCTTTAAAATCAACGATCATAATGATAATCCTTTGGTCATGGATACTTTTGATGAAGCTGTTCGCTTGGAACCAAAAGCTCATCCGCTGTTCCACAGCGATCGTGGTTATCAATATACAAGTGCTCAATTCTATATGCGTTTAAAAGATCATCACATGAAGCAAAGTATGTCCAGAGTAGCCCATTGCATTGACAATGGACCAATGGAAGGATTTTGGGGAATTCTGAAACGAGAAATGTATTATGGTCATCGTTTCACTAATAGAGATAATTTAGCAGATGCTATAACTGATTACATAGATTACTACAATAATCGACGTCTGCAACGAAAGTTAAATGTAATGACACCAATGGCATACCATAATCAGTATATAGTGGCGGCATAAAAATATCGCCAACCGATAACGGGCTGGCGATAGAAAAAATTATTATTTTTTATTGTCCTCTTG
>DJJR01000010.1 GCA_002434245.1 Pelosinus fermentans
GAATCTATTGATGTATTGGTAGAAATCAAGGTGCAATGACCTAAAGAAAAAATGCATATACAATATGGTACGGTACAATGGATTTTTATAAAAACTTCAAATCAATTGTAAATTCAGGCTTACTATTCTTGGCATAGGTAATATCAATTCGTTCAACATCTACTTTGTCGAGTACGGCGCGTATAGCAATCTTTCGCTCTTCCTCAGAGTAATATTGAGTATTTTTAAAGTATTTTTTTAGATTCATTGCAATGTCTGTGAGGCTAGTTTGAGGTGTAAGAAGATTCAATTCATCATTCAAGCGTTTTTTTGTAACCTTAATGTCAATAAGTTGCCTGTTAATCTCATCTAACTGTTTTTCGGCATCACTGCTATTAATAATTTCTTGACGAAACCATCGCATAATGGTTTCCTTTTGGATGTTTATTTTTTTCTCATTCTCCTTTAATCTTACTAAATTATTTTTAATCTTTACTGTTGCAATAGGATTTCCAATATTTTGTGCATATTGATCGATTAATTCAGGCTTTTTCGCCAACTCATGTAGCTTATCCCATACCAATTCATCTAGTATAACGGCAGGGATACGTCTGGCTGTACATTTATCATTTTCTAAGTACAAATAGGATGTGCTAACTTGTGTTAAACAAGTATAATAGCTGACTGGATTATTGCTATTCCCCGAATGTTTGATAGTCATTTTTCTGCCGCAGCGTGCACAGCAGACTAGACCATTTAAAAGATAATCATTTTTTAAATTCCTTTTTGCTAAATCCTTATTCAATTGTAACTGTTTTTGTGCAGAGTGCCAGGTGAATTCATCGACAATAGAAGGTACTTGAATAGGGATCCACTCAGATTCTGGTCGAATTTCAATTGTACGAGTATTAAAACCTGTCTTGGTAGATTTGTGCTTCATACTATAAATAACGCCTCTATAGGCTGTATTCGTAAGTATGCGGTGTATACTGGAGACAATCCAACGATTACCACGGGGAGCGGGGATACCTTCATTGTTCAACTCTTTGCTGATCAAGGCAGTACCCATTTTATTGTTGATACACAAATCAAATATTTGGCGTATAATAGCAGCCTGCTCTTCATTTATAATATACATGCTGTTAGCTTTATCATAGTCATATCCAAAACAGCGCCCATTGTTTACAAGCTTACCTTGACGAGCCTTTCCCTTTTTACCGCGGGTTGTACGTTCTTTGATTTTCTCTTTTTCATAAGCGGATATGGCGCCTCGCATGGAGTAAAATAATTTTCCTTCAGGGGATGCTTCGAAGGTAACGGAGACAAACAGCAGCTTTGCTCCGGATTTTTCTATTTCATCTGTAATAATAAGTTGGTGAGCTAGATTTCTGGCCAAACGATCAGGATCGTATATAACAACTATATCAAATTCTCTTCTTTCTAATCCATCACGCAGTTGGGTGAGGGCAGGGCGATCAATATATTCCCCGCTATAACCATCGTCAATAAACTCTACGAAAGTTGTTGCCCCCAATTCACTTGCTTTCTGACGGTTTTCCGACAACTGAGTCTCAAGAGAGTATCCCTTTTCTGCTTGATCGGCTGTAGATACACGAATATAAAGTGCTGCAATCATATGTATGGACCTCCTATCCGTAACAAGGTTGATATCATATTAACCTCTAATTATTAAAAACAATTAGAGCAGCGTGAGTTAAGTTTATTCACGAATGCCATAACATTTTACCATGATATTACAATATTGGAATTATATTATAGAATTAAAGAAGATGTAATGAATTATTTGTTAGCATAAAAGAACCAGTGTGATCTACTCTACAGCCAATACTGATCTTACATACTTATAAGCCGAATTTCATCTATCTGTAAGAATTGCCCAACATTGCCAAAGATCTCTCGCAATCTTTTTACAACGAATTTCCTATACTGAAACAGCCTTAAACTTCCATATATTCCTTTTCTTAAGAATCAATACAATAATGTCAATTTTTAGCAGGAATTAGCAAATTAAAAAGAGAAAGTAGCCATAATTCACTTTAAAGTGGTTATGGCTTTATTTCATTTTTAGTGAAGATGGAGTAGAGCGCAAGGCTATCGACATATAATTGAACGTTAGAAGATAATGATGAAATTACGTTTCTTGATTTAGTACATTGCGCACTAACTACGGAGGTTACAGATAATGTTTCGAATTAATACATTAAAGAAGAAGCTTGTTATTGGAGTATTCATCGCTTTTATTTGTCCTTATATGATCAGTAGTGTAAGCATTGTTGAATTTATTAAAGATGATGTAAAAAATAATTTTATTAAATTGTCTGATCAACAGATTGATAATGTTGATTCAACAATTTCTAATGACATAATCAATCCCGCTTACTATGCAATCGACGTTTTATGCCGTGAAGATAGCACGAAACGATTGATGGAAATAATTGATAATCATGTGATTGTATCGCCAACGGAACTTGATATAAGCCACTATCAATCTCTCGTATCTTACTATAAAACCCAACAATATATGGATGCTATTGGTATTGCCAGTGAAAATGGAGGATATTTTATTTATCCTGGTGCGAGTGATGATTTTTCACAATATGATCCGCGAAGAAGGGAGTGGTATCAAGCAGCAATTAATAAACATAGGCAACCAAATCTCAATGGGCCTTATCATCGCCTATCAGGGCTTTTGATATTATCTGTATCGCAAGCGGTGCTTGATCATGAGGGCAATATCATTGGTGTTATGTTTTTGGGGTGGGATTTACAGAATTTTCAACATCAAATTGAGCAATATAAATTGGGCAAAACAGGCTACATGATAGTGCTAGACCAAAATAATAAATTTATCGTTAGTCCTAAAAATCACAGTTGGTTGTCGAAACAACCAACTGATTTAGGGTTATTTGATTTAGAGCAACTAGAAAGTAAAACCGATGGAATGCATGAGGTTATGCTAAATGGTACAAAGAAATATATTCGTATAAAAATTACCGATACAGGCTGGAAAATTATATCGGTGATTGATGCTGACGAATTGTCAGAGCAAATCTTTGATGTTATCAAAAAAATTATTGGTATTTTTGTCATCACTTTACTTATTGTTGTGCTGGCCATTGGCATGTTGGCAAAATCATTTACTACTGCTATTGAATCGCTTTCTGAAGTTGCGACATCAATTACGCAAGGCAACCGGATAGTGCATTTTAATATTAAACGAAATGATGAAATTGGAACACTTGCTAATAGTATCAAGCAGATGGTAAAAGAGTTGTTTAAACAGGAGAGAGAATTTAAAACTTTAATTGAAAATACACAAGACGGTATTAGCCGTATTGATAAAAATTTACGATATGTTTATGTAAATCCTGCCATGCAGAATTTATTTGGTTTGCCTATCAAATCTTTTATGGGGAAAACGATGAATGATATATTGCCCGATCAAAATTGGATACAGGCAATAACGGTAAGTGAACAGCAGGTTTTTAATACAGGGTTAGAGGTAATCGTTCTTCAAGAGTATCGCCGATTCAATGGAGACACTAGTTACATCCATGTTCATGTCATTCCAGAGTTTGATCAAAGTAATCAAGTTGAAACTATTTTATGCGTGTTTCGTGATGTTACCCAGCTAAAAGACATGGAAAAAGCAGTTGCCCGAGCTAATAGCTTAAACCTGGTAGGAGAGATGGCAGCTGGAATTGCCCATGAAGTGCGTAATCCAATGGCTGCCGTTCGTGGATATCTCCAATTTCTTTCATTAAAAGATGTTGGAGTGAAATATAGTGAACAATTTAAGACGATGATAGAAGAGATTGATAATGCGAATGCAATTATTAAAGAATTTTTGGCACTTGCAAAAGACTGTACAATCGATTTAAATAGAATTGATCTCAATTCCATTATCGAAGCGGTTTTCCCTCTATTGTTAGCAGATGCTAGGATGATAGATAAAGACATCGTTACGAATCTACAGCCTTTGCCAATGTTATTATTAGATGAAAAACAGATTCGTCAGCTTCTGTTTAATTTAGTCCGTAATGGGCAAGACGCGATGATGATGAAATCCCACGGTGTCGTAACGATTAGCACCTCGGTACGTAATCAGGAAGTAGTTTTAGCCATTAAAGATGAAGGAGCCGGCATTAGTCAACATGTTATCGATAAGATCGGAATTCCTTTTATCACTACAAAAGATACTGGAACAGGACTTGGTCTTGCAATATGCTATAGCATTGCCCAACGTCATAATGCACGCATCGAATTTGTCACTAGCACGCATGGAACAATTTTTTATGTTTCATTTACAATTGCATAAATTCTATTATTAGTTAATTTCTCCCTTTTTTTATATACTCTAATTAGATTATATAAAAAGAGGTGTAAGCTAATGAACTACCATATTTGTTCTTTGAACCAAATCCATTTTACACAGATTATGGATTTACAAAAAATTATTGCCGAGCATTTAACTAGACCTGACTTACTTAATCTTAAGAATGACGAATTGATTTACGCAAGGCTAAAAATCCCAAACAGCGTCATAGGGGCATACGATGGAGGAAATTTAATTGGCTATCACGTTATGAACATGGTTGATTTAACAAAAGAATTGATCAATATTGATGTAAGCTGGCTACCTGGCACAGTTACGAGAATCACTAAATTAGGACCGACTGCAGTACATCCAGCGCATCGCGGCAAGCAATTAATTGCCGCGATGGGATTGGTTCAGTTTGATATTATTCGGCAGAGTGATTATTATCATGCAATCGCCACTGTTTCACCCTATAACTACCCTAGTCTTAAGTTCTTGTTTTCTCAAGGATTTCAATTGATTCATATTATCGTAGCCTATGCTGGAATGCTTCGCTTCGTCCTTTTTCGTAACTTTCGGGAAGATATACAAGAAGAGCAGCATACATTGAGAGTATCACATGAGAATATTGATACGCAGCAATTGCTCCTTGCAAAGCACTTTTATGGATACGGAATTTGCAAGACTGACAAGGGACATGATATTATCTATGGTTACACAGAGTAACGGATCGTGATGTAGGTTCCTCCGAAATTGGGTGGCGAAGTGAATTTGAAGCTAATAACTATAGATTCCGATACGGACGTGATTCCCATGACACAAGCCATCTTTATTGGTATAGTATATAAGCCTAAATCATCTTAAATGCAGAGATTGCCAAAAATCTTTTGACAATCCACACATAAAGGCACAGCCTGCCCATTTTAAATAATGGAGTAAGGTTGTGCTTATTTCTTTTTTTCAGACTAGATCATAATGTCATTGTAATCAAGCATTATTTTCTAAACTAAGTTCTAAGTTGTTAAAATTGTAAAGCGGACAATCATATCCAGCATAAACTGTATCGGGCAACGATTTGAATAGGAGGCGAAAATTTTGGAAGGTACACAAAAGGTCAATCGATCTAAAATATCGCCAGAAAAACTAAAAGAAATAAAAGTGCATTGGAGAATGTTAAATCAACCAACTCAAGAAGCACTGGAGAATTACAATCGGATTTTAGCAAAGGCTCAACTTAGAGTTTATCATCAAGTATTTGGAGGCAAATAGCCGGTACTCCGGCTGTAAACAAAGTGGACAGGCAGTGATATAAGGTGGATTGACTTACGTTGATGCCTGGCTTTGGGAGCCCAAGCCGATGCGTTTTTATCGATGATTATTGATGCGGTGAAGCTGGTTGCTAGACGATTTGGTGTAGTGCTTGTCATTAGTCACGTTATGGCTGCTCTGGAATCCTTTGAGTAAAAAATATTCTTTAAACCTTAGGATGAGTCCTTGGAAGTATTGGTGGTATAGCTCAGATACTCTTTCGTTTACTGCTAAAATGAAGACCATTCCACCATAAAGCAAAAACGGGGTAATAAAAGATAAGGTGCCCAGCACCTTATCTAAAGTGACAATATCTATCAATTATTTACCTCCTGTAAAAGTCAAGATAGAACAGTATATGCATAAGGTAATAAAATAATTCCTATTAAAATCCTGTTCTCATCAGATTGCTCAAAATGCCGTAGAAGTGAATTTGTAACAGTCGATAAGCCAAAGCCAGCTCGTGTGATAGCTTGAATGTAGCTGTAAGCAGAGGGGGGCTTGATATAGCCTAAATAAGATCATCATTATATTTTATTTCTGGGAAATATTAGGATATATGTATTCAATAATAACTTCACTTTCACACTAAAGGGATGATTGTGGGACCATGTATGCATGGTGGTTGGTTAATGGATGATGTGGAGAATACTGCTCTTATTGCCAACAGCGTAAAAAAAAGAAGACTGCTGTTAGCAGTGATAAGCCACTGTTAACAACGGTGCTTGATCTAATATGTCGACCGTGAGTACAAAGATTCATGTCAATTGGTTAGATAAAAAAGAACAAGACCAGCTCCGTTGATGGTCTTGTTCAGGAGAATATGTACAGGCTCCATTGTTATGGTCACCTGTTGGAAGAGGAAAATGTGCACAGTCATATTATTGCCAATTAAGGCATAGGATATACGCGGAAGGAGTAAGCACTGTCATGAATGCTACTAAGCATACCTAGGAATGCTTAGATAATAGTAGAATTGTGACCAGTCAATTCACTGATTCCGAACAGAAGCTAAGAGGAGATGGTGTTGAGAATGAAGCAGCTTATTATAATGTTGGCTATAGTGGCAATGCAATATACAGTGAACTCTGGTGACACACTTCAGTCTATTGCTGAACAATATTGCCAGGGGGATAACCCACGTCAAGTTGCGGAGTTTCGCGAAGGAATCAGGGAGCTAAATTATGGCGTGATTGGTGAGAGTGATGTGTGGGAGGGACTAATTTTAGAAATAAATCGATGGATGTGAATGAATTTCATAGTAAGATAGTTCATCTTGACAGCTTTTCGAAATGAAAGATCTTATGATACATATAAAATAGTAAAAATAATATCCAGTCAGCTACATAAGAGTACCAAAAAGTCCATCCATGGTGATGAGCCATGTGTCCTGTATTGATATGAATGTATTCAATAAGCACTGCGAATAACGTCCATGGGAAAATGTAAGTAAATAGATCTAAAAGTCGCTGCCTTTTTGGAAGCCATTGGATATAGAGATAAGTAACAACAGCGTATATTTCAAAATCGTCTAAGAGTACCATAATAATCTTAGGGTGATTTCCGTAATACTCCCAATATGTTATATGAAAATTTGTAAAGTGATCACTTATTACCCCTAATAATGATGCAAAAATACTTACGGGTGCTATTTCTCTCCAACGTGCTTTATCAGCAAAGATTAGCCAACAAGTCCAAGAAACAAGAAAACGCATATAAAAGAAATCCAAATTAAAGGCTCCCTATAAAAACGATTATGGTAATTACTCTTATTATTTGGATAATTATTGAAAAATATCCAATAAAGTAACAGAAAACTGAAAAGGAGATAACAGATTATTAACTAAGCTCGCAGCTGAAGGGCCGTAAGTGCGGCTATGAATTAGCTTAAACGAAAGAGTTAAAAAAAAAGGATAGATATAAACTAAGCTAACGACATTAGAATAAAAAGGAGCCCAGGGCTGTTTTAACATAAAACAAGTCATATAATTATTACTCGCTCATAAAATTTAATAAAGTATTATGTGCGGAGGGATAATATGGAATTTATTATTAGTACTTTATTAGCAGGATTTGCTTACTTGGATGGTTTGAGAACAAAAAAACAATTACTAGCAGCAATTAATTCAAACTATGTAAATCGTCTAGAAGAAGCAATTAATGATTTACAAACACAAGATCAACAATTATTAAAAGATATTCAGCAAGAATTAATTCAAAAAGGACAACTTGATTTAGCTGAAAGAATAAATACGATTCTAAGTAATAATTTAAAAGTATCTCCTGAATCATTCATCATCCTTAAATCATATTCAAATAGTGAGCAGTTATATAAATTAACTATGAGTAGTGGCTTGCTATCGCTCAAAGAGACGGCTTTATAATCATAGTCAATTAAATGGAGCAGTCATTAATACGGCTAAAAAAGGTGTCTATAACCCAACCTATAAAAATGAAAAAACAGAAGGTTTACGCTACCACTGAAATTTAATTTTAAGACATAGAAGGATACAGTAAATTCAGGCACTGGCGGTATAGCGGGACAAACTTGTCTGGACGATAATGATTATTTAGACATTTTTGATGTAAACTTAAATGGCCTTTTAGGGCGGTTATCTTAGGCAAAAAAAAACCACGTCTTGGTGGAACGTGGTTGCAAGAGGTAATGCTTTGGTGGATTTGTTTAGAAAAATTAACAACTAGAAGAAAAATCGTTATCGCAACAGAAAAATAATAAAATAATAATTATAATAATTATACAGCCGGAACCGCCGAAGCCATTGCGACCGCCTCCAAAACCTAGACCCATAAGTACTCCTCCTTTATCGTCGATTAATATATTGTATGATAGCTGAACAAAAGAGGTGAGTATCATGTGAAGATAAAATGCTCTTCGAATAAAATATAGATTGGTGCTGTTGCTAATTTATAATTAGAAATTACCTTTGGTATACCTTTAGAATACCTTTAGTAAATATAAAATATGAATTCAAGGAACCTGTACATTCTTGTTTATACAAGTGATAATTAAGTTAATTTAGTCTGAAAATGAGCATCTCTGATGGGTGCTATTTTCTTTGACAACTTACCAATTGCCACAGGACCAAAAAAGTAAAATGAAGATGATAATTATAAAAATAAACCAAATACCCCAGCCATTATAGAAATACATAAATATTTCCTCCAATCTTTAATTGATTTTCTCTGATTAATCTATTTTATTCAAAAAAAACATAAGAGGTGCATTATTGTAAAGATAGATCTATGAAAGGATTTGTAGTTTATTTCAAGAATTATGTTTCTTGAGAAGACAATATAAATGGAGGAATAAATATGGAACCAAAGTGGCTTAATTGGGCTAAGCAATTGCAATCACTTGCACAAGCAGGATTGACATATTCAAAGGATAAGTATGATATCGAAAGATTTCAACAGATTAGAAATTTATCAGTAGAGATATTGAGTGAATATACTGGGATCAGCAATGAAAAAATAGAGGATTTATTCTGCAATGAAATAGGATATCAAACACCTAAAATTGACATAAGAGGGGCTATTTTTAAAGAAAATAAGATATTGTTAGTTAAAGAAAGTGTTGATGGCTGTTGGTCGATGCCTGGTGGTTGGGCAGAATTTAATTTATCAATTAAAGAAAATATAATAAAGGAAGCAAGAGAAGAAGCAGGATTAAATGTGGTTCCCAAAAGATTAATAGCGGTATTAGACAGAAATAAACATAATGAACCTGTATCTGCTTATGGAATATATAAGATATTCGTATTTTGTGAGTTGATAGATGGTGCTTTTAAAAAAAATATAGAAACTGAAGAAAGTGGTTTCTTTTCTTTAGCAGACTTACCTCCACTATCTGTAGAGAGAAACACAAAAAAACAAATCGAGATATGCTTTAACTCTAAATCAAATGATAAATTTTTTACAATATTTGATTAGACATATTTAATAACAACGCCAGGTAGCTGACAATATCTAAAAGCAAAAAGAGCTGAGTAACATCAGCTCTTTTTATTACTAACTTGGCATTTGATTAAAACTTGGGATGAAGTCATCATTTTTATTTTTAGCTTGTGTATCATCATGGGCAGGCAAGTTCATTTATTTGATGATATGGGCAATGGTTCATAGAACGAAAATGAGAACGACTCCCTAGACTATGTGCTTAGGGAGTTATTTTGCTTATACATATATTTACGTATTAATGGCAAGTAATTATTTTACAGGTCTTTATATCGATGTCTTTGTAAAATCAATGGAAGATCATAAAGAGGAACTAATCTTAATTTTAGCTGGTTATCAAAAAGAAATGGAATTTTTCTTACAGACCAATCCTGGTTTACGGTCTCGATTTCCAATACATATCGATTTTCCAGACTATAACCAACAAGAGCTTTTACATATAGCAGAGCAACTATGTGCTAAGCGGCAGTATACCTTACCGGCAGATACTAAAACATTATTATTAAAATTATTACTACAACACAGTAGTAATAACGACAATTTTGGTAATGCTCGGACTGTTCGTAATATGATTGAAAGAGCAATTCGTCATCAAGCTGTTAGATTAATGTCAAAAACGAGCATTACCAGGCAAGAACTAATACTAATTGAACCTGTTGATTTAAAGGAGGTAAAGGAGTGAGGGAACTTACTGTAGTTGGCAGGCCAAATTCAGGTAAAACGATGTTTACTCTCAATTTTGCTTCTTATATTGGAATAAAAACAGTAGATGTGACCTTCCGTACATATGATGATTTGATCACATGCCGACATTTTTCTATTGAAGATGCGAAGAAAGAGCTTTGTAGTAGTACAATGCATAAAACAAAATCCTTACAATCATTAATTCTTAAAATTACTCTTGGAAAAACAACAGTAAATTTCAAACTTACAGATACTTGTGGGATTGGAGAAAAAATACATCAAGAAGAAAAAATTCGTCGTGGCATGGCCCAGACTATTGGTTTAATGCGCTGTGCAGATTTTATTTTTCATGTTATTGATTTATCCTATATTACTAAAGAATATATAAATAATCCTAGCACTATCGATCGCGAGATATATAACTATGGTTTATTTCGAAATTCATATGCAATTTTGGCAAACAAGGTAGATATACCTTTTGCTAAAGAAAACCTTACTCAACTATCTTCGATATTTCCAAAAGCTACGATTATTCCGATATCAGCATTGTTAAGCCAAGGTTTAAAAGAGGTGAAGACCTGTGTTGCACGCAATGTGTGAATTTATCAGTATAATGTTTTCTGTGATACTTTCTGCCATTGCAATTAAATTAGCTGATGATTATTTAGATCAAGATATGGATAAATCTGAAAAGAATTTTGCAACCGCGCTAGGAAAAGGCAGTATGCTATATGGCATGGTATCAATGGCTTTGGCAGCAAGTCTAAATACTTCGGTAAGCATTTCCTTATTTTTTGCTAGTTACATAATTGGTATGTTTCATGATCTGAAAAATCATTTTCCAAGCCGGCTCAATGGATTTCAAGAGTCTGTATTAATATTTATAGTGGGTATTTTTCTGTTAGGATGGAAGATGATATTATTCTCCATTTTTTTTGTTATATCAATACAATTAATAGACGATTATATAGATGATTCCAGAGATGAGTTAATCGGGCACCGTAATTGGGCTCACCGCCTTGGTAGAGTGGAGTGTTTTTTATTATTTCTATTAACTTTATTAATTTCTTGGCTAATTAACGAGGAAATATTTCCTGCAGTGTTTTTGGGCGCCGTAGTATCCTATAGTACAATATTGTATTATCAGAAAGGGAGATTATAATGCTATGGACAGGAATAATCATGGTAATTGCGCTATTAAGTGGATACATATGGGGTAAACGTGATGGAATGATATCTGTCAATCACCAAAGTTTAGTAAACGTTCCTTTATTATTAAGACAACAATCGTTAGAAAAAGGCTATTGTATCTTATGCCATGAACCTAAGAAGAAACGTATTATTCACAAAATAAATGAACAGAAAGGTCGACGTATTTGAAATTCTTAGTAATTCATTGATAGCAAAAAGAGGAATTTATTAGATGAATATATAATATAAGGACATATCACATTATTCTACAAAATATTCACAATTAGAATGTTTAATATTTAAATAATTTATTATGGTGGGGTTTGATGCAATATATCATAATTACGTCATTATCCATAGTCATTTCTGCATATCTTATATACGTGTTAACGAATAAGCTATTAAATATTCGACTGAATATAAAACCTCTTATTCTATGTGTGTGTTGTGCACTTTTAGTCAATATTATTCTGCCACGTATTATTATTGGATTTGTTGGTGTAATAGGAACTTTAGGGATATTAATGCTAACTACAATCGTCTTTGCAGTTAGCATTGCACAGTATAATGAAAAATTTAAAATGTATTCTGAAGAAAATAAAGGAGAGTCTGAAACAAAAGATATAACAAAGGATACTGAACCTTCAGAATATGGATTGTTATGGGAGAAGCCAAAAATCATAATTGCTGCATCCTTACCAATACCTATTATAGCTAGCTCTTCTGTAAGAAATGTGGCAAATAAGACTGATATTGAATCTGAGTTAAAAGAAGAGTCTGTGATGCTAAAGGAAGATGATGCTAATAATGTAATAGCACTAGAAACAGAAGTATTATCTGTTGATATAGCAGTAGATCAGCTAGATCCTATTATTTCCATGTCAGAGAAACAAATTGACAAGATTGAAGAGCTGCAAGAGGTTTATGAGCTGAAAGATGAAAATCCGAATGGGGAGTTAGAGGAGAATAGTGAGATGGTACAAGTTGAAGATGAATTACAGGTGCCCATTAATGTGTTTGACTCTTCTTCAAAGGATTTAGACGATTTAATTGATTTTGCGTTTATATATAAAGAACAGCACAATTTTATCAAAGCCCTTGAGGTTTTTCGCCAAACTTTGATTTTATATCCTAATAGTGAAGTGGCGCCATTTTTAGTAATGGAAATCGGCACCATATTAAAAAATAGTGGTCAATATAATGAAGCAATTCACGTTTTTTGTGAGGGTAGAAAGCTTCCAGGAGTACAAAAGAACACTATGTTTGACTTGGAATTCATTAAAACAATTGCCTATTTACGTATAATAAAGAATATTTTAATTCAGAATCGCTTAGGGGATATTTCTTTTAAGAATATTCCGGGAACTGTACTAAAAGAAATTGATTCTGAATTTCGCGAGTGGCGAAATTCTACGTAAATCTACTCTAAATAGCACAATTGGGGATGTGGGAAAATAAATGATAAATTTCCGTTGATGTTTTATTTCATACTTGATATAGAATTAAACAAATGAATATTTAGCAAACCCATCCAAAGGTGGGGACGCAAAGCTATGGGTCTAAGGGACTTTATATCCTATGATTGCCAAGTTGCCATTCAATGAAGAATTGTAATTAGCACAGTGCATTATAGGTAGGTGCTATTTTTTATATAGTTTTCTAAATTAATGACTAGATTAGTAACTTATAGTTAACAAAGCAGGAGTTTTAGATTAATTACTAATGCAGAGGTAAAATGCTCTTGGCGAAGTGGGAAGAGTGCCATAAATAAGGTTAAGAATTTGACTAACTGCTTCGATGAATGATAAGAGGATATTAAATGATAAATAAGGAGCGCTATTCATGAAAAAAAGTGTTGAAATTATTGGATTGCCAGTTATTAGCATCGTTGAAGGTACAGAGCTTGGAACAGTTAAAAGTCTTCTTATTAATCCAGCAGATGGATCTGTAACGATACTAATTGATGATTCCAAATGGTATTGGGGAGCTAAATTTTTGCCTTTGGCAGCTGCTACTGGATTAGGAGAATATGCAATAACAATAGAGAATAGTGATGCAATACTAACGTTAACAGATGCACCGGAAGTTGAGAAGTTAATTGTGGCTGATTTAAAAATTATTGGTACTAAGGTGCTGACCAAAAATGGTCGAATCCAAGGTAAAGTTACGGAGTTTTTTGTTGATAATTCAGGAAAAATTATATCTTGTGAAATCGAAGATCTTAATGGTGAAACTACGAGTATTGAGGCAAAGCAAATTTTGACTTTTGGTAAAGATGTACTTTTTGTTTCAGATGATCATGAAATGGTAGCCGAAAGATCAGTAAGCACTTCTGTAGTTTCTGAAGTGAAACCACCTGTTATTCAAGTTAAAGAACCAGATGATGCAAAGGTAGCTGCTAGTGATGATTCTGCTAGAAAGTTTGACGAAAAAAATCGTAAATACTTACTTGGTAAAAAAGCTAGTCGCCGTATTGAAACTGATAATGGTTTGTTAATTATAGAAGAAGGTGGTGAAATTACTGAGGAAGTTTTGCAAAAAGCAAAATTAACAGGCAGTTTTGTAGAATTAACAATGAATATTCAATAAAATAAAAATCGATATCTCTCCAATTATGGTGGTTTTATTATCATTATTACGAACAAATCCCCGCTATTGGCGGGGATTTGCTCTCTTGCTAGCTAATCGAATAATTGGAATGGAGTTACAACTATGAAAATTACAATAAATCAACGTGCTAAAAATATAATGCTTTTTCTTAGCATTATTATATTATTTAGCTTAACTGGATTCATTGCCACTACTACTGCGTTTGATGTCAGTGATAGTATCTATGAAGGTGTTTTCATCGGCAACATTCCTGTGGGGGGACTATCAATTGATGAAGCAAAAAGTGAAATTATTATAAATATCAAAAATCAAACAGCTAATTCACCAAGTTATTTAACGTATAAGACGCAAAAATGGCCGATTTATGCAAATGACATTGATCTAGAAATCAATGCAGATGATCTTGTGCAGCAAGCTTATAATATTGGTCGTCTTGGCAATATAGCTAAACGTTTACAAGAAAAAATTATAGCTGTAAATTATGGATATAAGATTCCGTTGTCTTTACATTATAATCATGCTAAGTTAGAAGCAATTCTTAATAGAATTGCAGATTCTATCAATAGTAACCCCGAAGATGCTTTACTGATATATCAAAGTTCGAATGTTAATATTCAGCCTGAAAAAAATGGTCATAAAGTTGATTTAGAAAAAACCTGGTTTGATTTAAATGCTATCATACATGCTCATATTCCCTTTAATCTTGAATTAACGGTTCATGAAATAACTCCTAAAATTTTATCGAAAGATTTAGCTGAAGTTAATAGTTTACTTTCTATATATACCACAGAGTTTGATCCTGATAATGAAAACCGTTCTAAAAATATTAGCCTTGCTGCCAAGAATGTGAATCACATTTTAGTTCGTCCCAATGACGTTTTTTCTTTCAATAATAATGTAGGGGAACGTCTATCGGAGAATGGTTACAAGGAAGCTCCTGTTCTTATTGATGGTAAACTAGTTTTGGATTGGGGTGGAGGTGTATGCCAAGTAAGTAGTACTTTATATAACGCAGTGCTATTAGCGAATATGAGTATTGAAGAACGAACATCACATTTTCGCCCGCCAGCCTATGTCCCTTTAGGGCAAGATGCTGCTGTTGCTGATAACCTTTTGGATTTTAAATTTAAAAATACAACAGATTCTAATATTTATATTACGACAGAGATTCTAGACAGGGAGATTATCGTTCAAATTTTCGGAAAAAATAATCCTACTCTTTCAGATATACGGATTATCGGCACGAATAAAAAAGTATTAGAACCTAATACAATTATTAAGCAGGATCCCACTCTTGAGTTAGGAAGCCAAGTAGTAGAGTATGCAGGAGAGAAAGGCTTTCAGATTACGACTTATAGGATTGCATTTGCTAATGGACAAGAAGTTAAACGAGAACATTTGGCTTATGATGAATTTAAGGCGGAGGATAGAATCGTGCGTATTGGTACTAAAATGTTATCGAATCAGTTAACTAAATAATGAATAAAAAGTAATACTTTCTGTTTAGCAAGCGGAAGGCATTACTTTTTATTATATTTTGTGCATAACAATAAAAAGAGCTATTAATAATAAGAAAGCTAGGAAAGATACCTTTTCCTATTTGTCTGTGGTAATATGTAGTATAATCAGTAGTGGCCCTGAAAACATTAAATTACTAGACGATTTGTTATCTTAATCGAGCTAGCAAATGGAATAGGATCGAAGGAGCGTGAAATAATTGACAACTATATATGGAGATGTCAATGGTATACGAAAAAGTATTATTAATAGGCTGGAAGAATTATATGAATTTACTATTCCTTTTGGGCAAGTTATAACAAATGAATTAGCACAAAAATTGATCGATTTGACAGATGACCTAAATCGCGAACTTGTTGTATATATTACCAGAAAAGGACAAGTTACTTGTGTAGCAGTTGGCGATGTCTATACCGTAATATTGCCGGAAGTTGATGGTCGGCGTTCTGCCAGCCGATTAAGTGGTATTCGCTGTATCCATACTCATCCTAGTGGCGAGACAGAACTTAGTGGGGTGGACATAGCTTCATTAAAGGAAATGCGTTTTGATCTAATGGCTGCACTGGGACGCAAGGATGAGATGATACAAGCAAGCTTTGGTATTATTACTAATATTGAGAATGATCGATTTAATACTCAAATGATTGGTCCTTTGTCCATTGATGAATTTATAGAGTTGGATATTACATATTTAACTGCACAAATTGAGCACCAACTCGATTTAAATACTAAAACGAGTGCTATTGCAGAATCTGAAAGAGCTCTATTGGTTGGGTTGGAGAGGCAAGGAAAGTGGCGAATTACTGACTCATTAAAGGAATTGGCTCAATTAGCAGAGACAGCTGGTGCGGAAGTATTAGGTACGACGTGGCAAAAGAGGGATCGACCAGATTCAGCCTTATTTATTGGACGTGGAAAAGTGCAGGAGATTAGTTTACTGCGTCAGGAAAAGAATGTAAATCTCATTATTTTTGATGATGAGTTATCACCTGCACAGCAACGCAATCTTGAAAAAGCCTTGGGTATTAAAGTTTTAGATCGTACGGCGCTAATTCTAGATATTTTTGCACAGCGTGCTCGATCTCATGAAGGGAAATTGCAGGTTGAGTTAGCTCAGCTTCGCTATAATTTACCAAGATTAGGTGGACAAGGATTAGTATTATCTCGGTTAGGCGGTGGTATTGGTACTAGAGGGCCTGGAGAAACCAAGCTTGAAGTTGATAGACGTCGAATCAGAGAACGAGTAAGTGATATTACAAAACAAATTGAATATATAAAAAAACAACGTAATTTGCATCGTAAACGTAGAGAAACTACTCGCATTCCTACGATCGCTTTAGTTGGCTATACAAATGCAGGAAAATCAACATTGCTCAACCTGCTTACGGCATCGGAAGTGTTGGCTGAGGATAAATTGTTTGCAACTCTTGATCCAACAACTAGGAACATTACCTTAACCAATGGCCAGCAAGCCCTAATTACTGATACAGTTGGCTTTATACAAAAGCTGCCGCATCAATTAATTGCTGCATTTCGTGCTACCTTAGAGGAAGTTGTACAAGCTGATATTCTTCTGCATGTTGTTGATGTTAGTCATCCTCAATACCAAGAACAAAGCCATGCTGTTTTTCAGGTTTTACACGAATTGAATGTAGATATAAAACAATTAATTACAATTTTTAATAAGGCAGATAAAGTAGAGGATTCGAATAGCGTAAGTGCTCTTTTAAAAACAGAAAATAGTGTTATGATTTCTGCTTTGCATGGTCATGGTATTGAAGGACTATTATTATTAATTGAAAATGCTATAAAGCAGAAAACCATTGAAATGCATTTGTTGATACCTTATGATGAAAGTAATGTAATAGCCAAGCTATATGATATATCAAATGTTCATTCTACGGAGTATCGTGAAGATGGCATCTATGTAAGTATTTCACTGTCTCCAGACCAAACTAATTATTTTAATCGATATGCTATAGGAGTAGAACAAGAATGACTATATATAGTGAAGAAATATTAGAAATACGTAAACAAGCATTACAGCAGGCATCCTCTTTATTTGCTCGAGTGGATGAAATATCCGAAAAAAATACTACTAGAGTCCTAGAAATATTTCGTAACCACAGAGTATCTGATTATCACTTTCGTACTACCTCAGGTTATGCCTATAACGATGCTGGACGAGAGAAGCTAGAAGAGGTTTGGGCTGACATTTGTGGAGCAGAAAAATCATTAGTGCGTACTCAATTTGTATCTGGGACCCATGCATTGGCTACTGTACTTTTTGGTTTACTGCGTCCTGGACATGAGTTGTTATCCCTTACAGGAGCCCCTTATGATACGATGCAAACCGTTATTGGGCATACTTGTTCCTCGTCTGGTTCTTTAAAAGAATTTGGTATCGCTTATTCAGAGCTTCCTATGATTGATAGTGGAGTGGATATAAAGAATATTGCTAAAGCTATGAAACCTAATACTAAAATGGTTTTGATTCAAAGGTCGCAAGGATATAGTATGAGAGCACCTTTAACGATACATGACATCAAGGAATTATGTGCTTACATAAAGAAAATTAATCCTGAATGTATATGTTTTGTTGACAATTGCTATGGTGAGTTTGTTGATATCCTAGAACCAACTGCTGTGGGTGCTGATATTATGGCTGGTTCATTGATTAAAAATCCTGGAGGTGGTATTGCTCCAACAGGCGGATATATAGCCGGAAAAAAAGAATTGGTTGAACAAACAGCTTATCGAATGACTGCTCCAGGTATTGGAAGCGAGTTAGGTGCGTCACTTGTTGATAATCGTCTTTTATTCCAAGGAATGTTTATGGCGTCACACACTACAGCCCAAGCTGTTAAGGGAGCTATATTTGCTTCTGTATTTTTTTCTTTATTAGGTTATAAGACATTACCTCTTCCTAATGAAGGACGTAGTGATATTATTCAAGCGATTCAACTTGACTCTCCAGAAAAATTAATAGCATTTTGTCAGGGGATCCAAAAATATTCTCCGATAGATGCTCATGTACGACCAGAGCCTAGTGCGATGCCAGGGTACCAGGATGCGATTATTATGGCTGCAGGTACCTTTGTACAAGGTGCATCGATTGAGTTAAGTGCTGATGGTCCTTTGCGTCCGCCGTACATCGTTTACTTACAGGGTGGATTAACCCTAGAACATGCTATCATTGGGACTATGGGAGCTGCTGCTGAAATATTAAAAATAAAAAACTGAATATAAATAAGCAAAAGGGGCTGTCGCACTAAA
>DJJR01000028.1:0-915 GCA_002434245.1 Pelosinus fermentans
TATAGGGGGTTAGACCGGTTAGATTCGTTTTATCTGTTTTAAGGACGCGTAGTAATGTTCTTATTAAGGAACTAATGCCTCTAGTTTTGAAAGTAATTTAACTAGCACAGCCAGATCGGTTTCTCCCAAATAGTCTCTAACAGAGGTTTGGGCTTTATCCCAGAGCTGTGATGCACTGTTTGTGGTGGCTGTTCCTTTTGGGGTCATCACCACTTGTCTCGTTCTGGGGTCTTGACCAGGAGTGATTGTTATCAAGTCATGATCTACTAATGGTTTCATGTTCCGATTCAATGTTGTTCGATCAATGCGCATGACGTTAGCCAATTCGCTGATCGTGATCGGCTCGACTTGTTTAAGATGCTTTAATAAGGATAATTGACTAATGGTAAGTCCGCTAGGTTGTAGAATCCTATCATAAAAATGGGTAACGGCTCTGGAGGCTCGCCTAATATTCAAGCAATTACAAGGGCTGGGCTTTTTAGGATGATGATGTTCATTATGATTTTTCATTAGATGGTCACCTTTCTTATGGAATATTGCAGCGTTTAGCCGTGTGTATATGCACATATATTGATCTTATTGTAAAGGGAATGAGGTAGCCTGTCAACAAGCAAAAAGCTGATCAAAGGAAATCGAAGGCAAAAAGTTCTAACAGAACTTTTTGCCTATTTTAGTTAGTAAAAAAAAATGGAAACTATACCTTTCGGTAGAGGTAATCATTCTCAAAATGATTTATGCTAATATTAGGAAGAAATGGGAGAATAATAAATCAAAAGGAAATTAGGTGATTGGATGAATATTCAAGAATTACATCAAATAAAAAATGTAGCACTCCTTGTTGGAGTTATATATCTTTTAAAGTTTTTAGGGATTGTAGAAGCGTAAGAAAAGTACTAAAAAATGCTGCACCCAAAG
>DJJR01000028.1:1047-28961 GCA_002434245.1 Pelosinus fermentans
CTTTGGGTGCAGCATTTTTTATCGTAGTATATTTTTTAGTCATCATGCGTATACACTATTAGAGTTGGAATTTAAACTTAGCCTGCAGTAAGTTTACTTTAACATAAAGGAGTTACTGATGAAAATACGCAGAAGAATGTTATTTGGGGTTTTCTTTTTTTTTACGATATTGTTAGCTGGAAAGGTAGAAGACCATTTAATTGATATATCCGATGTGATTTGGAAAGTGCCTACGTCTCGTAAAGTCGTAGCATTAACATTTGATGATGGACCCGTTAATACCACTACTCCGGAAATTTTAAATATATTGAAAGAAAAAAATATAAAAGCAACTTTCTTTGTAGTGGGAGAACAGGTGAAACGGTTTCCCAATCTTATATCCCAAGAGGTTGTAGAAGGTCATGAAGTCGGTAACCATACCTACAGTCATCCCATGCTGACGAGCTTACAGGAAGGGATGGTTGAAGAGGAATTAAGAGCTACAGAAAAAGAAATTTTAGAAGTGGCACCAAAACCAACGCTCTTTCGACCTCCGGGAGGAATTAGTAATAAGAAAATTATAAAGATTGCAAGAGAGAGTGAATACAGCACGATTCTTTGGACAATTGATCCGATTGATTGGCGTTCTCCTTCTCCTCCTGTTGGGGAGATTGTAAATTTAGTGGTTAAAGAGGTTAAACCCGGAAGTATAATTCTTCTCCATGATGGAAAATATCCATCCACGACACCAGAAGCCCTTTGGTTTATTATTGAAAGTCTGGAGTCTCGTGGCTATGAGTTTGTAACGGTTACGGAATTGCTTCAGTATTATGAAGAGAAATAACCAGAGGGTCATTGGATAAAATGATTTCAATTATTACCATTCTCCCTTATAATAGAAATAAAAAATACATATACAAGTCATTTTAAAAGGAGGAATATACTATAAGTACTGCAATAAAGATTTTTATTGTAATGATATGTATTCTTTCTGGAATTTCTCCAATGGTCTTAGCAAAGCAGACAGAATGGAAGGAGAACGCTTACGACTTTACAAAAGTGAAAACAATTCTAATTATGGATACTAAATTTATGTATGACGGATTTGATATTAGCGGCAAAAATCAATTTCATAACTATCCGGATACACAAATGAAGATCGAGGATATGTTAGCGAGCAGATGGGAAAAGATAACTGGACTTCACTATGTCACTTTGCCCTATATTATAAAAAAAATAAAGGCTGATCCTAATACTCCAGTAGATGCTGTAATAGGGCCTGATATGTCGGAAGATCTGATTAAAGAGATACCAAAGTATGCTGATCTTGTATTATTTACAGAGATTCATGATTTTGGCTGGTTCTATGAATATTATGATTCGTATTATTCAACGGAGACTGTTATTGACAGAGTTCGATATGGAGGAGTAACAGCAGACGGAAAGGCGTACTCCGGCTGGATGGAAGTTCCAAGATCGGTTGTTGTACACCATGATGCTGGTTATCTGATTTACGACAGCGCTGATTTGCGATTTCGAATTGTTGATGCTCGCACTTGGAAAGAGGTATGGAAGTATTCTGATAGAAGAGACCGTACCTCCAGTGCTTTTGGAAAAGAATATGATCATTCTGGTCCAGAATCAGTAATGAAGCGTATTTTAAATGTAGCTTTTGATAAACTGCCTTTTAAAAAATAAAACATTTTGAACCGCGAAGATGAAATAGCCATACGACCTTTCTAATGAGTATAAAAAGTTTTATAGGCGAAAAAGATAAGATTTTGTGAACCACAAAGGCACAATGCCGCTAGTGCGGCACACAAAGGAGTGCACAAAAAAAATATTAATAAAACCCTTTGTGCCCTTTGCGTTTTTGTGGTTCGATTCGTTTTTTTAATAGTTAATTTTTTTATATCATTATGAGGTATATGGAGGCTTACTATGCTGAAAGAATTTACGATTCACACTCCGCAAGAGGGATTTATCGATATGAAAATAAAAACCGCCTGCAGGAATTCTCGCATGTAGAGTCCTTGCAGGCGGTTTTTATAAGATAAGAATTTATAAGTTTAAGGGAACGTTGAACGCAGAGGACACAGAGTTCGCAGAGAGCACAGAGGTTTTTAACCTTATCTATTTTTTCTCAGTGTTCTCTGCGCCTCTGCGGTTCGGTTTACTTTCTATATTTTAAAGGACGCGAAGTATTTTTCTTATTGCTTTTATTATGCGCATTCAGAGGCTGTAATAACCTTTGAATCTAGTAGATACGTTAATAAAAAGGTTCCCACACAAGCAATCCATTCCAGATAAATCACATGAGGGAAAATGCGGACGGAAGGAACGGTCTGCCAGAGGATTAGAACCACTAAGCTTACCATAATGGTATAAAATGCAGCGTTTCTGCGGCAAAGAGAGGGGACGAATAAGGTAAAGAGAACAATCACACTAAAGGAAGCCGTTAAGCTAAGACCAATCATGAGAGTCGTGATAATACCGCTGATGGTCATAGCGAGAATCAGGGTTAATAACCCTAAAATAAGTACAGATGCCTTTGTAACAACCAGAAATGTTTTATCGCTGACATCTGGATTAACAAACTTTTTATAAATGTCCTGGGAAAACAAGGTTGCTGAGCTGAGGAGCAGACTACAAGCTGTGGATACGTCAGCTGCCCATAAAGCTGCTAATGTAATCCCTGCCAATACAGGGTTTAGCGACATAATAGTCATTGGAAGGGCCATGGCAGGGCTCACATCGGGAAACATAGTTTTTGCGATGATGCCCAGCAGTGCACTGACAAAACCAATTGGCAGCATCATTAAGCCGCCAATCACAAAACCACGGCGAGCTGTTTGGACGTCTTTGGCTCCCAAAGAGATCTGAATGATGCTTTGCAGAGATAAGTTGACAGTTACTAATACGAGTATCCAGGTGATAATACCGGTGATACCTACACCGTCAAAGAAGCTGAGATAAGGTATATTTGCAGGCAGCTGAGTTTCAATGTTTTTAAGACCGCCTGCATGTGTTACGCTGACAATGGTAGCTAAGATAATACCAATGTATTTTAATGATACGTTTAAAAGATTGGAAAGACTGGCTGACCACATGCCGCCAGTCATCGTAACACTAATAAATACGACGGCGCTTGTAAGCATGCCGGTAGTGAGTGTGAAGATTTCAGGCATTAACGCACAAAGGATACTGCCGCCTGCCAGGTATTGAAGCGACATAACGACTAGTTGGATGAGTATCTGACAGGCAATACCTGCAATCATCCCTTTTTTATCATAGTATCTGCCTAACAGTTCGGGTATCGTGGTGATATTCAGCTGGCGATATTTTTTGGCAACCAACATTCCCATGGTGATAGCTCCAAGCCCCCAAGCTGTTGTATACCAGCCTGCAGAGAGACCGACTTTATAGGCTTGTTCTGCCACACCAATGGTCGATGCTCCACCAACGGCAAGACCTACAATGGATACGGTAATTAACGGAGTTGTAAGCTGTCTGCCCGCCAGGATGTAATTGGCGGCATTACCAGCTGACCGCCGCCTGGCAAAAAAACTAATAATAAAGAGCAGCAGAATGTATATGCATACAATTAGAAATGGAATATTCATGTGTAAACCTCCTTAAGGTATAGAGTATTTTTCAGCTATTTTCTTTTATGCCAGCTATAAAAGAAAAAACGCCCCTCTAAAAAGAGGGACGATAGTGACCGTGGTACCACCCAAATTTGATCTTAGACAAAATAAAAAGCGATACCGTATAAGGGACGAATCACCGCGGTACCACCCTAGTTTGATCACAAGATCAGCTCTATGTCTGTAACGTAGACAATACGGCAAGACCTACTATGTTTTTCAGCCTGCAGTTCGGGAAGGAACTTCATTGTGTATTTTCAACTAGTTTACACCAGCCACTAGCTCTCTGCATGAAAAAGGGCACAATTACTTTTTTCCGTCATCACTAATATCGTATATAGTATTGTTACGATTATAATGTTTTCACATACGATTGTCAATACCCAATGTACTGCTGTTTTCAGATTTTGCTGTTTTTTAGTATTAACCTTCAAACTGTGTCTTTTCATTCAAAAAATCGTAATCATATTTTATCCTTAGGATTTAATACATTAGGAGAAACTCTTGCAAAATAATCTTAACTTTGCAGGAGTTTTGTTATTTAATGGCAAACATATCATAAAAGGTAATATTTGGTAAATTTGATAATGGCTATCAATTTGGAGGAGATCATATGAAAAATGCAATGAAAGTTATGGAATGTGACTGGGATTGGGGACAAGCTTTCGAGAAAGAAAAAAAGAATATACGGATGATCCTTGGCTCTCATGCAGTCGCTATTGAGCATGTAGGGAGCACAGCAATTCCTCAGCAAGAAGCAAAATCGGTAATTGCTATCTTGATTGGTGTTGTACCTTTTAGGGGATTTGGCTTTTATCAATCGATGTTTAGTTTAAAGGACTATAGCTATATGCAAATCGATATGAATGATCGATATTTGTTTAAAAAATATGAAAATGGCGTTTGGACACATAATTTGCATATTGTTCCTTACGATGATGATTTTTATGTGCGCAATGAATTTTTGCTGCGTGATTATTTGCGTGATCATCCTGAGCTCGCCTTTGAATATGGTGAAGTCGAAAAGTGCTTCAATAGAAGGAATGGCGGCAATATTGCAAAATTTACCCGTTCAAAAATTGGGTTTATACAAAAGATAATTGACGCTGCCAGAAGAGAAAAGGGGCTATCCTTACAGCATGTTTGAGTATTTATGCAGCAGTATAAGGCATATTTACATCAAATAGGTATATAAAAGGATACTATGATACATATAAGTGTGTACTTGAGATTTGACATGATAGTATATATAATTTGTGATACGTATTATATAGAAATGGGGTATGCATGTATGGTCAAAGTTTCCGACGAGATCATTATAAGAGGAAAGAAAATAAAAAACCGAATTGTTATGCCGCCCATGGTATGTTTTTCCTTTAAAGGCGATAATGGAGGTATCTATGGTGAGCAGTATGTTGATCACTATACCAAAAGAGCAAAAGGCGGTACAGGCTTGATCATTGTACAAGCAACTCCTGTTGCAGGTGCGGCAGAGCAGCTTGGAGTTTGGAGTGACGAACAGATGAAGCCTCTGGAGAAGATTGCCCAAAACTGCCATAGCTATGGTTCTACTGTAATGATGCAGCTTTCCTGTGGAGATGTGGACATCAATGAATTATCACAAGAACAGATTCATACGATGCAAAGTGACTGTATTGCAGCTGCCGCAAGGGCAGTAGAAGCAGGATTTGATGGTGTTGAATATCACTTTGCCCATGGGTATACATTATGCAGATTTTTAGACCCAACCTTCAACCAAAGGAACGATAGCTATGGCGGTGCTTTAGAGAATCGAATGCGCTTTCTGATGGAGATCATGGATCAGGTTCGTGATGCTGTTGGCGAAGAATTCATTGTTAGCGTTCGTATGGGAGGCAATATCCCTGACGTAGCAGGGGCAATTGATATTGCCAAGGCTTTTGAGGAATTAGGGATTGATCTTCTTCATGTTTCTTTTGGTATGAAAGAGCCTGGGGGTGATGTTCCTGCTGGCTTTAAATGCAGTACGATTGTATTCAACGGCAGCGAGATTAAAAAGCATGTCACGATTCCCGTTATTGCCGTGTCAGAAATCTTTACTGCTGAGCAGGCAAATTTCTTAATTGAAAATGACTATGTGGATTTTGCAGCAGTAGGCAGAGGGATATATGCTGATGAAAACTGGGCAAACAAGGTTCTTGCAAAGGAGCCTATTAGGCAGTGTCGCAACTGTGGAGGTTCAATGCGAAAATGTTTGTGGTTTATTGACCACACCAAATGTCCTGCAAAGAAGATTAGCTGATCGGAGGTATATAAGTGTGCGAGAAATTCTTGTTCTTAATGGCAGTCCGCGTAAGCACGGTTCCACAGCTGCAATGGCAGAAGAAATCGGCATAGGAGCAAGTGAGCAAGGGGCTGAGATTAAATCTTATTACCTTAATGGTATGAATATAAAAGGCTGTCAGAGTTGTTACGCCTGTAAAGGAGAAAGCCACCGCTGCATCCTGCAGGATGATATGCAGGAATTGTACGATGAAATAGCTGCTGCCAGCGGCATCATTTTTGCTACACCCGTATATATGTGGCAGATGACAGCACAATTGAAACAGGTGATTGATCGTTTATACCCCTTCCTAAAACCCGATTATTCCAGTTACTTAGCTCCCGGCAAGAAGGTCTTGCTGGCAGTCACACAGGGCAGACCTGATACTTCTATGTTCCACCACTACTTTGAACATATGGGTAAGAATCTTTCCTTCCTTGGTTTTGGCCTTTACAAAATCCTCATTGCTGGAGGAACACGTAAGCCGGAGGATTTGCACAAACAAAGGGAAATAATGGCGGAAGCCAGGCGAATGGGTGCCTGGCTTGCCGAATAGAAAGGTAAGCAAAATTTAATAAAAGAGCAAAATTGGATGGCACCAGGTAGCAAAGGATACCTGGTGCCATTTTATGATTAATTATTTCGCCCATTCTGGGGAATGGCTATAAGTGAGATAGTAAAAAATATTGCCTGGTATTAATACCAGGTGCTATAATAGGAGTTAGAAGTGGCATTTTTAAGAGTAACCTACGAGTTTTAAACAATGGGAGGGCTATGATATGAATAAAAAATGCGTTGGCATTATTGGTCTAGGGTCTTATGTACCTCAACGGATCATGACGAATAAGGACTTGGAAGAAAGAATGGAGACCTCTGATCAATGGATTGTTGAGCGTACAGGGATTCGTGAACGGCGTATTGCGGCAGAAGATGAATCTACATCAGATTTGGCTGCTAAAGCGGGTCAAAAAGCATTAGAGGATGCTAAACTTTCCCCAGCGGAAATAGACTTAATTATCGTAGCAACGGCGTCGCCGGATATGGCGTTTCCGGCAACAGCATGTGTAGTCCAGGAGAAGATCAAAGCAGTAAACGCTGCTGCCTTTGATCTTTCTGCGGTTTGTTCCGGATTTCTATATGCCATGATAACGGGTAGCCAATTTATTAAAGCAGGTATGTATCGTAAAGTGTTAGTAATTGGCGCAGAAACCCTTTCGCGATTTACAGATTGGAGCGATCGTAATACAGGGATGCTATTTGGTGATGGAGCAGGAGCTGCTGTTCTAGGTGAGACACCAGAAGGCTATGGTATTTTAGGAGTGGATTTGGGGGCAGATGGCGGTGGTGCAGATCTTTTGAAAATACCGGCTGGTGGTTCACGTTATCCTGCAACGAATGAAACGATATTGCACAAACAACATTTTATTTTTATGAACGGAAACGAGGTTTTTAAATTTGCAGTCAAGGTAATGGGAGAAACTACACTTAAGGCCTTAAAGAATGCAAATCTTACTGCCAGTGACATCACATATCTTGTGCCTCATCAAGCGAATATTCGCATCATCCAATCAGCAGCGAAAAGGCTTGGTATACCAATGGAGAAAGTAGTTGTAAACATTAATAAGTATGGAAACACTTCTGCAGCTTCCATACCAATTGCTCTTGATGAGGCTGTAAAGTCAGGAGCAATTAAATCGGATGATATTGTTGCGTTAGCAGGATTTGGCGGAGGATTAACCTGGGCGTCCAGCATTATGAAATGGTGCAAATAAAAATCTGCTGACGAAATAAAGTACAATTTGCAGTTATTTTCTTATAGAATCAGAGTTTATAAGTTTAGGGGAACGTTGAACACAGAGGGCACAGAGTTCGCAGAGAGCACAGAGATTTTTAACATTATCTATTTTTTCTCAGTGTTCTCTGCGCCTCTGCGGTTCGGTTTACTTGCTATGTTTTAAAGGACGCGAAGCGTTTTTTCATCACATAAATAGTAAAAGACTGACAGCCATGAGCATCATCCCCAAGACTAGACCATAAATGGATAAATGATGCTCTCCGTATTCCCGGGCAGTAGGTAATAGTTGATCGATTGAAATAAAAACCATGATGCCGCCCACACCAGCAAAAACGATGCCAAAAAGGGTATCAGTCATAAACGGCGCTAAAATCAAATACCCAATAATTGCACCAGCAGGTTCCGCTAATCCGGAAAGAAAAGAGTAATAGAAGGCTTTTTTATGACTGCCTGTTGCATAATAAAGAGGAATCGATACTGCAATTCCCTCTGGGATATTGTGAATGGCTACAGCGATAGCGATGCTTACACCTAGAGCAGGATCTTGTAATGATGCGATTAACGTTGCAAATCCTTCCGGGAAGTTGTGAATGGCCACGGCTAGGGCTGTAAAAGTCCCCATACGAAGCAATTTTTTTTCATTGGTAGGAAGAATTGCTTTTTCTGAGTCGGCAATTTCTTCAACGCTATGCATTTCATGTGGATTTTCATGGGAGGGAATTAGTTTATCAATTGCAGCAATAAACAACATGCCTCCGAAAAAGGATATCACCGTAATCCACGAGCCCATTTTCTCGCCAAGCCCCAGTATTAGAGAATCCTGTGCTTTTCTAAATATTTCTATCATGGAAACATAAATCATTACACCTGCTGAAAATCCTAATGCGAGTGAAAGAAATTTTTTATTGGTTCGTTTGGTCAAAAAGGCCAGTGCACTCCCGATTCCTGTGCATAACCCGGCAAATAGAGTAAGACCAAAGGCTGTCCATAGGTTTTCTGTCGCCATATTATATGCCTCCTTTTTTTTGCTCTTATTCTATTTTGTTCTTTTACTTTCCTGCACTGGAGCCCTCTTAGATTGGCGGTAGGTGTAATCACTTAAACAAAAAATAAGACCGTGCAGGAATTAAGAACCCTGTACGGTCTATCCTATTATCTCTTTAATTCATTAATTTGTTTTTGTAATTGCTCAATTTTGTCTTGTAGTTTTTTTACCTCTAACTCCAATTTTTCAGTGGATTTCTTTTCTTCCTCATCTTGCTGTGCGCTGATGGCGTCATTAATTAAGGATCTTTGGGCGGCAATGACAAACATCACTTGTGCTGTTTCAAATAAACCATTTGCCAGAAGATTGATTTCATCGATGGTTAAGCACTGTGAGATAGTAATGCCTAATAAATAAAAAAGCAGAGTGATTTCTTCTGGAGTCAAGTCATAAAATAAGGAATCATCTGGTACTTCTTTATATCCTTTCAACAAATTGCACCCCATTAAATGGGAATTTAGTATCAATATAGCATATGTACCATTCAGAAAGTTAGACCAGAAGCGTGTTCATTTAACACCATTGCACCTGCAAAGCCAGTATGTCCGGCTGCTCCAAGCTCTTGGAGAAGAAACATCTAAATCTGAGGTTTTCATATAAGTTTGTTCTCAATGGAAAGCAAGCTAAAGAATTTCCCCATAGCAGACGAGATTTTGAAGTAATTGCTAGTGACAAAAAGAATTGAATCGCGAAGGGTGCGAAGAAGTATTAGAGATATTTAGCCGACCTGCCCTTCGTAATCATCGTGTCTTCGCGGCTCAAAAAATTTTTTAGTATCTTTTCTCTGCTTTTTATTGCATTTTGGAAACTAAAATACTATAATAGTTTATGAGTAGGGAGATTTATGGAAAATCTCTTATATCGAAATTCAATCATAAATAGCAGGTGATCATTATGGATGATATAAAAAATAATATCCTTGATAAGGCCAAAGATAGATTGGATCGTTTTGGCTTTAAGAAAACGACAATGGACGAAATCAGCAGAGATTGTAAGATTTCTAAAAAAACAATTTATGAGCATTTTAAAGATAAAGAGGATCTGTTTACTTGTTTAATAACAAGGGAATGTCACAAAACGGTAGAGATTTTGTTTTCCCAAGTGTGTGAAATCGCTGACCCATTAGAGCGATTAATTCACCTCATTAAAAGTGCAATATCTTACTTCAATGAAGATACCTTTGTAACTAGGATACTAAAGAATGATGATGCTTTGTTCTCAGCCTTTTTGAGTCGAAAATATCATGCACTGATTGATCAAGAAATTATCTCTCGTATTGCTGCTATTGTTAATGAAGGAAAACAACAAGGGCTTTTTCGGGAAGTGGATGAAAAGGTGATAGCATATGCCGGTTTTAAACTGTTCCAATCTTTTAGTTATATGCGAACGGGTCAATTTCTCGCAGACCAAGATAGACAAGAGTATTATACGGATGTATTAATTGATTTTATTGTTCATGCACTTGTGAAGAAATAGCAGCCGTATGTTTCGTTCAATTATGTTATGCTTTACCCTTGATAAACTATAACACTAAAATAGTTTATCGGTAATAATATAATAGGGGGGTAATCACGTGAAGAAAAGTATCATAAATACCATTACAATTTTAAGTATTACATCGTTACTGGTTTCTGGTTGTTCCAAGGCAGCCACAACGTCAGATGACATACCCTTGGTTCGTTCTGAAACAGTAAAAATAAACAACTCTGCCCAAAGTGCAAACTATTCTGGGGAAGTTCGTGGCCGCTATGAAACCCAGCTTGCTTTCCAGGTAAGTGGGAAAATTATAAAAAGAAATGTTGATCTTGGCAGCAAAGTGAGCCCTGGCGATGTGTTAATGGAAATTGATGCTAAGGATATTCAGCAAAATGTCAACATTTCTTCGGCTCAAGTTTCTTCCGCTCAGTCTCAATTGCAATTAGCTGAAACAAATCTGGAACGCTATCGTACTCTCTTTGAGCAGGGAGCAATCAGCCGTGCCCAGTTGGATCAGTATCAAAATAATTATGAGGTTGCTCAATCAGCTGTTCGCCAATCTGCCGCTCAATATACCCAGGGTAGTAATCAGCTAGGTTATAGCACATTAGTTGCTGATAGTAGCGGTGTTGTTTCCAATATTAGCGTGGAAGCAGGCCAGGTAGTAAGTGCCGGTCAGGTGGTACTTACCTTAGTTAAGGACGGAGAGAGAGAAATTGAAATTAGTGTTCCTGAAAATCGAGTGGATGAGCTGCGTAAGACTGAGCAAATTCAAGTTGCCTTTTGGGCCTTGCCGAATGTGACGGTCCAAGGAAATATTAGAGAGATTTCACCAATTGCCGATAAGGTATCTCGAACGTATAAAGTACGCATTCGTTTAGTCAATCCTCCTGCTGGCATCAACTTAGGAATGACAGCCAATGTTATTATGGCTGCCCAAGCCGGCGGTCAGCCAGTCGCCTTTATTCCCCTTTCGGCCATTTATCAGACTGGGGACATCCCACATGTATGGGTCATTGCCAATGATGCGGTAACCCTTCGTCCTGTAAAAATAGGTGCTTTCGGGGACAATAAGGTTCAAGTCCTGGAAGGACTCCAGGATGGAGATGTTATTGTTACGGCAGGGGTGCAAAAGCTGCATGAAGGAGAGAAGGTGCGCAGATGAAGAACCTAAATTTAACTCAGTGGGCACTGAATCATAAACAATTAGTTTATTTTTTGGTAGTGGTGACGTTTATCATGGGGATCTTTTCCTATCAGCAGCTAGGGAGAATGGAAGATCCTGATTTTGTTATTCGTCAAATGATTGTATCTGTATCCTGGCCTGGAGCCAGCGCTCTTCAAGTCGAAGAACAGGTTACTGACAAAATTGAAAAAAAGCTTCAGGATGTGCCGGGTATTTACTATTTAAAAAGCTATTCTCAACCGGGAAAAGCTGTTATTTATGTCACATTAAAAGATACAGTAAATGAAAAAGACGTTCGTCCTACTTGGTTGGAAGTACGCAACATGGTAAACGACATGAAAAGTACACTGCCTCAGGGGATCGTGGGACCTTCTTTTAATGATCGCTTTGACGATGTATTCGGCTGCATTTATGCTATTACCTCCGATGGATACACCTATGAAGAAATGCGGGAAAATGCGGAGCAAGTACGCAGGACGCTGCTTGGAGTCAAAAGTGTTAAGAAGGCAGATTTAATTGGCGTACAAACGGAAAAAATCTATATTGAGATGGAAAATAGCAAATTAGCCCAGCTTGGCGTCGACCCGAATTTGATTATTAATGCGGTGAAAACACAAAGTCCTATGGCAGCATCTGGAATGGTAGAAACCGCGACGGATAATATATATTTGCGGGTTAGCGGAATATTTGAAAATATAAATAATCTTAAGAACCTGCCAATTCGCGCCAGTGATCGTACCTTCCGTTTGGAAGATGTAGCAAAGATTCAGCGCAGTTATACCGAACCGATGGAACCCAGGATGTATTATAATGGTCAGCCGGCAATCGGTATTGCTCTTGCTATGGATAAAGGCGGCAATGTACTTACTTTGGGAACGGATCTGGAAAAGACCATAAAGCAAATTCAGCAGGATTTGCCTCTTGGCCTGGAGATTCATCAGGTTTCGAATCAGCCGGAGGTCGTTAAAGAATCAATTGGGGAATTTACTAAATCCCTTAAAGAAGCAATCATCATTGTGTTGGTTGTTAGTTTCTTAAGTCTTGGTGTTAGGGCGGGGATTGTTGTAGCCCTATGCATTCCTTTGGTAATAGCGGGTATATTCGCATGTATGCAAGTTTTTGGAATTGATCTGCACAAAGTTTCTTTAGGAGCGCTGATCATTGCTCTTGGCCTCTTAGTCGATGATGCCATTATTGCTGTAGAGATGATGACGGTAAAGCTAGAGCAAGGCTGGAGTAAATTTGATGCTGCTTGCTATGCCTATACGGCTACTGCTTTTCCGATGCTTACGGGAACGTTAATCACTTGTGCAGGGTTCATTCCTATCGGATTTTCTAAAGGGGCTGCATCAGAATTTACCAGCAGTATTTTTGCGGTAGTAACCATTGCGCTGTTGATTTCATGGTTTGTATCGGTTTTAGTAACTCCTTTGCTGGGGTATAAGCTTATTAACCCAAAAGCAAAAGAAGACAAAGCTCATGATCCATATGATTCGAGATTTTATCGATTCTTTCGCAGGACACTTACTTGGTGCTTGTATCATCGTAGACTAGTACTGGGGATTACTATAGCATGTTTTATTAGTTCTCTTGGTCTGCTTACACTTATAAAACAAGAGTTCTTTCCGCCATCTGTACGTCCTGAACTGATTGTAGAGATGACGTTACCGGAAGGCTCTTCTTTACTTGCTACTCAGCAGGAAGCCCAAAGACTTGCGGAGGAGCTTCAGGATGATCCTAACATTAACAATTACAGTTATTATGTGGGGCAGGGAGCACCTCGTTTTGTACTAACTTCTGATCCGAAACTGCCAGCAGCCAACTATGCCCAATTTGTCATTGTTGCCAAGAATTTAGAGGCACGAGAGGCATTAAATACTAAAATTAATACTATTTTTACAGAGGATTTTGCGAATGTGCGGGGACATGTAAAATTCATTCAAACAGGACCGCCTTCTCCGTATCCCGTTATGCTGAGAGTTAGCGGATATGACCATGAACAGGTGCGAAACATTGCCAAAGAGGTCAGTGATGTGATGCGCGCAAATTCAAATCTGCATAACATTAATTTTGACTGGAATGAAAAGAATAAAGTCATGCATTTGTCAGTTGACCAGGATAAGGCAAGGCTGCTAGGGATTAACAGCCAAACCTTAGCCCTTGACTTGCAGACGCAGTTATCAGGAGCATCCATTGCCGAGTTTTACGAGCAGGATAAAACCATCGGTATTGTCTTTCGCATGGATTCTCAAAATCGCAAAGATCTTTCTGCCATTAAAGACCTCCCCATTCATATTGGCAGTGGAAAATTTATTCCTCTCGATCAAATTGCCAAAATCAGCTATGATGCGGAAGACGGGATGATTTGGCGGCGTGATCTCAAACCGACGATCACCGTTCAGGCCGATGTAAGACCAGAAATAACGGGGAATGATGCAACCCAAAAAGTATATAAAGACCTTGCAGCACTGCGTCAGAATCTGCCTCCCGGTTATAGTATTACGATTGGCGGTTCTCTGGAGCGCAGTCAGGAATCCATGGAGTTCTTGCTTAAACCTGTTCCGGTGATGATACTCATCATTGTAACGTTGCTGATGGTTCAGCTCCAAAGAATTTCCCTTATGATTCTTGCTGTTCTCACGGCACCCTTAGGCATTATTGGAGTCAGCATTTCTATGCTGCTCACTCAGCGGCCAATGGGATTTGTCGCTGAACTTGGTATTCTAGCCCTTAGCGGCATGATTATTCGAAACTCGGTTATCTTAATCGATCAGATTGAACAGCATATCAAAGCGGGTGAAAGCCCCTGGGATGCTATCATTGACTCTGCTATATTAAGGTTTCGCCCCATTATGCTTACAGCAGCTGCTGCGATATTGGGCATGGTTCCTTTAATCCCCAGTACTTTCTGGGGACCGATGGCAGTAGCTATTGCCGGCGGATTGCTGGGTGCGACGATTTTAACATTATTAGTATTGCCTACCATGTATGCTGCCTGGTTTAAAGTAAAGCCGAAATCCAATTCTTAAAAGCGGGAAACTTCTGAAAGGCTTAATAGGCCTTGCAGGAGTTTCTGCTTTTATAATAAAAGAAAAAATGATAATATGGAAAGTAACAAGATGTTTGAGTTCCAAAAGATCATTACATGGGTAATCCTACCCAAAAGGGGGCTGACATGATACATAGAAAAAGATATTTGTATTTATTCCTGGCTGCTTTATTTATGTTGAATGCAGCGCTGGGTATTTGCAGCGCTTCCGAAAGAATTAGTTCGGATTCAATAAAGTTTCAAAGAACGGGGTGGAATTTTGATTCTAAAGGGGCAAATGTTTTTGTTGGCACGCTGAAGAATGTTTCCGGTAAAGATATCGAATTCATCGGTCTAAGGTGCGGTTTTTATGATGCCAAGGGAGTACAGCTCGATCATGGCGTTGTCATACTGCGGGACGTTTTAAAGGACGAATATGCTGCATTTGAGTTCTATCCCTCTGCTCCAGATGGAACAGTTACCGCAACGATAACAAGTGTAGATGTATATATCAAATAATGAAGCTGGCACATTCTTAAAAAATAAAACATTTTGAACCACAAAGACGCAAAGGACACAAAGGGGTGATTTATATTTTTTGTGATCTCCTTTGTGTGCCGCATCAGCGGCATTGTGCCTTTGTGGTTCATAAAATCTTACGTTTTTTCACCTACAATGCAAACACCTGCAAGAACTCAGATGAGAATTTGCAGGTGTTTGCATTGTTGTAATCTTAGTGATCAGAGATTCTTTAGCTCTGTCGATTCGGTAATAATTTGATTTACAATACCGTATTCGATTGCTTCTTGTGCGCCAAGCCAGTAATTTCTTTGTGTATCTTTTTCTATCTTTTCCAGAGGCTGGCCGGTGCCATCACTAATCAGTTTGTTAATTCTAGAGCGCATTTTAATAATTTCATCCGCTTCAATTCGTATGTCACTGGCTTGACCCTGAACTCCTCCCAGGGGCTGATGAATCATATAGCGAGTGTTAGGCAGGGAATAACGATTTTCTTTAGCCGCTGCCAGATAAATGGTGATGCCGGCGCTGGCAACCCAGCCAGTACCAATTACGATGATGCGTGGCTTAACAAATTTGATCATATCGTGAATGGTATCGCCAGCCTCAACATGCCCTCCTTGGCTGTTAATAAACAACTTAATCGGCTGATCTCCCATTTCTTCTAAGATCAATAGCTGTGCCATAACTTTTGCTGCTACGGCTTGAGTAATTTCACCGGAAATAATAATCGACCGGGTCTTTAATATTCTTTCCTGCAGTTTTTCCTGAGAACTTTCTTTTTCATGATGTTCCACAATATCATTCCTTTCTTTTGAAGTGAGCACCACCTTATGGAAAGAGTGGTGCTGTTTCATATCTATACTAATTGATTAATGTATTAAAAATTGAAATTGTCAGGATCAGAGCCAACACGCTGGTTTTCATTTAAGGCATCAATTTGTTCCAGATCTTCTTTGGTCAGCTCGAAATCAAACACATTTGAATTTTCAATAATACGGTGTTCCTTTATTGATTTGGGAATGGTTACGACCTCATTCTGCAAGTCCCAGCGTATGATTACCTGAGCTGTTGACTTACCGTATTTGTCAGCAATCCTTTGCAATATAGGGTTGTCTAACAGCTTGCCCTGCATTAAGGGAGACCATGCCTCAAACTGTATGCCTTGTTCTTTACAAAATGCCCGCAGTTCTTTTTGTATGAGGCGGGGATGAAATTCCACTTGATTGATCATTGGCTTGATGGTAGAACCTTGGAATAGATCTTTCAGATGATGAACATGGAAATTACTGACTCCGATAGAGCGAACGCGTCCTTCATGATAGATGCGTTCTAAGGCTCTCCAAGTATCTTTATATTTTCCTTTTACTGGCCAGTGAATCAGATATAAATCCAGATAATCCAAATTAAGTTTTTTCAGACTTGCTTGATAGGCTTCTAAGGTGGAATCGTATCCTTGATCTGCATTCCAGACTTTTGAGGTTACAAACAGGTCTTCTCTGGAAATACCAGCTTCCTGCAACCCCTCTTTAATACCTTGGCCTACACCTTCCTCATTTCCGTAAATAGCTGCTGTATCAATACTTCGATAACCATATTTGATGGCAGTCCTTACCGCGTCAACAACTTCAGAACCTTCTTTTACCTTAAAGACTCCTAAGCCAAGCCAAGGGATTTTTACTCCATTGGCTAATGTGATTGTATCTTGCAGATTCTTTGCCATAATACGATAACCTCCTACTTTTTATTAGTACGCGTTACATATCTACTAAAGAATACCATTTATATGCTGAGTATATAGTTGATCTTGAATTTCCACAAGTAGGCACTTTTAGGTGACAGGTATTGTATCAGCAGCAGGCAAGGGGATCTCATACTTACAACTTGAGGCACAGCCAGGTTGCTTCTAAAACTTTCTTTCCGTCGCAGGAAGCAGTTCCGGTTTGTTTGAGTATTTTATCAGTAATCCTAAGATTCTTCACGATCATGGTAACTGGAATATTGGGTTCAACAAAATCGAAAAAACGCGCAGTTTCAATGGATGCTAATCCCCATAAGGCTTTAGTAAATAGACCTGTGTCATTGACTCCTGCACCGCCGCATTGTACGATGGATTCAATGAGAATGGAATGAGGGACGATTTTTTTCCCAGGGGAATATTCTTGAAAATATAGAAAGGTTGCATCATAGGTTTTCCTTCCTATGATCTCATCTCGATTCGCAGAAATAATTTCATCAACAAATAAAAATGGATAGCGCTGTGGGAGCAATGTTTCAATAGCTTTCATGCACGAAGCCTCCTAAAAATCTGTCTACTTTATGATGACAGTCCATTGGGGAATGAAAAAGTCAGATTCTCTAGGGAGAGATTCTGACCTTTTTTATGATGTGTAAATGTTTTGCTTCTTTATGTTGATTCTATCAATTTTTCCATTTGAATTCAATGGTATTTCATCAAGGAAGATGATTTTTTGAGGACAATAATGGGGACGCAATTTCTTATGACAAAAATCTAGGATATCGCCAGTCGTCAGAGCTGGCTGATTTTTAACAATCCATGCGCAGACTTTTTGTCCCCGTAATGGATCAGCAATTCCTCCGACAACAACTTGAGCGATTCCAGGGCATTGAAGCAGAGCTGTTTCTATCTGCTCTGGAATTACTTTGATGCCTCCAGTATTAATGATGCCGTGCTTACGCCCCAATACATATAAATAGCCTTTCTCATCTAATCGGCCTAAATCCTCTACAGATGCTTTTGGTCGGTAGGCAGGAGCGATATAGGGACTTTCAACCCAGATCATATTATCTTCAATTGAGATTGTTACGTGAGGGAATGCCCGGCCTACGGAATCAGGACGTTCTAAAAGATCTTTGGCATTGGAGTAACTCACATGACCCAGTTCACTCGCGCCATAGTATTCAAAAATTTCTGCTGATGGAAAGTACGCTAAGAGGGCTTGGAGAGTTGGCTGATCCATCTTTGCTCCACAGGTTACTATTGAGTGCAGATTCGGCAGTGGAGCTTTCATATTTTTAAGCAAGATTTTATAGTTTGCAGGCACCATAAAAACAGCACTTATGCAATATAATTCTATCTCTCGCACCCAGGTACGAGGCATGTGCGTGCTGGCAAACATAACAGTGCCGCCTTCAAACAAAACATGCAGACAGGCATTCAAGTTGGCAGTATATACCAGGGAACTGATTAAATAGAGAGTATCTGTATTTGAAAGTTGAAAAACCATGCTTTGACTCGGAAAAGCCCTGGTCCAGCTTTGGTGATCACGCCATATTAACTTAGGAGTTCCGGTACTTCCCGAACTCAACGCCCCTAAAAACAGATCTTCAGGCTGAATCTCTGGCAGTAATGGAGCAGAGGTGACTGGGAGCTGAAAACTTTCATCGATATACAGCGTTAATTGATGAGTATCCATAAGAGTATCGCAGACTTCTTTCGAGGAGGAAGTATCGATGAAGACGCAAGCACCTCCTGCTTTGATGATCCCAAAGAAATAACACAGCTGGCTGAGAGGGTCGGCAATTTTAAGCAGAACTTTATCACCTTTTTTTATTTGCACAGCAAGGTGATGGGCAAGATCATCAACTTGCTGTGCAAATTCTCGATAGGTAAGACGTTTGTTACCATATATAAGACAAATTTTATCTTTTGGCTTTCCCTGTAAACCACTATAAATCAGCATTTTCTAACACCTTTCAATCAGGGTTGCAATTCCCAAACCTCCTACGGCTCCGATCGCAGCAATTCCCCGCTGGCCGTTTACTTGCTGCAAGGCTTTTAGTAAATGCAACAAGATGATTGCTCCGGAGGCTCCATAGGGATGGCCATAGGCTAAGGCACCTCCCAGAATATTGGTCTTATCCAGACTAAAGTTCAATTGGCGGCAGCAGGCCAGGATTTTTACGGCAAAAGCCTCATTCATTTCAAGGGCATCGATATCCTTTACTTGTAATTTGTTTTGCCGCAATAATTTTTGAATGGAGTCAACGGGTCCTAATGGAAAAAGGTTGGGATCACAGCCACAGCTTGCTGTACCAGTGATCATTGCTTGTGGCTTTAAATTATATCTTTTAACCGCATTTGAAGAGGCCAGCAGGATTATGGCGGCTCCATCATGCTTTAAGCAGGTATTTCCTGCTGTAATCTTACCTTTTTCCTTAAAAACCGGCGGCATTCGCTCTAAGAGTTTCAGACTCATGCGGTTTCTGATACATTCATCAGAATCAATACGTTTTCCTGCTGTTTGGATAGGAGTGATGATATCATTCAAGACATCTTGTTCTTTTGTCATAGAGGCTCTTCTATGACTTTCAAGAGCGAATGCATCCATATCTTCCCTGGAAATGGACAGATATTCTGCAAGGTATTCTGCTGCATCCCCGACTTCTGGATCACCGACTGCCGGAGTGGAGAAGGGGGCTCTTTCGTAATATATATGTTCTCCTTGAAAGCGTGGGTCGGCAGGATTAAACTGCCGTCTAGGAGCCAAGCTGGTGCTTTCGACGCCTCCGGCGAGTGCTAGTTCCGTCTGACCCGATTGGATTTGACTAACGGCCAAATTAATGGCACTTAATCCAGAGCCGCACTGGGTATCAACGGTAATGGCAGGAATACTGTAAGACCAGCCTGCCGCAAGCACCGAAACCCTGGCAATATTACCGCCTGGGCCTACAGCATTTCCTAAGATGACTTGATCGATAGCTTTTGGCGATAGGTTATATTTATGAAGCACTTCATTTAAGATATTAGATGCGAGCTGTTCGGGCAGCAGATCTTTTAAAAATCCGTCTGTTTTTCCTATAGGAGTTCTAAGACCCCCAATCATATATACTGGATTCATCAGCGTGCCCCAGCTTTTTGGAGCTGCCGATTTACAGCCGTGCCCACAACCGTTGCGATAAAGGCTTTAAATAAATCGCCCGGTATATAGGGAAGAGCACCGACAGTGAAGGCCTTTTCTAATCCCATGCCCGTAACAAAACCCAGCCAAGGTACTCCGAAAATGTAAACAATAATGATACCGCCTAATACATTTACGAGAGCCAGACGCCATTTGTTGTTGCTTTGTCCTTTTAATAGGGCAATCACAATGGCTCCAGCTAAGAAGCCAAGGAGATAGCCGCCTCTCGGACCGACAATAATGCCAATTCCACCTGTCATACCTGCAAAGACAGGCAAGCCTACGGCACCAAGCAGTAAAAAGGTCAATACGCTGTAAGCAGCTTGTCTTACTGTTAGTATGCTGCCTGCCAGCATAATTGCCAGAGACTGACCTGTGACAGGAACAGGACTAATTGGCAGTGGTATGGCAACTAGTCCAAGCACTGCGATTAAGGCTGCGAAAAGTGCTGAGTAAACAAAATCAGTTATGTTATTTCTTCTTGACATTATTTTTTCCTCCATGATCAGCGTAAAACACGTTTTAGCCGTCCTATATTCATAACTCAAGAAAAAGTATAAATGAATCAGATCATCTAGTCAACCATATGAAGAAAAAAGGTTAACTAAAGTTAACCGGGTAAAACTGCAGATTCTTTTAATTTGGAGAAGGAGGAGATTTAGAGGGAATATCTGCTAGTATGGAGAATATTTTAATGAATGAGTGTGTACAATATGTGCACATGTTTAAGATAAGGAGGAATAGCAGTGGAAAGACAAATCAGAGAGGTAATGCCTGAGTTTTTAGGACTTAAGGAAGCGATGAAGTTATCACGGGAGGAAAATCGGGATAACCATCGGAAGTTTATCAATCCGGAGTTAGTCAATCTTATGGGACTTTTGAATTTTGACAAGTCCTTTGTGAAAGCACAAGGGCTATCGATATGGGATAGAGAAGGTCATGAATACTTAGATTTCTTAGGGGGATATGGGGCATTGAATTTAGGTCATAATCATCCTGAAATCAATGAAGCCCTTGAAGCAGTGCAGGAACTTCCCAATTTGCTGCAAGCATCGTTAAATCCTTTAGCTGGAGCATTAGGACGAAATTTAGCTTTATTCACTCCTGGAGCACTGCAGTACTCATTTTTCTGCAATAGTGGAGCAGAAGCAGTGGAAGGGGCCTTGAAACTAGCTAGAGCCGCGACTGGACGAATCAAATTTATTTCTTGTGAGAGTTCTTTTCATGGAAAATCCTTAGGGGCTTTATCGGTAACAGGCAGGCAAAAATATAGGAAGCCTTTTGAGCCTTTATTGCCAGGTGTTGACTTTATTCCTTATGGAGACGCCGAAGCTTTGGAAAGAGCATTGAGCCAGCATGATGTAGCGGCTTTTATTGTAGAGCCCATTCAAGGGGAAGCCGGAATTATTGTACCGCCGGAAGGCTATTTGAAAAAAGTTCGGGATATTTGCAGCAATTACAATACACTGCTGATTTTGGATGAAATCCAAACCGGGTTTGGACGTACAGGAAAGTTGTTTGCCTGCGAGGAGGATCACATTGCTCCCGATATTTTATGTTTGTCTAAATCATTTGGGGGTGGCTCAACGTCATTAGCTGCCTATACCACAACGGAAGAGATATGGAAAAAAGCTTATGGCAGTGTTGAAAAGGGAACATTACATACTTCGACTTTTGGCGGAAATTCCCGGGCGGCAGCAGCCGGAATTGCTACCTTAGAAATTCTATATAGAGATGATTTAGCACGTCAGTCAGCAGAAAAAGGAAACTATCTCATGGGGAAATTGCAGGAGCTGCAGCAAAAATATCCTTTTCTAAAAGAGGTTCGCGGCAGAGGGCTTTTCATTGGACTTGAATTTGCTCAGCCAGAGAAGGGATTGCTCAATCGATTGACGGGGGGAGCATTGGAGAAATTAGCCAGTGAATATTTAGGTGCTATGGTAGCAGGAGAGCTTTTAAACAAACATCGGATTATTACGGCTTATACGCTGAATAATCCCAATGTAATACGTTTAGAACCGCCTCTCATTGTATCTTATGAGCAGCTTGATACATTGCTGGCGGCTTTGGAGGAAATCTTCGCAAATAATAAGGGCTTTGGCGATATGGTTATAGCCAGCAGTAAAACGATATTAAGCTCCTTTGTCAAAAAATTCTAAGAAGATATGTATTAAAATAAGAGAAATGGAGTATAGGGATTGGCTTGCTTTGTCGGAAAGCAGCTTGTTCCTATACTCCATTTTCTAATTCATAATTATGAATCGGCATCATACAATTCAATGCCAACCATTTGCATCAAATATTTCGCATTTGTAGTTGTGCAGCGCCCATTGCGAAGCTTGTAATCAAAGTGTATTTCATTGTTTACATAGTTTTCGGTAAAATGATAATTCACGATTTTATTACCAGCCTCATCTTCTAGATTGCAGAGTTCAAAATCATGGGTGGAAATGAGTCCAATCACCCATGGCTTATTTAAATTCTTTAGCACACTGGTAGCTCCAATAAGCCTATCGATTGAATTGGTACCGCGAAAGATTTCATCAATTAAAAAAATCATATCCTGCTTTTTATGTGAAAAGTCAATAATCATTTTTATACGGAGCAGCTCGGCGTAGAAGGTAGATATACCACTATTTAAATCATCGCTGATTCTCATAGATGTAAAAATATTCATAATGGAACATTCCAGCTTAGCAGCGCAGACAGGGGCTCCGCAATAAGCCAAAACCAGATTGATTCCGATTGTCCGTAATAGAGTTGTCTTTCCTGACATATTCGATCCGGTTATGACGCAGAGATTATTTTTGATTTTAATATTGTTGCGTACACTTTTATCTTCAAGGAGTAAGGCATGACCAAGGTCTGTTGCGGAAAATACCAGCTCCTGTTCAACGAAGTCTGGAAAAGCCCATTGAGGATGTAGTTGTAAAATGACGCCCAGACTTGCAATGGCTTCAAACTCACCGATGATCTGAAACCATTTTCGGATCATTTTGCCATTTTCTTTCTTCCAAGCTTCTAATGCAAATACACAATGAAAATCCCACAGTAAGAAAAAGTTCATAAGGCAAAATGAAATGAAATTATAACGAAGCTCGCTTGCAGCAACAATTCTTTCAAGTTGTTTTATTTGCAGTGAGGCAGATTTTTCAGCGTGATATAATTCTTTTTGCAGGTGTACTAAGTATTCATCCTGAAAACTTTCTTTTTCAATTAACTGAATGAAGTGATGGAATGCTTTAATTTTTTCTTTAAATTGAAACACCGTGTATAAGGTCAATGCATTCTTTGAAGATCCAATGGCTGTAATCACCATTTGGATAATAATTAGAATTAGCGGTACATAAATCGAAATCGAAAAGCCATTAAAGAATAAAACCATCGTTAGAATTGTTGCTGCAGGTACGATATAGAATATAATTTGCAGCAGCTTTGCATATGACCGGGAAGACTCTTCTGCGTAAGCAATTAAAGTATCCGGATCATTCTTAACTTCAGCGGTAAGCATGCCTATGCACTGTAATTCTTCTAGGAAATTGTCCTTTTGTGATATTTCAGTTACAGAATTCTGACGTTTTTTTATGAGTGGGATATTTTTCTCAGGAGCAGCAAGAAGATCTCGTAATTGCTTTCTGCCATGGAAAGTATAAGTAACATTCATCCACTGAAATAAGGATTTTGCTCCGAAGAGATCCAAATCACTTGTATAGGGATGGTTAAGATCTATAAATTCCTGCCCGTTATCTGTGAATTCAATCCAGCTTCCATCCATTCGGCTAAGATGCTTTTCATTTATTTTAATTTGGCAGATGAGCTTATTGAGTTCTCTTCTGATCTTTTGATGCTTGAACACAAAATAACCAAAGAGAAGAAGAGATAAAAATAAGGCAGAATAACTATAAAAGGATTCGGCTTTAAGAAATGAGAAGCCAGTAATTCCTGCACCTATTAAAAACACGAGCATTCGTATATTGCTAGTCCGATTAAATCGCTTGAATTGCTTTTCTTTTTGATCTTGATAATATTGCAAGCGATTTATAAATTTAATATTGGTTGACATATGTCCTCCTTTAGTAGTGAACAACTTACAGGATGATGTAGATTGTCTATTATTAATATAATTTACCATTTGAATATAAAATCCTTTAACGTATCAGTATAAGAGCAGTATTTTTTGCTTAAGGTTTAGTCTTGTGGAAAGTATTGCTAAGTGGTAAAATTGGAGATATTATTGAAATAATAATAGTTATTATGTTTTATTGATTGACTAAATAGTCATTTTATTGAATTGAGCGGAGGTTTTATCTTGAAATATTGTAAATGGCTCTTACTTATCGGTGTTTTATTGTCCTATTTCATTACCCCTTATTTTCCTGTTTCATGGGGATGGGAAAATAGTATATTGGAATGGATGCAGGTTGTTATATTAACGCTCGGTCTACTTTTAACCTACGTGTGGTGGCAGGAAGCCAGATCGGCAGGAGATACTTCTACTGCGCGCTTTCTGATGTGGGCTGTACCTTTATGGGTATTGATGATTGGCAGAGAATTAAGCTGGGGGAGAGTCTTTTATCCCAGTGGGTTTCATCCTATTGATGGCCCTTCATTTCTTTCGCTGTCCCAATTGCCTTATGGTGCGGTTGTCAATCCGCTGATTGCAGTGATAATAGTAGTGTGGCTCTTTGGAGTCATAAAATACCGCTTATATAAAGTTCCCTATTCGCTAGTAAAAGAGCACAAATTTCCCGTCACTGCGCTGGTAATTACAATTTTTGCATTTGCATCTGCAGAGCTGGGTGAAAGACATCTGCATCTTCAGAACATGGAGGAATTTGATGAGTGCTTTGCCTATCTAGGTTTAATCTTAACTGCTTATTGTGTGAAAAATGCTTTACGTAAGACAATATAAAAGTATTGAGCCAGTATCTAGAACGTTAGATACTGGCTCAAATTATTTTTGGCATTCAGCTTGTCTTAGCTGCTTGCTGTTTCAATTTGCAGTACTCATGTTTTGGCAACCGGAAATTGAATATAAAAGGTCGTTCCTCCTTCATGGGTATTAACTGTGATTGCAGCATTATGACGTCTTGCGATGTTATAACAAGTGGGAATGCCAAGCCCGGTTCCGCTAGCCTTAGTAGTGAGAAAGGGTGTACCCAGATCTTTTACCATATCAGCGGGGATACCGCAGCCATTATCTTCAATCGCTAAGACGACTTGCCCTTCCTCAAGATAGGTTAATATGCTTACCTTGCCGTTAATCTCTGTGGCCTCAAAACCGTTGCGGACTAAATTTAAGATGAGTTGCCGGATCTCATTCGTATTTAATAGGATGTTAGGCAAATTAGGATATAAGTGCGTTCGGAAAGTCTTAGCCTGGGAAGCAGCATCAGCTTCCAGCAATGGACTGAGAGTACGGATGACTTCATTTAAGTCATGGGCAGCTAAAGGTGCTGTTTTATTCTTGGCTAAGGATAAGAATTCAGTAATGATCTGATTGGCCCGGTCTAATTCCTCAATCATAAGTTCAAATTTAGACTTTTCCTCGGAGTAATTCTTTTTTTGAGCGAGCAACTGTAGATAGCCTCGCACAGTCGTCATCGGATTACGAATCTCGTGGGATATTCCTGCTGCGATTTGAGATACCAGCTTCATTGTATCTAGTCGGCCTAGTTCTTCCTGTATCTTTTTCTCTTCCGTTATGTCCTTATCGATTTCAATGATCTCCTGAGAGCCGCCCCTTGTATTTTTACGCAGAAGCCAGCAGCTTCTTACTGTTACTTGTTTATGGTCTTTCGTTGTATGGATGAGTTCTCCCACCCATTTCCCCTTAGCACTCACTTCTTCATTGATGCTGGCAATTGGTATAGGAAATTGGGTTTTGAGCAAGGTATGGGATATCTTAGATAAGGCCTCGTCTTCTGTCCAGCCGTAGCCTCGTGCAGCGCCTTGCCCCCAAAAGCTGATTTTTCCTTTCAGGTCGTGTATAAATGTATAATCAGGGTCCAGGTTTAATAAAAGTATTTGTTCCTCAAGCAATCTTCGATATTCCTGTTCTTTTTCTTCAATTGCTTTATGCTCTGTTATATCTCGAAAATAGATGGAAAGCCCCTCTGGTGAAGGATAGGCATGTACCTCTAACCATGCATTAGTACTGGTTGACTTTGCCTCGAAATGAACGGCAGTATTTTCTTTCTTGGCTTTATGGTACTCATCATAATACGGTTGGACACTCGTAAAGCAATCCCATATTTTTTTGCCCAGCATATCTTGGGAATTACAAGACCAGAATTTTTCGGCAACGGAATTAATGTAGGTATACCGCCATTCATTATCTAATGCGTAAAAACCATCTGTAATACGTTCTAACATTTGGTGTATTTGGTTATAGGCGGCAGCTGCTTTTTTTTGTGCTTCGATTCTAACCAGATTTTCTGCGTGAAGCTCATCAATTGTATTTTCTAATTTTTTGTGAACCCACCAGTGGGAGACTGCGGCACCAATTCGTTCCCCCAGCATTTCTAAGTAATTGATCATTTCTTTGGTGAATAAATTTTTTCGACTGTCGTTGATTTGTATTAGACCGATAATCTTTTCCTTGATTTTGAGAGGGACGAGCGCAACAGATTCATAAGCACAACAACGGCCTCGCATTTTGCCCTGCAGATTTTCCCGTGGTGTTTCTGCTACCAGTTCTGAAGTACTATTTGACCAGAAACTACCGCCTGCTGAGAAAAATGGCATCGAAGGGTTTATGCGGCCTCGTATTACATTTCCGCACATGCATTCCAATAAATATTGACCATTCTCACAAAGGATGCGATTGTTCATTTCGTCCTTTGCACACAGGCTTTTTTCTTGTAAAATAAACTCTTCTGTAAAACCTTCCCATACAAAGTAGGGATAATCCCCCCCATCCTCTAATCTCATGGCGATTGCCTGACACTTTGTGATATTGCGTATAGAAGTTATGGCAGCAGAGAGTGCTTTTTTAAAATCCTGCAGACCAATTAGTTCAGAAAATAGCCTGTGTCCCTCAATTTCTTTGAGTAATTCTTTCGTAAGGGCACGATGACGTTCTTCATTTTCCCTCATTTCTTGTTCAGCTTGCGTATGTTTAAAGATATCCAGCGTTTGCTGTGCTAGTAAATCCAACAATTGAAGGGACTTAGTATCTGGTTGGTGAGGAGTACAGTGATAGGTGGATAAAATCCCCAACAATTGACCCGTACGATTGAATATGGGGATGGATTGCATGGAGCGTATACCAGCTGTTAGCATGACTTCCAGGGACTGAGAATCAACAAAGGGATTTTGGGTGATATCTTCAATAATGATATGTTCGCAGCACTTAGGAGTCAAACCGCAGGCAGTTTGACTTTTGTGGGTGCTGTCAAAGTAACTAAGAAAGGAATGATCAAGACCACGATGAGCAATGATTCGGATAACACCGGAGCTTTCATCAAGAAGTTGAAGGGTACCTCTGTCAGCTTGCATGATCCATATTGCTGTTTCAATGATCTCGCCGAAAAATTTTTTCATCCCTTCTTTACGCATAACGCATAAACTGATATTATGCATCTTTTTCATAACTGTTAGCTCAATCGACTGATCTTCTAGCTTTTCATACATTAATTCGTCCACACTCCTTAGTAGCTATCTGCAAATAGTAAGAAATTGTCTTTTTCTAGTAGTGTAATTGCTAAATAAAAATTGTAGATACGTTCATACCACATTGGAAAAATATACTGTGATACACTTCGTTTTATAGTAGGTCATTTCCTTTTAGATTTACATAATTTTTAATTATGGGAATGTAAGGAGTCAAAGATCAGTAAGCCGAGGCAATAAAAATTCTTTTTTTGATGACTAAGAAAAGAAGAACCTGCAGATACTCTTACATATCGACAGATATTCTTTATTGTAAATAAAGAAGGGATATTGAACCACAGAGGGGATGTTTTATCTTTATCATTTCTCTGTGTTCTCTGCGCCTCTGCGGTTCCTTTTTA
>DJJR01000007.1 GCA_002434245.1 Pelosinus fermentans
TTCCTCCGGGCTACTTACCCCCGTGTCCCATTCCACATAATTGTCGTTAATTACGTAATTTAGAATACACCATCCTACCTTAATTGTTAGGATGGTACTAATACTTTTTTACAATATAATTTTTTTACAAAGGAATTAATTTCCATATTATGCTAGTAAATCAATTCACTGTTACTGACATAGGTGAAAAATATCTGTCATCTGTGCCTGCCTAACCCTAAGTTTGATTTCTTCAATATCAGTCGTGTAAAGATATCTGCTTTTCATTCTTTTGAAATAAACAGACCCTGAAAAAGTATATTTATTAGCTAAGCCTTCAGGAGTTTTCATCTCTGCTCTCACATGGGCTATCGCATCACCACAGGCCAAACTTGTTGGGATTGCAAGCAAATCAGCCCCGCGAGTATATCGTGCAGCATTATATCCGGCAAGAGTACCTGTTACAATGGCTTCGGTATGGCCTACAAGCAAGCCGGCTTTTTCGCCGCAGCAGAATACATTCTGCAAACCGTTAACCTGTAAATAATTATCCCGGGGCAGCATGCCGAAATATCGCATAGAATTGCCAATTCCCCCCGCGTAAGGATCTTCAAAGCGGGCGTTTTCAAGTCCTGTGATTTGGCGAAGGATTTCTAAAGGATAATAAGCTGTCATTAATTTGGCATGTCCAGTATCAAGTAAAACGATATTTTCAACAAATTCTTGTGATGCATATTGCTGGCAGGCTTTTTGCCCAAGGGATGCTAGACTTTTTTGCAAATTCACAGGTATAGGGATAACGCATACCCCTTTGCTGTCTAATTCTTTCCTGAGATTAAATCCCAAAGAGTCTTTATGAAGTTTGCAGGAGCCGCTCATCGCTCCCAATGTCCCGTCCGGTTTTATAGCGATAATTTCCTTAACTCCGGCTTTTACTGCAATACTAAAACGAGGACCAAAAGTTGGACAGCGATAGATGCACATGGCACATCCATTGCCATATTTAATGCAATTCTTGATTGGACCAGCAGTACCAGACCCATCGACAAATACCGCTCCTTCGACAGTCACTGTATCACCATGTAATTGGTCAGCAGCTATTTTGGTAATAATCCCATGATTCATTTCAATGTCTGTAACACGGGTTTTAAAGTGAATTTTTACACCAGCGTTTGTCAGTGTTGCACGCACCGCTGGTTCAATCGTTGCTACATCATACAAATTAGCATGATAATGCCCCGGGAATTCAATATTTTTATGCCGCGCATGTTCATCGGCAAGGATAAACAGATCACCGCCGCCCATGGCAATCATTTCCTCAGCAGCAGTAAAACGGCCGTTGTTACGCATAATTCCACCGACCAATCCGGTACCAAGCAGCATGTCTGTTCGCTCAAATAATTCTACATCACACCCCATTTTACGGGCCGCCAATGCCGCGGCACAACCAGCCCATCCGGCACCAACAATTACTACTTTTTTATCCATATTCGTCCCCTTAAATCTTTCTCATAATGGTAGCTTATGTTCTTATTAGTGTAAGCAAAATAGGACGAATAATATACATGCATTTCCAACTCATCAGGGCTTGATATAGTCCTTTCAGGATAGTGCTGATTGCGCTAGAGTATCAGAACTCTGTAAAAAACGTACCATGAAGATCTAAGAGGAGCCTCTGCTGCCTATGCTAGTAATTTTGCAGTTTTAGCGCCAGCAAAGACAGCAGCTACGCCAACTGTGAATTTTTCTGGAAACTAAAGGGGAATAATGATACTATCATAGTAGACTATCAAATGCATTTTTCTATAGAATCCTCGATCCTTAAATCTTATGGTTTTGATGAAAAAGAAATGTAGGTATGAGAATAAAGGACGTACACTATATGAAGAATGTTCAGCCAATCGAATTTGAATGGACACGTCAGATAGAGCGACTGCTAATAGAGGCAGAAAGGCGAGGGGTAAAAGTATCTACGCCGAAAATCGGTGAAATTGTCACCATCGGTGCTGAGCGGTATCCTTGTACAGGCTGGTGGAAGGAAGTAAAGTAATTTAAAGATGAGAACAGTCCCCTCGCTTGTTCCCGTGTCCTATTGGGAAGATAAAATCTTTAAGAGAGGAAGTTGGCTTATGATCCTATATTATTTGGAGTCGGTGCTATGCGGAGCAGAGGCTATCGCATAACAAACATGCTGTGAGATAGCCTCTGCTCAATCCTAAAACTACAATTTTAGGAGGAGCATAAATGGGCTACAAGAACGCAGTTAGTGTATTTCCCGCCGATTTGTTAGAAGCAATACAACAGTATATTGACGGTGAATATATTTATATCCCACGAAAGGCAGAAAATAAAAAACGGTGGGGGGAAGTAAAAAACAGCAGGCAATATATTCAGGAACGCAACGAGAACATTTTTTCCCAGTATCAAGATGGTATTCCGGTCGAGGATATTGCAAGCTGTAATTACTTATCACCCAAAACAATCTACAAAATATTGGCTGTTATGAAAAGTCAAAGCTAAAGTGAGAGCGACATGGTAATTTTGCCGTGTCGCTTTTTTGCTTCTGAAGCATCTTGCAGGGTGCATTGTAATAATATAATTACTATAATTGATTTATAATAGCAAGATAAAGAATTAACGGAGGAAGAATTATTATGTGCACATTTACCAATCAATTTATTTCCAGTCAAAGTAACATGGAATATTTGAAAGCTGCCATGATGGGGCCTAATGCCATGCGAGTAGCAGAGGAATTAGCGTCATTCCTAAACATCAATGAGAATATGCGTATACTTGACCTCGGTTGTGGGTGCGGTCTTTCCACGCTCTTGCTGACACAAAAATACGGCGCAAAAGTTTTCGCCGCCGACTTGTGGATTTCACCGACTGAAAACTATGAGCGTTTCAAATCGATCGGTATTGACGATAAAGCCGTTCCGATTTTAGTTGACGCGACCAAAGGATTACCTTTCGCAAACGGATATTTTGACCTGTTGTTTTCTGTGGACGCTTACCATTATTTCGGTGATACAGCCCAAATGCTCCCGTCGCTCATTCCTTTTGTGAAAAAGGGCGGCTATATCGCCGTGGCTATTCCTGGCTTAAAATACGAATTTGAAAAAAATGTTCCCGATGACATGCAGCCATTTTGGAATAGCGAGATGGAAAGAACCCTGCACTCTCTTGATTGGTGGAAAGATTTGTGGAAGAGGGCCGAGAGCATTGAAATGGTAGACAGCCGCGAAATGGCCTGCTGCAGACAGGCGTGGAAAGAATGGCAGACCGGTTATCATCCCGTTGTCGCTGAGGACATCAAAATGATGGAGGCTGAGGGCGGAAAGTACTTTAATCTTGTTCAGTTGATTGCTAAAGTCATTTGAAATGGTGATCACAAAGAACCTGCCCTCATGTCCCGCAAATTTTTATTTTCTTTAGGGTAAAAAGGAGTCCTTGCTAGCCAATGGGTGATTACTTAACATAGCTAACCTCTTGAAGAATAGACTGAAAGGATTATCCATTTCATCCTCAAAGATCACAGCCTTGCACGTGAAGCGGGAATAGACTCTACAAGCCTTAGCCGGAGGTTTTTCTTTCCATAAACCATTTTCCCATATCATCAAATAAGAAGACCTGTTTGCCCATGATATTACAGGTATATCTTATACCAACGCCTCCACCTTTTAACGACGCAGCCTTACGTACGTCAATCAAGCGGTCCACTTCAAAGACTCTGCCGTCTTCCCATTTTATTGATAGTGGTCTGACATTACCATATATATCATGTTTGGCCATAACTTCTACAAAGACTTTACTATTCATACCTTTCACCTGCTATTTAAAATATGATATTGGATGGATAACATGATCCTGCTCAGTTTTTACTCCGAGGTTCTTAGCAATATAATTTTTTGCAAGAGTGATACCATGGCGTGCTTCAGCATCACCGCATACAACCACAGGCTTATCACGAATCTCTGGATCATATAAGCACTCTACACTCGCGTAATAGTTATTTAGATCGACATGTAGAATTGTACGACTCATGATAAATTCACCACCTATAAATAGAACGTATGTTCGTTTAGAGTATAAGGTTTTACCATGAGGAAAGCAAGTTGTAAATACTGCCAAGTAAAAAAATACCGTCTCATCCGAAGATAAGACGGTATTTTTTTGCTCCTTAATGCTCTCTAAAGCACCTGTTTCTTTTACTGTTTTGGTTAGTCTTTGGGTGTCATCTATTCATTTTTCTTGCAATTCTTGGGGATTTAAATATCCAAATTGTAGCCCAATATTCTCAAAAGTATTTTTAAATTCTGGATCTGCATAGAAAAGGGTAATTTAGTACCCATCTATAGGTAGTCACTGATTTACAATTAATAAGCAACCTGAAGCAGAGCCTTGCCTGGTAAAATAATGATTACAATGTAAAAATATAGCAGGATTTGGCATTTGTAAAAGAGAAGCTACCATAATAAATTAGTTAGTAATTTATTATGGTAGCTTCTCTTTAGTTGATTGAGCGATAGAAAGATAATTAAGAACTGATTGGCATTAGATGGGACAAGGAACCTGTCCCCGTGTCCCATTCAAAAACTTGAATTACTTTATAAAATTGGAGATAAAAACTAAATTATGAAAAGTGAAGATAGAATATATGATATAGTTGATGCTCGTAAAAAAGGCACAGTGGATTTGAGTGTTAACACAAACCCTTTAGGAATGCCAGAGTCGGCTAAAATAGCGATTACAAGAGGAATGGAACTGTATGCACAGTATCCTGACGAAAAATGCACCATTTTATCTGAAGAAATTGCACAACATTATTCAGGTATATCTGCGAAACACGTTTTATGCGTCAGTGGTGTGGATGATGCGATCTATCGGATTATATTTGCGAAACATCCAAGAAAAGCGCTTCTATTGGCTCCCACCTATGAAGACTATGAAAAAGCATTACGTAATGATGGATGTACTGTGATATATCATTATTTACAAAAAGAGGAAAAGTATCAAATTACAGAAACGATTTTGGATTCATTAACTAATGAAGTAGACATGTTTTTTTTATGTAATCCAAATAATCCAACAGGACAAGTCATTGAAAGAAAATTTCTCAGTCGGATATTAGATACGTGTCAAGAGAATGGAACGATCTTGGTTGTAGACGAGAGTTTTATTGATTTTTTGGATGAGTCAGAACAATATACTGCTAAAGGATTAATTAATCCATATCCCAATCTTGTAGTTCTAGACGGATTTACTAAACTATATGCTATGCCGGGCTTGCGGTTAGGATTTTGCATATCTAGTAATGAAGAATTATTAGGAAAAATATTTGCAGCAGGACAACCTTGGGGTGTGTCTATTCCAGCACAAATAGCTGGGATTACAGCATTAAAAGATAGAAAATATTTAAAGGAAACTCATGAATTAATCCAGACAGAAAAAAAGTGGTTGCTTAAAGAATTGGGAAATTTAAAAATTGATGTATGGGGTAGTTGCGCCAATTATCTCTTTTTTCCAGCACCTTTGCCTAATATGCGACAGCTTTTGGAAGAAGATAATATACTTTTGCGAAATTGTGAAAATTTTGTTGGGTTAAACGGAGAATTTTGTCGGGTTGCGATTAGAACGCATCAAGAAAATGAGAAGTTTATTGCTGCAATTCGAAAACGTGTTATCTTAGGAGAGAATTGACTATAAGACTGATAAAGAGACATAATATCCTGTGATAATGTGGATGTAATGTGAGGTTGTTGGATATGCAGAAAGTAGCAGACGGTTTAATCACCGTCTGCTTTTTTGCCCCTTTTCACGTTGCAAAGCCCGGATACAAGGATGTCACAGGGACGAGGGGGTCGACCATGCAAACGTTAAAGGTTAGTGTCAATAACACCGCCCCTGTGACATCTCAGGCCTATATTGGACCTTTTTAATCTCTGAGGGATCTATTTTGGCATTTGTTATTGTTTAATATATTTTTTATATTCATCTCCCCAAATTTCAAGTTCTTTTAGAACAGGCAAAAGCTTCATTCCAATTTCAGTTAATGAATATTCTACTCTTGGAGGAACTTCTGGATAGACTTTTCTTTTTATAAGTTGGAAACCCTCTAATCTACGGAGTTCTTTTGTTAAAGTAGCTTGTGTTACTTCTGGCATTTTGCGATTTAATTCTCCAAAGCGAAGTATTCCTGTACTTAAATGATATAGTAACCGAAGAACCCATTTCCCTCCGATTATTTTCTGTGCGATTGCAATTGGGCAGTCTTCAAGATCGATGTTATTTATACATTTCCACCTCCATACTATCATTTTAGATAGTACCTATTAAATATAATCGTACTTGATATATTTATTGTAACATTATAACATATACGTGTAAATGAGACCAAGAGATAATAAATAAGCTTTAAAGTGAGGGAGAAAAATGAATTAAATAGTAAACATCATTACTGACGGCGCTTGTCAGGTAAGTTGTTAGGCATGGCTAGAAATGTAAACATTGTAAAAGCGGGTTAAATTATCAGGGAGTAATATTTAAATGTAACTTTTCGAAGAAAGGTGATAATCATGATTACATCAACAGATTTCTGTAAGGTGCAAAAACTGGACGATGATTTATATGTCATTACTGAAGCTGGACTTGTGCATTTTTATCTTATCCTGGGGCATAAAAAAGCGGTCTTAATTGACGCCGGTTTTGGCTTCGAAGACATAAGGCCTATCATCAGAAGTATAACAGATCTGCCGGTGATGCTGGTATTGACCCATGGCGATCCTGACCACAGCTACGGAAGCGAATATTTTGGAGATGTATGGCTGTACCAGCCGGACTACGGTCAGATTATGGGATTTGACACAAAGCAGGAAAGGCAGTTTGCGGCTGAGTTGGGAGTAGAATTTCTGAAAGAGAATAACCCTGATGCCATTGAACGTTTCGATAGCAAAGCATTCGCTGAAAAGAGCTTGCTCCGAGTCCTGACTCCGCATTTTGTAAAGGATGGAGAATTGTTTGACTTGGGCGGAAAGACTTTGGAGGTAATATTTACACCGGGGCATTCTTATGGGCATATCATGTTGCTGGATAGGGCAAAAAAGAGACTTTTTTCAGGAGATATGATTTGTGATTATGTCATTATTTACTTTTTCGAATCTGATAGAAACGCCCCGTTTTCCATGGCACTGGACAGCTGGAAAAAGATAAAACGATTAGAAAAGGACATCAAAGATATTTATAGTAGCCATGGACAGAACCCAATTACAATGGAATGGGTCGACGCTTACATCGAATGTTTTTCGGGAGAATTTCAGCAGAATTACTTAAAGGATAAACCGTTTTCCAGGGAGCCTTTAGGCCGCGGGTACCAACATATCTATAAAACCGTCAATATCCAATACTCCGATAAGAGACTGGAGGAATTCTTAGGACACAAAGTAGAACGGATTGATCTGTAGTTAAACAGGATATCTCTAAACTGTACCAATGAGAGTGAGAACCTGTAGATTAAAGATGAGCCAAGGAATGCATTATGGATAAACCCTTCCGAGGATTAAATTAAAAAATAAAGATAAAGGAGTGTTTGAGTGATGAATGAGGTTCTTGCGTTTCTCTTAGAAAACAGAATCGTTTATCTTGCTACAGTTGATGGTGATATTCCTAAGGTGCGGCCGTTTGGTTTTGTAATGGAGTTTGAAGGCAAACTCTATTTTAGCACCAGCAATCAGAAGAGTGTATACAAACAGCTCAAAGCAAATCCTAACTTTGAAGTCAGCATAATTTCAAAAACAGGTGACTGGTTACGCCTACAAGGTAAAGCTGTATTTAAGACCACTCGGAAAACCAGGCAGGCTGCTTTGGATGCAGTGCCTGCTTTTAGCAAGATGTATAGTATTGACGATGCTATTTTTGAACTCTTTTATATCGAAGATGGTGAAGCAACTTTTAATGACACGAAGGGATCATCCAGAACCGTTACATTGTAATTCTACTTCTTGCTTTATATTTGTATAGAAGAAAAATCCTGCATCATTTACCGTAGTGATGCAGGATTTTTCCGTTGCCATATTAAAGGCTAGTGTCAATAACCACGTCTCACTGAAACTTATCATGGTAGCCTCTTTTTTAGTAGACAAAGCGATAGAAGACAATCAGTTTATTAGTTTTAAATGGGACAAAGAACCTGTCCCCGTGTCCCTTCCATGGAAACCAGGATCTTACAATGCTCGAAGTTGCCGCTATGATTGGCAAAGCCATTCAACAGCCCGGTCTAACTTACGTTCAGGACTTAAAAGAAAGAACAAGGCGGGATTTGCTTGACCTCAATTTTTCTGAGCACATCATTCAACTCATTCTTGAAGTGGCAGATGCAATGAATGCGGGTCATATACAAATGCTAGACCACGTTCGGCAGATAACTCGACTCCTACATCCTATGAAAAGTTTGTCTACGAGACGTTATTACACTTGTATAAGCAAAGAAATACTGACAGCTAGTTGTGGAGACGTGAGTCCGCGCGCAAAGGAGACCAAATTTATTACCTGTTATAACTATTGAAGGCTCAAATTTAATAACCCCTTCCCCATGTCCCATTAAATTGCTCGACCATTTAGGCGACATGCCTCAATATACAGCCTGGCGAGCGAGTGTTAGAACCTAGCTTTGGTAAAATAATGCTTATATTGTAAAAATATAGCAGGATTTGACATTTATAAAAGAGAAGCTACCATAATAAATTAGTTAGTAAATTTATGGGCAGCTTCTCTTTTAATTGATAAAGTGATAAAAAGGGAATAAAGAACCTATCAGCTTTAAATGGGACAAGGAACCTGTCCCTATGTCCCATTAGACATATTATATAAAACGAGGTGATAATGTATGAGCCATAAAAATGTATTTGAAGGCAATAGAGCCGCTTGGAATCAAGCTTCGAAATATCATCAGAAGGCAAGAAAAAATTCATTGCTAAAGGGTTTTGAAAATCCGGATTTCACAACATTTAACAGCGATTATGATAATATTGTGTTTAATAAATTGAAGCATATTAATTTTGAGGGTAAAATCATAGCTCAAATGCAATGCCAAAATGGTAGGGAACTGTTGTCGCTCATGAAGTTTGGCGCAAAAGAAGCGATAGGGTTTGATATTTCTGATATTGCTATTTCCGAAGCCGCGCAGCTTGCTGAAACAGCAAAGCTAAGTGCAAAATTTGTAAGAACCAACATATTGGAGATTGACAATAAATACAATGATTACTTTGATTTCATATATATTTCAGAGGGTTCGCTGCAATGGTTTCCCGATTTGAATAATTATTTTGATGTGTTATCACGGCTACTAAAGAAAGGTGGACAAATATTGATTTCTGAGATACATCCATTTGTTTATCTCTTTAGTAATGGATTTGATTTTGAAAAACAGAATCTTGATAAGTTAACTTCTTATTTCAAGAAAGAGCCTTATCATTATGCCACAGGGATTGATTACGTTGGTGGAGTAGAGTATAAATCAGACGAGTGCTTTTGGTTTATGCACAAAATTTCTGATATTATTAGCGCGATACTCCATGCCGATATTGAGATACGAGAATTTGATGAATACAATTTAGGAAATGCAGCTAACGAAACAGTGAAATTGCTTAATGGATTTCCGCTTAGTTATATCATTATTGGAAGAAAGAAATAATTTATCTTGGATTATAAGCATAGAAATATTTAGTTTTGGGGTGGTGCTATTTGGAGCTCGGACAAAGCTTTTCTATTTCCAAAGTTGGTACAAGATTAATAACTATAGGCGGAAGTATTGCTTTCCTTGGGTTATTGCTAATGCTTTTCATATATGGTTTTACATTCGGGACTGCAGGTATAGTTACGGTCGGTTTAACTTTATCTTTTTATGGTATTACATTTGTAACTACAGCTAATAAAAAAATGGAGCTGCTATGTGGGCTAATTCGTGTACTATGTTCTGCTATACTAATATTAGGAGTAGTATCTTTTATTTATATTGAGGCACTTATTGTTCAATCTCTAAAGTCCAATGACAATGTGAATATAAAATATGTCGTAGTATTAGGGGCTGGTATACAGGGGGAACAGCCATCATTGACACTTGGTAGAAGACTAGATAAAAGTATTGAGTATCTTAATGCAAATCCTGACGCTCAAATAGTAGCCTCTGGCGGTTTTGGCCCAGAAGCGACTATATCGGAGGCAGAAGTAATGAAACGCTATTTTGTTGCACATGGAATAAATGAGGCTAGGATTCTTAAAGAAGAGAGATCTGCAACTAGCGATGAAAATTTAAGGTATACTAAAGAATTACTAAGCGGCATAAATGGCGATAAGCCCCAAGATATACTTGTTATTACGAGTGATTACCATATGTTTAGAGCGAAGCACATTGCGGGCAAATACTTTTCTAAAGTATATGGAATAGCATCAGAAACACCGACTGCTATTATGGTAAATTACGCAGTTAGAGAATATTTGGCTGTTCTTAAATTATTGGCTTTAAGCCCCTATACTTCCTCCAATACCGGTATGATGTAAGAAGGAGCTATACCCATGACGAAAGTAGCAGCCGTCAAAGCCGAGTCCTACGATACACAAGTCGTAGAGCAGGCGATGGCGAAATTACTTATTTATTTAAGTAATATACTAACCCCTCCTTGGGGTTTTCAATTTGAAATTCATAACTATGAGGTAATATATGATAAAAGAATTTGAGCAAGCCAAAATCAATGAAGTAATGAAAATATGGTTAGATACTACTATTAATGCGCACTATTTTATTCCGGAAAAATATTGGATTGATAACGAGCGTATCGTAAGAGAAAGATATTTGCCTATAGCGAAAACATTTATTTATGAGGAAGATAGTATCGTTAAAGGATTTATTAGTATCATAGAGGGCTTTTTTATTGGAGCATTATTTGTTGGTAAAGAGTATCAGAAGCACGGGATAGGTTTAAAGCTAATTAATTATTGTAAAAAGTTATATCCTAAATTAGAATTAGCTGTTTATGCTGATAACATGGGGGCAGTAGAGTTTTATAAACGATGTGGCTTTGTAATTCAAACGGAGCAAGCTAATGAAGATAACGGATTTAAAGAATATATCATGGTTTGGAATGAGATTAAATAGAGGGTGTAATTTGGCTATTTGTTTTCTTAAGGCATTTACAGGACGCAAGCAGCAATAGTAAAGTTGATTCTTATGATCAACATGTAGTCGAGCAAGTAATGGCAGAATTACTTGCTCTTTAGACGGAATACAATTAAAAAGATTATCGGTTTTAAATGGGACAAGGAACCTGTCCCTGTGTCCCATCTAAGGTTTTACCATGAGGAAAGCAAGTTGTAAATACTGCTAAAAAAATACCGTCTCACCCGAAGATAAGACGGCAGTTAAAGTTATTTTTTTTGATCCTTAATGCTCTCTAAAACACCTGTTTCTTTTACTGTTTTGCTTAGTCTTTGGGTGTCATCTATCCATTTTTCTTGCGATTCTTGGGGATTTAAATATCCAAATTGTAGCCCAATATTTTCTAAAGTATTTTTAAATTCTGGATCTACAATGATAGCTTTTAAACCATTCGCAAGCTTAGTTTTTACCTCAATCGGCATTTCCTTAGGAACAGCAACACCTATCCAATAACTAAATACAATGTCAAGACCTTGCTCTTTAAATGTTGGTACAGCGGCAAACGCAGGGTCCGTCGATCGCTGTTCGCCTGTTACCGCCAGTGCTCTGATTGTACCACTTTTGAGGTGCTCTCTTATCGTAGCTGGATTAGCAATAATAACTTGCACATGCTCACCCAACAAAGCTGCCAATGTTTCTGATGCACCTCGGAAAGGGACAGGTTCAAGAGGAATGCCTGCAGTGTGAGCAAACATTTCACCAAGTACATGAGAAATTGACCCCATGCCACTGTTTCCAAATTTTAATTTCTCTGTATGTTGCTGAGCATATCTAACTAAATCATCAACATTTTTCCACGGACTATCAGCCTGAACTACCATTACCATTGAGTGAGATGAAACCTGTGCTAGTGGCTCTAAGGCGGTAGGATAATTGTATTTGGTTGGGCTTAGCAATGGCTGCAAGATAATTTCAACACCGGTGATGCCAATGGTATAGCCATCTGGAGTAGCGCTAGCCAATTCGTTCCAGGCTACGGTGCCTGCTCCCCCAGGCTTATTAACAATAACCAGGGGTTGACCTAGATGCTGAGTTGCAGTTTTTTCTAACGCCCGAGCTACCAAATCTAATCCTCCCCCAGGACTAAAAGGTACAATTACATTAATTGGTTTATCCGGATAGTTGCTAGTTTTAGATACCGTTTTAGACTCCATCATGGTACAACCTCCTATCATGATTGAAATAAGTAACAAATACACCGTCAACGAAATCATTCTTCTTTTTTGCAATATCATTTCGTCCTCCCTCCATACTTTATGGTTTTTCTACTATTTTACTTTAAATACAATTTCCTACATTTAATACTAACGTTTCTCCAATAAATGGCAAATTCCTCCTTTACCTTATAAAGAAAAAATAGTCGTCTTAACCGAAGGCAAGACGTAAGGAAAAAGGATTTATTTGAAACCTTGTTCAGCAGGGTTCACACCCGCCATATGATGTACCATTTTAGAGAACATCGTAAGCTGGTTATAGAAAAGGATCAAACATGAGATGTCATGAGGGCGGGATTATAGACAGATAATTAGATGGGACAGAGGGACAGGTTCCTTGTCCCGAGGGAAGATGTGCAGATTTACAAGAGACATGCAGGTAGCTAATGTAAAACTATAGCAGCATTTAGTATTTGTGAAGGAAGCTTCCTATAATTACCTAGTTGTAGATTTATGGGGGAGCTTAACTTTGACATAGCAATAAAGAAAATTTCAAGCTAGTATCTTATGTGGGACAAGGAACCTGTCCCTGTGTCCCATCAATAATGAAACATAGTCCCTGTCCCCGTGTTTCCAACTGGCCTCTTTCACTCCGTGGAATCTGGCACTTTTTTTATGGCAGTCTGTATGGTGTAATATAACCATCACGTGCACGGATGAACAATAGTGATGGAGGTTTTGATAAATGAATAACATGGAATTACCCAAAAAAATAGGAATCTTATTATATCACGGCGTAGAACCATTGGATTTCGTGGGACCATATGAGGTATTTTCTGCTGTGAATTATGGTGAATCGCATGCTAGATATGATGTGTTTACAGTTAGTGAAAAGAAAGGTGATGTGAAATCTTCTTCAGGCTTAATTGTCAAAGCAGATTATGATTTCACAGATTGCCCTCAGGCAGATATTATAGTCATCCCCGGCGGCAATACGACACCGGAACTTTTGGGAAACTCTACGATAATTAGCTGGATACAGACACAGAATAAGAACGCAGAGATAACTTTTTCCGTCTGTAGTGGTGCCTTACTCGCTGCGAAGGCTGGGTTACTGGCAGGAATGTCTGCGACTACTCATCATATGTGTTTTGACGAATTGCTTGAAATAGATCCTACCATTATTCTAAATAAGATGGAACGGTTTATTGACAACGGTAGTATAATTACAGCTGCGGGAGTATCGGCTGGGATTGATGCTGCGCTATACATTGTCTATAAGAAATCAGGAAAAGATGCCTTTTTTAAGGCCAGTGAAATCATGGAATATGGAGATGGCTGGAAAAGCGTACAAAGAAGATTGGCTGGGCTGCCTGTTGCTCGTAAGATTAATAACAAATGTATTAAATGCGGTAAATGCGCTAAAGTTTGCCCTTACAATGCAGTTTTGGAAGACGAAACTCAATATAACATTAATCCAGAAACCTGTGTAGGCATAGGTCCCTGCGCCGGTCTATGCCCGGTAGGAGCAATTGAATCAGCGTTTTAATGGACTGAAGGTATAGGCAGGAATAGGTGTCTATACCTTTTTGGTAAATAATAGAATAGCTTGAAGTTTGTATCGCATTCTGGCTTTTGGATAAAGTCATATGATAAAGGGGTTTTACATGATAACAGCATTTGATAAGAGATTGTTAAACATTATTCAGATGGATTTGCCTTTAGTCAAGAGTCCTTTTGCCATTTTAGCAGAAAAGCTGGATACAGAAGAGACGATTGTAATCGAAAGACTCGGGGCTTTAAAAGAGCAAGGTTTTATTCGTCGTATGGGGCCTTTTTTTGATTCGGCTAAGTTAGGCTATGTTAGTACATTAGTTGCACTAGAAGTAACGGAAAAACAGGTTTCTCAAGTAGCTAGGAAGATTAATTCTTATTACGGTGTAACTCATAATTACGAGCGTGAAGGAGAATTGAATCTATGGTTTACATTGTTAAGTCCCAATCTGGCTGATCAGGATGAGATTCTGGATATTATCCGAAAACTTGATGGTGTAGTGCGGTTCATTAATTTGCCGTCTGTTCAAAAATTTAAAGTCAATGTGCAATTTTCACTATCTTAAGAAGTTGGCTAAACGTGCTCTGTATATGCAGCTCTAATTAAGTAAGAGGCTGCTTAAACAAGATGATAGGAGGTAACCTATGCTAGATGATTTAGATCGGAAAATTATTGCTATTATGCAGGATGAGTTTCCATTGGTAGCTGAACCTTACCGTGAATTCGCCAATAAACTTGGGATTAGTGAGGACGAACTTCTTGATAAGCTGCAGCAATATCGGCAACTTGGGAAAATACGCAAAATGGGGGCTGTTCTTAGACACCGAAAAGTTGGTTATGCCGCTAATGCCTTATGTGCTTGGATTGTACCAGAAGGACGTATTCAAGAGGTTGGTCAACTATTGTCCAAGGATGCTCTTGTAAGCCATTGCTATTCAAGAAGCTCACATCCTGACTGGCCTTACAATTTTTATACGATGTTACATGCCCATACTCGTGAACAATGTAGGGTGATTGCTCAGACTTTGGCTGAGAAGTCAGGATTAGAAGAATATACGATGTTATTTAGTACCCGGGAATGGAAAAAAATTAGTATGCAGTATTTTAGAGAAAATAATAAATAATATAAAAGCAGCGACACATAACAATCTTAAATGTGTCGCTGTTTTTTGTGCCGTAGAAGGTGATTACTATATGTGATCAAGCCATACTTCCCGCAAAATCCGAATAGCCGGAGGTATATCCTCAAGTGCTATTCCACCGAAGCCTAAAAGAATACTGGGATATGGACTGGGTTCCGAATCAATCCATATTCTATTTTTTATAGGAATGTACACGCCTGCTTTAGCAGCCCATGCTATTAAATCTTCTGCGGAAACAGGAAGTTTTACCTGCAGCAGGAGATGAAGACCTGCATTCATGCCAGTAATGGAAATTGTGTCACCGAAATTCTCTTGCAGTTCATAAATAAGGGTCTCATGTTTCTTCTTAAGATGCCTTAGCGTCTTTCGCACATGGCTTTCGAAGTGACCTTCCTGAAGAAAAAGCTCTAGCGGTTTTTGAATCATAAATGGTACTGCACATGCACGGCTTTCTGCAGTTTTATGTATTATCTGTGCTAATTCTTTAGGAAGCACCATATAGGCTACCCGCAGAGAAGGTAATAGTATTTTGGAAAAACTGCCAATATAGATTACCTTATCAGGAGCTAACCCTTGAAGGGATGATATGGGTTTTACGTCATATCGCAGATGACTGCTGTAATCATCTTCAATAATGAAAGCGTTGTGTTCATAGGCCCATTCCGCAAGTCTGAGACGTCTGGTTATAGACATAATACGACCGGTTGGGAACTGATGGGAAGGAGTTACATATACGGCTTTTGCCGCTGACGTATGCAATTCTTTTACGTTTAAACCGTGGTGGCTTATCGTAATAGGCTGTATGCAGAATCCGTGGTTTTTGAATGCAAAATGGGCTCCTGCATAACCTGGCTCTTCTATGGCAATGGTTGAGGTGACTGATTTAAGAAGCTCACAGGCAAGACTAAGACAATGCTCGGTTCCTGAAGTAATCAGCACCTGATCAACGGTACACTTGATGTCACGATAATCGCGCAAATATTTTAAGATTTCTTTACGAAGCCCAAGTTCTCCCATAAAAGAGTGATAGTCTAATAATTGCTCTTGATAGTTTCGAAGACATTCATTCGTTAAACGCTGCCATTGAGAAAAGGGGAAGGCATGAGGGCTAAGTTTTCCATACTTAAAATTATATTTTATAGGATCAGGTACCTCAGAAGGAGATTCCAACTGTGTTGACTCCATAAAAGTAGGGATAATCGTATTATGAAGAGTCTCAACATAATAACCGCTTCGTGGTTTGCCAAGGATATAGCCTTCTGATAAAAGCTGCTGATAGGCCATATCTACAGTATTTCTGCTGATGCGAAGTTCTTGGGAGAGTTTGCGGCTAGACAGAAGTTTGGTTTGTGAACTGAGCTCTCCGTTCAAAATCTTGTGGCGCAGCTGTTGATAAAGCTGACGATAAAGCGGTGTTTTATCTTTAGCATTGAGCAAAAACATAGAGGTCCTCCAATTGAAATCTATTTTCAATATAATTCTAATCTAAAGATTTTAGGAAGTGCTCTTGGGAACCGAGATAGCCTTAGATATTTCTGTAAGTGTTAATTCATCTGTATTAACAGATAAAAGATTTAATATATTCAATACTCGTTCTGTTGGTTTATGAGACATAAACACTCCTGATATCAATAAATTTATATCATTACCATTTTATTGACTTTTAAAAAAAATGTCTACTTAAATATTAATTGTAATTTATCCCCTAAGTGCACTCATGCTGAGGGCCAAAGGGAAAGCGGCCTTTTAGTGAAGAGCTCTTAACGAAACACGGGGACAGGAATGTTGTTTTCAACAATGAAACATAGTCCCTGTCCCCGTGTCCCATTCTATTGAGCCATTGTAGACAATATATACGACAAAACTCCTGCAAGGCAGCTTAGCCATGCAGGAGTTTTGTCATAACCAATGATGATTACTTTTTTTTAGCTGTAGTTTTATGGAGTTCTCCCCACTCACACATTGCCTCCAAAATAGGGATTAGCGATTTTCCAAGCGCAGAAAGGCTATATTCAACTTTGGGCGGGATTTGTGGGTATTCGTTTCTAATAATTAATCCATCAGATTCTAGCTCTTTTAGTGAAAGGCTTAACGTTTTGAAAGATACCGTACCAATATAACGCTTCATTTCATTGAAACGGACAACATCAAAAGCGGTAAGATAGTATAAAATTGTTATTTTATATTTTCCATTGATTAAAGATAATGTATAATTGAAACCCGTATTTTCTAACTTATCTTGTTCAATACTTTCTATACTCATATTTAAGCTCTCCTCTAAGATAGTACCTAACATAAATGTGCGTACTTGATTAAGAGATAATACTCTAATAGAATCATATTAAAGCATTAATGATGTGTCAAGTGAGGGGTACTTTTTCATTGGAGGATTTGATATTAAGATTTATGTAATTACGGTGGAACGTGAAAATACTGCAATTCGTGGAGTGTTAGTGAGACAAAAATTCAATAAATAGAAAATCTCAAGGAGGATTCAATTAAATGAGCAGAGCGACAATAAAAGATTATGAAGAAATTATGAAAGTGCTAAATGCGTATGTTCAAGGAGGTATTTTAGGAAAAAGCGAGGTGATGAAACCTAGTTTTCATGAAAATGCTACTATATATGGATATGACCAAGAGATTGGTCTAAGTGGAGGGGCTATACAAAATTTATATAATGTTGTTGATGAAAGCGGACCTGCAGAGAATCTTAAAGCAAGGATTGATATCCTTGCTATTGAGGGCACGATCGCTTCCGCTCGTATCGTTTTAGAGAATGTGTATGGCGCGAACTATACTGACTTTCAACATTTGCTTAAAATTGACGGTGAGTGGAAAATAATTTCGAAAATCTACCATCAGCATCTCTAGAGTGAAATAAACATGGAATGGGATCTCGCACTGTTTGCAGGATTTACAGTTTATACAATGTAGCAATCTTTTTCTGATGTCACTTCCTGCCGCGCAGCTAGACGCATAATTGGGCATAAGTTAATAGACAGAAGGGGAAAGGAAGCAAAAAGAAATTTCCTGTATAAAGTTATAAATTACTATACCAAGGTTCCTTCGTGTAAGAAAAATCAAAAAAGATGTGAGGCGATTCATATGGATACAATAATATCACATATCGTAAATCGTAGAAGTATCAGATCCTATACATCAAATAAAGTAAGCCCCAGTGATATTACTAAAATACTAACGGCTGCTAACTGGGCACCATCGGGAAATAATCTTCAGCCGTGGAGATTTTCTGTTGTCATGAATGATGACCAACTACTCGAAAAGCTTGCCTCACTTACAGTCTACCATAGCTGGGTACAAACGGCGCCCTGCTTGATAGCAGTCTTCCTCGATAAAAAAGTAATCGATCCTAACATCCACGGTATTTATCTCAAACACGTGCAAGCCATAGGAGCCGCAATACAAAATATGCTGCTTGCAGCCCATGAGCTTGGTCTGGGAACTTGCTGGATTGGAGAGATCTTAAAAAAGGAAGAGCAGGTAAAAGAGCTAGTAGGAGCAACAGATGATTTAGAACTAATGGCTGTGATATCGGTTGGTTACCCAAATAAAACTACTACATCCAGAAGAAGAGATATTTTAGAGAATATCGTAAGCTGGTTATAAAAGGATCAAATATGAAATGTCATGAGGACGAGGTTATAGACATTAGCAACTAATATAGACAGCCCTGATTACATTATAAAGAAGTAGAAAAGGTTATTCAGTAACTATCTATCCATAGGTAGTCACTGTTTTACAATTAATAAGAAACCTGAAGCAGAGCCTTGCCTAGTAAAATAATGCTTATAATGTAGAAATATAGCAGGATTTGGCATTTATAAAAGAGAAGCTACCATAATAAATTAGTAAGTAATTTATTATGGTAGCTTTTCTTTAGTTGACACTGAGCGATAGAAAGATAATTAAGAACTCATTGGTATTAAATGGGACAAGGAACCTGTCCCCGTGTCTCTATAGTATTTGTGAAGAAGCTTCCTATAATTACCCAGTTGTAGATTTATAGGGAGCTTAAGTTTAATATAGCAATAAAATAAAGACAGTTTCAAACTAGTATCTTATGTGGGACAAGAAATCTGTCCCCGCGTCCCATTCAGGCGATGAAAATATCATATCATATGCATTTTGAGAAGAAAGGTGAGAATGCTTTGAATACTGTGCAAAAATATCTTATCGCAACGATATTCATATTGGTTATTGTTTTTATTATTTTATGGATGAATTGGTATCGGATAAAGAGTGATTCAACAATACAAGGATTCTTGTTTTCCTTCATTGGCGCTGTTATTGGAGGGGCTATTAGTGGATTTGGCAGCTATTTAGGTGGTAGTAATGGAGCTGAAAGGAGTTATAATTTAATTACTGGACAAGAAATTAAAAATACTAGAATGAGCATAAGAAAACAGATTGAGTATTCAAGAGATTTAATGTTGAGGGCGGCTATTGAAAATAATGGAACATATTTTCGTCGACTAATATATGATAAAAATTGGAGAAAGCAAGCAGTTAGTGCAAGTTTAAGCGCGGATGATTTCAATTTAGTAATTGATTGGTTTATTGGATTAGAAAAAATTTCGGAAGATTGGAGTAGAAAGAGTAACTGGACTCAGGTAAACGTTAATGAATCTGCAAATGAGTTGGTTAATCTTAATACGGATATTTGTGTTCTTCTATCAAATCTCAAAGATAGTAATCACTATGATTTTCTAAATAAGATATTTGAAAAAACGAATTAAACTTTTAAATGGGACAAGGGATATGTCCCCGTGTCCCTTTTAGTAGAAAGAATATTATGTAAAAATATAGCAGGATTTGGCATTTGTAAAAGAGAAGCTACCATAATAAATTAGTTAAGTAAATTTATAGGTAGCTTCTCTTTTAGTTGATATGGCGAAATACAATTAAAAAATTATCGGTTTTAAATGGGACAAGGAACCTGTCCCTGTGTCCCATTTTCAACATGGAAATTTACATGTTGAATATATTCACAAGAGATGGATAAAAAAGTATGTGAAGTGAGTGAGAAGTTAGGATTCAATATTATTGAAACAGAAGTTGAATTTCTCAACGAAGGTCTCGAGGGACGAAATATGCATGTATAATTGTTAATTATGAAACGTTATTAATGGGACAAGGAAAACTGTCCTCGTGTCCCTTAGAGATTAGAGCTATAATTAGATTTTTTGATAGATAGGAGTAAAAATTTGGGACAAGATTGTTTATTGTGTGGTAAAGCAACTAATAATAAAACTTGTAAAATAACTAAACTTCGAGTGTGCGATTCATGCTGTTTAGATATGCAATTAGATAGAGAGAATGACCGGTGGGATGAATATTTCGATAAGAATAGATGTATTAAACGTGGAGATGGTGATCCATTTTCTAGAATTTACAACGATATGAACAATTACTATATGTTTACTTTATCAAAATGTTTGGAATGTGATAACCTCATAAAACAAGGTGAGCCGCCAAAAACAAGTGGGATTGTTCATTCGTGGTGTAATGGAGAGTATGTTCTTAGTAGATACCCTATAATACACTATCCTAAAAACATTAAACTGTATGAAAGACATAAATACAAGGAACCAGGTCTATTAATAATATTGGGTCAGGCCTATGAAGATATCGGTCAATATGATCAGGCTATTGAGGTGATAATGAAGGCAGTTGATGTAGAACCCTCTGTGAGGACGTATGGATGTCTAGGAAAAAACTATTATTTAGCTAGGAATGAGGGAAAAGCTCAAGCGGTTTTTGAAGAGGCTATAAATAAGGGATATGAGTCATCTATGATTTTACTGAACCTAGCGAGCATTTATCTTAAGTGTGGTCGTGCTGATGAAGCATATCAGCTTTCAAAAAAAGCTATCAGTTATTATAGAAGCGAAGTTGATGAAAGTGGTTATCCTTTGGTATCTATCGAACATATCTATATTGGACTAGCCTATTCTGCATTAAAAATATCATTGTATCGGGAAGCTGAGAATTATGCTATGAACTGCCTGGAGTATATTGATCCAAATCCGAATATTTATTATAACTATGGCTATGAACTTGCTTTAAAGTTTGAATGCCATAAAATATTGGCACTAGTTTATCTCGAAATTGATAGCCTAAAAGAAGCTGAGGAAAATGCCATAGAGGCTATCAAATGTAATTCTGGAGATCATGAATTAAAAAGGATTTTGAAATTAATAATAAAGCTGAAAGAGAACCAAAATGTAGCCCAAGGTCAAATTCAAGCAATTATTAATGAAATGCAATATAATATCGATCTTCTTAGAAATAAACATATTTTACCTCAGAGAGATAAATGCTTTTCAGTTCTTCAGAGTGGCTTCCCAAGAATTGATCAACACATTTTAAAAATTCTTCAAGAACGACCAGACATACTGAAGCTAATTGATGGAGACAAAGAATTATTTGACATGATACAAGCCTTAGCAAAGCGTTTAGGAACTTACTCTTTAGGTGGGGAGTTTAAAAACGTTATGAAGATGCCTGAAATAGAATTTCAGCGAATTGTAATAAAAGATTTACGTTCTGATCTTGGCGCTGATGTACAAGAGCATGTTAGTCAAGGTGGCGGAATAGTCGATATACGTTATCGTGGAGTAATTGTCGAATTAAAAGTTGAAAGAGATATTAGTGATAGACAGAGCATCGCAGAAAAATATGCTAAACAGCCTACCCAATATGCGGGTGTAGAATCTAGACAAATTAGTTTAGTTTTGGTTTTAGATCTAACCTCTAAGATGAATCCACTTGGCGATAATAGGGAAGATATTAGATTAGTTGATGTAAAGACCCATGGCGGTTATACTGCCCAGTATTATCCCTCAAAAGCTATCGTTTTTATTGTTAACGGTAACATGAAAAGTCCATCCGAATATTCAAAGTAGTAACCGGTTATTCAGTTCTTTAATTCGGAGGTACAACTGAATAGATAGTTCTTTTATTCATAGATCCTCAAAAGTAGTGGATTTGCAAGGTCACGGCTCACTGAGCCAAACTCTGTCCAAATATTAAATAGTGGTTTCGAACATCGACATATAGTCAGCTTCTCTTTATTTTGACCTACCGATAAAATAAAAAATTAGAAATATCGTCTTTAAATTGGGACAAGGGACCTGTCCCCGCGTCCCATGCATATATGGTTATGAATAAAGTTCTGGTTTCAAGATATAAACAATTACCGTTTCTTATTGTTAGCTTCGGAGAGCTAGAGCAGATCATTTCTCGAGTGTGTTAGTGTCATGCAGTGCGCCAAGCAAGCAGGTTTTCGTCATCGTAGAGCAACTCGTACGCACAAAGTGAGCCACTGTCATAGGGGGCGGGCTCACTATTTGATTCGGGTGGGAACTTCGTGCGGTATTGCGTTTTTAAGCTATAAGGTACTTGCCCTAGGTTTCTATTATTGTTGTGGTCTTAAGATAATGGGGATTGAGCATTGCTAATACCGTGCCAATACCGCGATTTACTAATAATGCAAGCCTTAGCCCGCTTATTTTCCTGATGAGTATTTAATTAAGTTTATAGTTCTAGTCAATTCAATAGGGTATTCTTAAATCCAGCATGGAAGAAGAGGGCGATAAAGGTACCTGTGTAACTACCCATCCATAGGTAGTCACTGATTTACTCTTAATAAGAAACCTGAAACAGATCCTGGTTTTGGGTAAAATAATGCTTATAATGTAAAAATATAGAAGGATTTAGCATTTATAAAGAGAAGCTACCCATAATAACTTAGTTAGTAAATTTATGGGCAGCTTCTCTTTTAATTGACATTTCGATAAAATAAAGACAATTTAGAACTATCGTTTTTAATTGGGACAAAGACCCTGTCCCCGTGTCCCACAGAAGGAGTTTTACCATGAAAAAAGCAGATATTGTGGAAATTCTTGTTACAGACTATCGGGAAGACAGAGGCGAAATGAAAAAAATGACAAAAAATGAGTTAGAAGAACTTTTAAATGAATATTCAGATGATTGTAGCATGTTCCCGAACGGGCGAGATTATGATGCTGAAAATGGGGGTGATTAATTGCTATAACGAAGACTATATAATCAGTAGCTAATGAGTATAGCAATTGACAAGTCTATTACAACTGAAAATTTTCTTCATGAATTGATTTATAGTTGAAGCACTATTGTCGCAGTAGTGCTTCAAAGGGTTCGGGTGCAAAAATTTCAAACATGATATACTCTTGCCGATAAACTCGGAAATTTGAGGTAAAGAGAATATTGAAAAATATATTTAAGTGGAAGTATTTTGAGTCGGATATCATTATGCTATGCGTTCTCTGGTATCTTAAATATCCATTGAGTTACAGAATGGTTGTGGAGATGATGCAAGAGAGAGGATTAAATCTAACTCATACCACAATCTTCTGGCCTTAAGATTACTGTTTAAGCATTTGTGAATAATGCAATTTCTACAATAATACAAGCTTGGAATTGGATTTTTCCAAAATGGAACTATGGAGGATGTTATGGAAATATATTTAGATGGGGTAAACAAGACGGATAGAAATGAATTAAGTAATATTATCATTAATGAAATAAAGAGTGTATTTGGGCAAGCGGACACAAACATTAAAGAAATATCTATTCCTAGTGATTTTGTAGAAATAGTAAACCGAAAGTATACTAGAATTCGACCTGGTGAGAGATATATATATGGAAATCAGACATCGACTCCCGCCAGAACCTTTAGAGTAAATAACAAATGTGAAATTGTTTTAAATTCACAATATTATAATAAAGATAAAGAATATTTTTTATCCACAATATACCACGAAATAGTTCATGCAAAATTCTATAATGATATCAGTAAGAACGAATACTCTAATATTAGGGAAGAAAAGAGAGACAATGAAGATGATTTGATCAACGTTTTTACATTAAAAGTTATTGATGAATATAATGCGTACAAAAAAACATTTGAGAAATACCCCAATATTCGAGATAAATACTATTTAAGTTATAGTATTAAATTAGATACTTATATTCGTGACTTAGAAGCACAAAATTTTGATTGGTTTACAAACTTTATTGATTATTTGAATAAGGTAACTACATCTTTAAGTATTGTACTTGCGATTTGGAGCACTGATAAAAGTAAAGAAAATGAAGTTCTGTTACAAAAATGTGATGTTGAGGAGTTATACCAGTTGCTGGGAAACAATGAAATACCTAGTGATGATAATTTTTCTACAATAAAAAAAGTTGTAAATAAGATAGTATATTGGATTCCTTGGAATGATTGATGGGACGATATGTTTAGCAATACGGGGGTTAATGGGGTGGGGCGACGAACCATCTCCAGACTCTTCTAAAGTTTGTAAGAATACACATTTTAATATTGGGAGGATTTGATATGGGAAAAGGGAAGAAAAAAATTAAAGTTGAAATAAATAATTTCAAATCTGATGCTGGAGATATTTCTGTAGCCATTAACTTTGGAGCTAAATATCGTGTGGAAGTAATCGAACGTACAAATTCTCCTCTGTGTGGACATGGTGGAGTACGATATTTTGACGATGATGAAAAACTTGGAAAGTTTTTAAAGGAAGTAAATGCAAAATATATTGATAAGCATTATATTGAAGTTCCATCCTCATAGTTAGCCTTGAGGAGTACAGGGGGCCTGTATTCCTAAGCGTATTGAGTAGGGATTTATGGGAAATTAGTAGAAAAAGCACTTGAGAAGAATATAATCTCCTCAAGTGCCAATGTCGCATAAATCTTTTTGTACTAAACTGCGGTCGGCTGAAAGTCTCTATGGGAATTGAATATTTCCGTCTCCTTTCGCTAGAAGTACTGCCGATAAAATCATTACAAATATAAAAGAAGTTGTAGAGTGTAAAATATACAAATGAGTTTTGCGAAAAGGTTTAATGCCGAAATCAAAACCGACACCCCTCCGCTTAGGGTGTCGAAAACCTCAATATAAAACGCCTATTTTGCGTATAAGTATTATCTCGCTATCACAACACAATAGGTATGTGGGAACATATTGTTGTCTGGTGGTTTATAGTGGGACAAGAAACCTGTCCCCGTGTCTCATTGAGGTATTTTAGTAAAATAATGAGTATAATGTAAAAATATAGCAGGATTTAGCATTTTAAAAAGGGGCTGTCGCACTAAAAAAAGCCCCAA
>DJJR01000079.1 GCA_002434245.1 Pelosinus fermentans
TTAATCAACACTCGTGATAAAGAACAATAGAACAGAAAAACCGATCAAGTCACGGATACTGATGTTGGCGATTGCAAGCAAGGGCAAAGCCCAAAAAGGACAAACCACATTCCAGATACTTTCACCCCAGGCAACACCCATAGCCACTTTCCAGGGCTCAACACCCAATTGGGCCGCTGCGGGCAGCATAAATGGTGCCTGCACAACCCAGTGGCCTCCGGCTGATGGAACGAATATACTGATAATCAGGGATGAGAAGTAACAATACAACTCGAATGTTTGATAACTTGCCGCTTTTAAAAGTAAATCGGAGATCCAAACCACCAGTCCGCTCCCATCCATAATTGACATAATTCCTGCGTAAAAAGGGTACTGGAGGATAATTCCCGCTGCAGTACTAGCACCTTTGGACATAGCCTTAGTATAATTAATCAGCGAACCATGGGCTAATATGCCTAAAATTATAAAGCTAAATATCAATATGTTTAGATTCAAGGTGCCACCTTTTACGAAAAAGTTAACAACATAAGCCACTCCCATTAATCCTAAAGAGTAGTTCAAGATAGGGTTGGAGTCTATATGGTCAGCCAACTGTTTTTCCGCTGGTTCGAGGACTGCAGCCTCTGCATCCTCGAACAGGCTGGGATCCGCCAAAACCGTATCTTCCTTTTTCGGGATCATCAATACAAGAACTAACGGAATCAGGATCGCCAGCGTAATCGTAATAAATAGGGCTTGCGGGTGAAAAATTGTTTGGGACAAGGGAATGAGCCCAATCTGTTCTTCCAAAAAATGCCCTTTGGTATTGATCAATAGAGGTACCGATGCTGACATGCCACCGTGGGTAATGATAATTCCAGAAAAAGCAGCTGCAACTAACAAACGAAAGTCCACATCAGGATGGAGTTTGGCAGCTTCACGGGCAAGCAGTCCACCTGCAATCAATCCCAAGCCCCAATTCAGATAATATAATACCATGGAGGTAAAACCAATGAATAGTATGGTTTGCACAGGCGTACGCGGTATCCCCGCTACAGCCCGAAGAAACCTGCGAACGATGGGAGATGCGGCTAATGCATAGCCACTCACGATCACTAATGTCATTTGCATGGCAAAAGCTAAGATACCGAAGAATCCTTTCCCCCAATCATCTACAATTTTTATGATCGGCGTATGAGTAATACCTAAGGCCATAGCCACAACAACCAGAGAGATCATCCAAGCAATAGTAAACGGATCGGGAAGATATTTTTGCATCAAATTTACAAAAAACATGAGGAGTCTATTAATCATAGTTACACGCCCATTCTCTTTTATTTTCCTCTGCATCTTTCCTCTTGAACTTTAGATATAATAATGTGACGCTTTTAATTGATGAATCAGTTTTTTCATAAACTCTTTCTTAATACTAGGGATTTCTGCTTGATCATAGTTAAAAAAACCTTCTCCAGTTTTTATGCCCAGTTTCCCCTCCGCCACCTTCTGTCTTAAAAGATTGTTGGCTGATTGAGAATTATCTATGACTTTAAGCAAGTTATCCCCTACGATGCACCAAATATCGAGGCCACCAAAATCGGCTACCTCCAACTGACCCGTTGTAGCATATCGAAATGCTGGTCCAAATTTCAATGCTTTATCAACATCCTCTGGCGCTGCAATGCCCAATTCGATAATAGAGAAGGCTTCTCTTGCCACCCCTTGCTGAATCCGGTTAGCCACGAGCCCTGGAACATCTTTCAAAACTTTGACAGTTTGTTTTTTGATGGAAGCATACAATTGCTCAACCTCTTTATAATGATTCTCTGGCATGTTGCCAAAATAGGATAACTCGACAAGAGGCATCAAGTGGCCCGGGTTATACCAATGATTTACCATCATTCGTTGTTTACGTTCGTCACTGACAAGTGTCATCATCTCAGTCAAAGATAAACTGGATGTATTGCTTGCCAAAATTGTATGCTCTGGACAATATTCATCTAACTGCTTAAACAAATCCTGCTTAAGTTTTATAACTTCCGGCACCGCTTCGATGACATAGTCACGGTCAGCCACTGTTTGCTTTAAATCAATTGATAATTTAATTCTGTCAAGTGTAGGCTGTATTGTTTCAGTTGTAATAAAACCTTCCTCAACTAGTAATTCCAATTCCTCTTTAATTTCTTCCTTGGCAGCCTGTAGTCTGACTTCATCCGTATCATACAAATTAACCTCATATCCATACATGGCAAAAGCTTCCGCAATCCCATGTCCCATAGTGCCTGATCCTAAAACAGCTATTTTTTTAATCATCATGACCCTCCCTGTTATCTCTTGCAGGTCTATTTTCTCAAACCCAATATTTCTCTGGCATCGTCTGTCGTAGCAACGGTACCGTTTGCCTCTTTAACAAGTCTAACTGCTCTTTCAACGAATTCAACATTTGACTTAGCCAAACGATTCTTAGCGTACATAACGTTATCTTCCATGCCGAGACGAATATGTCCACCCAAAGCGATGGTAGCCAGCTGGATTGGCACGTGCCCAGCTCCGATCCCGAATGCAGACCACGTAGAATCCTTTGGAATAAGACTTTTCAGGTAAACGAGATTTTCTACTGTAGCCGCTGTACCGCCGGCTGCCCCCATACAAAATTGAAAGTGAATCGGTCCTTTTAAGATACCCTTTTTTTGATAGTACAAGGCGTTATATATAAAACTGGCATCAAATACTTCAACTTCAGGCTTAATACCATTTTCCTGTGCAACTAAACCCAATCTTTCCAAGAAGGCCGGAGGATTCAAAAATAAGCCTGTATGCATCCAGTTCATGGATCCAGCATCATAAGAGCACATCTCAGGTTTAAGGGCGACGAGGTGAGCCATCCGAGTTTCCTCTGTAGCATTCAGGTCGCCGGAGGTGGTGAGATTTAGGACAATTGGACACTTTTTTTCTTTAATAAGAGTAACTGTTTCTATGAATTTTTCAGTACTCATGGTACCGTTGCCTTCGTCATCCCGCATATGCAGATGGGCCACTGACGCGCCTGCCTGCCAGCATTGATAAACATCTTCAGCAATTTCTTTTGGAGTCATTGGCACGTTAGGATTGTTTTCCTTCTTAGGCCAAGCACCGGTTGTCGCAACCGTAATAATCGTTTTTCCCATGATTCATTCTCCTCATAATTTTTTATACCAATGTTATAATTGTAGCAACGCCTTGCCCGCCGCCAATGCAGAGGGTTGCCAAACCACGTTTAGCACTAGCTACCGCCGAAATCCCCCATACAGCTTGGCGTATCCTACGCCTACTATTATTGCAACTATCATGCCAACTGAATTTTTGAGTATTCTTCTATAATTTCCAAGATAAAAACGATAAGTTGATGAAATATTTCATCAACTTATCGTTTAAATAACTGAAAAATCACTTAATTTTATTGTTCTTTCTACCGATGAAAAACAGCATCATTATTGATTCTCTTTTTCATCACCTATACTGATACCTAATTTCTTTGCCTTTTTTACTACTGTAGATTGGTCTATTTTCAATACTTTAGCCACTTTTCTAGTACTTCCATAAGCCGCTAACGCTTTTTCTATCGTCTTTTTTTCAACGCTCGCAACAATTTCTCTAAGACCTATTTCCTGATTAATAAATTCAGCATAGTAAGGCTCAAAGTTCAACAATATTGCTATCTGCTCCCCGCTGATGATTGCGTTTTGGTCTGAAACAATCACTAATCTTTCAATAATATTTTTTAATTCCCTTATGTTCCCCGGCCAGGAATATTGCGTTAAGACTTCCATACCTATTGACTCAATCATCGTTGATTTACCATATTTTCCATTATAGACATTAAGAAAATGCTGCGCTAATAAAACAATATCCTCACCTCTTAAACGAAGCGGGGGAATATTAATAGGAAATACATTTAGCCGATAATATAAATCCTCTCGAAATTTGCCCTTCTTTACCATCTCCCTTAATTCGCAGTTCGTTGCTGCAAGAATTCTCACATCGAGCTTAACAGGTCTTCTGCCCCCAATTCTTGTAACTTCTTTATGCTGAATAACCCGCAGTAATTTGGACTGCAGCTCCATTGTCATTTCTCCGATTTCATCCAACAGCAATGTACCTTTGTCTGCCAATTCAAACATACCCATTTTCCCTGAAACAGATGCACCAGTAAAAGCACCCTTTTCGTATCCAAAAAGTTCCGCTTCCAGTAGCGTGGCAGGAATAGCTGCACAATTGACTTTTATGAACGGAGCTTCTTTCCTAATGCTATTCATGTAAATTTCATCTGCTACAACCTCTTTTCCAGTACCCGTTTCCCCCATAATCAGAACTGTAACATCTAATTTAGCAATTTGATGTATCTTCTGGGTTACTTGTTGGACTCCTACACTTTTCCCCAGAAGTTTTTTCTTTAACTGTATCTTTCTTAAATGTTGAATCTCCTGCTTACGCTTACTTTCATCTTTTTCAACTGCTTTCATTTTTTGTTGCGTTGCCTCTACTTCGGCTTGCATTGCCAAAAGATCAGTGATTTCCCTGTCAATAACGACTACCTTCTTAACGTTGCCTTCCTGGTCAAAAATTGGATTTCCTGTAATCAGCATCTTTATTCCATTTCTTGCACTTGTACCCATTGAATTCACTTGTTTCTTTTGTTTAATAACCTCAGGAGTTACCGCATTCTTATATAAACCTTCTTTGATAATATCATTCACATATTTGCCTACTACTTCGTCAGCTTTTAAACCAGTTATTCTTGTATACGCCTTATTTACGTAGAGAGTTTTTCCATTGCCGTCCGCTATATATAACCCATCATAAAGATGGTCCCCTATCTCCCTAAAATCAAATTCTTTTAACTGTCTAAGCTCTTCACCTATCCTCTTCAACCCATCTGCGATTTCTTCTTTTTTCATGGCAGTATCATTGTTATTGTCACTGAGATTTTTTATCAGATCTTCTAAGAATATCATTGAAGAAAATTGGTTCAGAGGTTCCATAACCTTCACTCCTCGTATAATATTTTTGTAAATTCAATTTACATGTTCATTGCATCTAGCTTCTGAATATTTTTTATCTACTGCAAATACTTTCAAATATATTCTGCATATAATTTGGTGATCTGCTACTAATCATATCTGAAAAATCAGCCCAATACAATTTCTGTGCAAATATAAAGTAGAAACCCTTCTGCAAGTTACATGCACCTTGCAGAAGGGCTTCTACTTTATTCTAAGCCTTCCAATAACCTCTACACGTCCTGGAATATCTATGTGCGGAAAGAAATTCTCTTCGATTGCTGCGATAACTACCGTACTTGGCCCCGCAGACTTATGGATATCAATTTGTAGATTATGATGCAAGATGAGCTGCATATTATTATTTTGAGCTAATTGCTGTGCCTCGTACAATATACCTTTGGAGCCAACGGGAACTAGCTCATAAACCTTGTCAGAGCAAAGCAATCCCTTTAATGAGTCATAACTCGCGATATTACCTTTTGGGCTTGTTATTACTTCTTCCCCCACTTTAGGCTGACCAATAGCAATCAAAAGAGCTTCCGCTTTAACAGTATTCACTTTTAGATTTTTATTCCCAACAATTCCTACCGCAGTAACTCCAAAACCAGTTGCAAAAGTTGCAAAATTTTCTTCTGTACTTCCCGTCAATACAATCTTACCAATCCCAGCCTCTTCTAATTCTTCTTCAATACCTGCTATGATTTTCTTACCTGTGACTTCCATTTCATTGCAAATGGTATTAGCCAAACAAACGACCTCTGCTCCTGAACACAGAATCTCGAAAAGAGCAACTCTTGCGGTGTACTTTCCAGTAATAAAAGGTGAAACCTTAAGAACATCATACTCTTTTAATCCGATTCCGCCACAGCTGTCACAAGCAACTACTATGGTTTTTTCCTGCCCCAAATCAATCAACGTCAAGTCTCTTACTTTTTGTACCTTCATATTTTCTTCCTAACCTTTTTTATCTGATTGGGCAACAACTTATATACAAGACCGGCAAGGACTATATTAAGCGCCGCGATACCTGAAAGTACAGGAAGATACGCGAGCATTCCTGCCAGCCCGATCATAGGCATCAACAATGGAGTTAACATTAGCAGTGAGACTGGCCCATTCATGATAACCCCCAAAACTCCCGCTAGGGTGATTGCTTTTAGAGAAAACTCCTCATCCTTTACTACCTTGCGATAAACAAGACTAAAAATTGCCATTGTTGCTGCCATATCAATCATGATGACAATATGAACAGGAAAGGACAATGGAAATCCAGACAACAGCGCCGTCAACAAATGTCCCATCATACCAATGAAAGCACCATAAGCCGGACCAAGCAGCAGTGCTCCTAAAAATCCTGGCATCGAATCAAAAGCAATACTGCCCATAACTTTTATGTTAGCTCCAATAAAGCTCAGTGCGATAAATAAAGACGTCAAAACGATTTCTTTTGTTTTCAAAATTTCCTCTCCCGTTCTATATACTCAAAATAGCTATGAGTCTGAATTCCTTATATTACGGAAATAAATATTTTAATTTGGTTAGTTTAAAAAGGAGACTTGTGAGGGGTAGTGCCAGCACGGAAACTAAGATGAGATGGACTGCTGAAATATTTCCCCCAGAGGGAACAAAAATATAATATTGCCCAAGAAACCAATTGAATAGGACTAAAATAACGATCCCCGTTAACCGATAACGAAATCGTAATTCCAGACCAATACACATCGTAATAATAATACTAGTGATCATTAAATGGAGAGCGAAAAAAAACTGATGATCTTTCTCTGAATCTAAGAACCAATTAACTTGAAATCTGAATAATTGTCCTCCTTTATTCAGAATAAAGACTATTAAGTTGTGAATGAATGCATATATCATATAAATGGTAAGGAGCCTAAAAGCTAAAGAAGGCTCCTTGTCATGCAGCCCTCGCCAAATCCATCTGCTAATTGCATAAAGAATGCAAAGCCCAATCCCGGTATAAAAAGATTTCCACCAGAAGTGCTGATAGATTCCTAGCTCTGTAAAATACCAGTCAATCCCCGTAAAAACAGCCGCAATAGCAATTACATGGTTCCAGGAAAGTGAAAAAGCATTGATTGCAACAGCAGAAGCCGGTACAATCAATGTATTGGATATATAGGAGCCCAAGTAGTTATCCAGCCTTGCATCCTGCAAAATACCAGGTAAGTATTGATATCCATTCAATACGATTAAAACGATGATCTCAAAGGGGTGAATCACAGCACTTGTCTGCAAATGCAATACTAAAGTTTTCCAGTCTCTTTTATAAATGAACGATGCTGTTACAAGAACCAGGCTTATGATGATTAATTCATAGTACCAATAAGCAGAAGGCAACATTTCAACCCCCTCACCTTTTCAATATCGCCATGCGATCATTGATACTATTACCTGATTGGGATGAAATTAAACAATCCAAATGCAGTTAAAAATAATTCTCATTGTTTTCCAATGATCCTGCTCGCATTCACACAAGCTGCCAGAGGCTTATCTTCCAATCCTGCAAGAAGATTATCGACGGTAAGCTGTGCCATTGCAGTACGAGTTTCTACCGTTGCGCTGCCGATATGAGGTGTAATGAGAATGTTGGAAAGCGTCAGCAAGGGATGATCCCGGGCCACAGGTTCCGGATCAGTAACATCAAGGGCCGCATAAGCAATTTCCCCTGTTTGCAAGGCCTCTACCAATGCATCGGTATCCACTACTGGACCTCTTGATACATTAATGAAATAAGCTGTAGATTTCATTTTACGAAACTCTTCCCTACCAAATAAACCTCTGGTCTCTTGAGACAGAGGAGTCAAGACGATGATCGCATCGGCTTTGTCCAATAGAGTCTCAAAAGATTGATATGCTGCACCAATCTTGTCATCATCATGACGGCGATTCCGATTATAATAGATCACATTCATGCCAAATGCCTTTGCCCTTTGAGCAACTGCAGCTCCAATTTGCCCCATACCGACGATTCCGAGAGTCTTACCAGCAATATCAATACCAAAAGATAACTTATGACCGAGAGCCCAAGAGTTTTCCCTTACAAAATTCCATCCTTCATGAATTCTCCGTGCTGAACATAACAAAAGAGAAAATGCCAGGTCAGCAGTGGCATCAACAAGAACTCCCGGCGTGTTGCCAAAGGGTACATTGTATTTCGAACAAGCTTCAATATCAACATTGTCATATCCCACAGCCATCTGAGCGATCACTTTGAGCCTCGGTGCATTCTGCAACAATTCCTCATTTACTGCAACACTATTATTTACAATCAGACCTTCAGCATCGGAAACCCATTCCAATAAAATATCTCGGGGAATATCATTTTCTTTCTTCCATTGCTTAACACTGCAAAAATTTTGCAGTCGCTCTAATGCTGGAGTCATCAGTCCACCAATGACTACTACATTCGGTTTGCTCATCCTCAACACCTCATCTTATTTTCAATATCTATATTTCTTCTATTTGCCAAATCTATATAAAATCCTGCATGGCAATAGGACTCTTTAATGATTCTGGACATAAAAACCAGAAGTCTTCACTGCTAGCAGCTGCAACTCCTGGCAGTATGTCATCCAGCTTTTTCATGGCTCCCCATCTATCGCATAATGAATCCATCCAATCAATTGGCTACATATCATATAGCTCCCTAGCCAATTGATGATTTGAAATACTTGTATTCATAAAGCCTAGTGCCTTCCAAAAATCACATTTAAACTTTTCCATGATTATATGTATTGTTAGACCTTCCACCTTAAACTCATCTACGATTGTTCGATCTGCCAGATAGGCATCAAGTACTCTTTGTAAACTTGCATCAATGATATTTAACTCATTAAAAATCATGTCTATCTCACCTTCATCTGAATACCCTTCTTCTAACAGTATCTTTTTTACAACAGCTTCATCAAAAACAATCACATTTTTCCCTCCTGCTCATTTTTATTTATCCCTTGACCTTATTGTGCAGTAATTTCCTTTTTATTATCTTTATTTGGTTAATAATGGTCTCTTTAGCTATCATGCAATTAATAAAAGATTTGTCTTTTTGATCGTTCTTACCATTAGGATAAACCATTTTGAGAGTCATTACCTCTCCTAAAAGGTGTAGATTTTGATATTTCATGAAATATTAATACAAAAATAACCCTGTATCTTTGGCTTACTCAAGATTCTTTCACACCGACTTCATATTTCTATCTTCGGTATAGGATAAGAAAAGAACTGATGTGCTCAATACACGTCAGCCCCGCAAAATTCCTATTCCTTCTTCGGTTTACTCTTTATCGATATGCTTCTCTCCCCATTGGTACATGAGATCCAGAATGGGAATTAACGTTTTGCCTTCATTGGTTAACGAATACTCAACTTTAGGAGGTACTTCATTATATTGTTCTCGATGAACTAATTTACTCGCTTCCAATTCCTTTAGCTGTTTGCTTAATGTTTTATGTGCAATCGGCTGCAGCTCTTCTCTCAATTTGTTATACCGTATTACTTCGGCTTTATAAATTTCCCACAGGATAATCCACTTCCATTTACCTTCCACTGCTGACATGGTGTAGTACATGGGACATTTCCCAAACTTACTCTCAAAATCTACCATTGATAGCCTCCCTATACTAACCAAAAGGTTAGTATATAACAAATATGTTCATACTTGATTATCTTCCCATAAGAATATATACTTTGAAACACAAAGTCAAGATTGAATTTAAGGAAGGTAGATTTATATGAAAATAATAGCAATCAATGGAAGTCCGAGAAAGACTAAAAATACTGCAACTTTGCTCAAGAAAGCACTTGAAGGCGCAGCATCTCATGGAGCTGAAACAGAATTAATTCATCTTTACGACTTAGATTACAAAGGGTGCATCAGCTGTTTTGCCTGTAAATTGAAAAATGGTAAAAACTATGGAAAATGTGCTTTTAAAGACGGATTAACACCGCTTCTCGAAAAAGCAGCAACCTCAGATGCAATTATTCTTGGTTCGCCAATCTATTTTGAATCAGTTACTGGTAATATGAGATCTTTTATCACGAGTGTTGATTA
>DJJR01000081.1 GCA_002434245.1 Pelosinus fermentans
TAAAACAATTAATTTAATATTTAATTAATTGTTTTATAAAAAGATGCTTTTTAATAAAAATATGTAATTATGCATCTTATAAGGAATATAATTCCATATAGTAAATTTAAAATTTAATAATATAAAAAATTTAATTTCTCAAGTATTGGACATTTTTTCATTGGCAAATAGTTCTTTATCTCTTAATGTCAATTCTTTTTGATGTTAGTATCCTATTTAATAAAAGGAGGTCAGTAATATGGGAAATAAAAAGTATAGTATTGGAATTGATTATGGGACGCAATCTGGTAGGGCAATGCTTGTTGAGGTGGAAACCGGTAAAGAAATTGCTACGGCAGTAGTACCTTATGCCGATGGTGTAATTGATAAACAATTACCAGGTACTGATATTCAGTTAGAGCATGACTGGGCACTGCAAAATCCGGAAGATTATTTAGATGTTTTATACCAAGCAGTACCACAAGTCTTAACGGATTCTCAGATAGACCCAGCAGATGTAATTGGTTTGGGGATTGACTTTACTGCTTGTACTATGCTGCCTGTGGCTAAAGATGGCAGGGCATTGTGCCAGCTTCCTGCATATGAAAAAAATCCTCACGCGTGGGTCAAACTGTGGAAACATCATGCTGCTCAGGATGAAGCGAACTCTTTAAACAAAATTGCAGCTGCACGTGGTGAAATCTTTTTGGCTCGTTATGGCGGCAAAATTTCTTCTGAATGGATAATTCCGAAAATTTGGCAAATTCTCAATGAAGCACCTGAAATCTATGAAGCTGCTGATCGGTTCATGGAGGCCACTGACTGGGTAACTATGAAGATGACCGGGATAGATGTACGTAATAGCTGTACTGCTGGTTATAAAGCAATATGGCATAAGCAAGACGGATATCCAGGAAAAGATTTTTTTAAAGCCTTAGACCCTAGATTAGAAAATTTGGTGGAAGAAAAATTAAACAGTCCCATTGCAGCGATTGGCAGCAAAGCTGGAGGCTTGATTTCTGGCATGGCCAAACAAATGGGACTAAAAGCAGGCACGGCTGTAGCAGTGGGCAATGTGGATGCTCATGCTGCCGTTCCAGCAGCAGGGGTTGTTACTCCGGGGAAAATGGTGATGAGCATGGGTACATCAATTTGTCATTTAGTATTAGGCGAAGAAGAAAAAACAGTGGATGGTATGTGTGGTGTAGTTGAGGATGGTATTGTTGGCGGCTATTTTGGGTATGAGGCTGGTCAGTCTGCTGTAGGAGATATTTTTGAATGGTTTGTAGCAAACTGCGTCCCCGGCAGCTACTTTACCCAAGCAAGTGAGAGAAATATTACTATTCATCAATTACTAGAAGAGAAGGCTAGCAAACTTGTTCCTGGAGAAAGTGGTTTATTGGCTCTTGATTGGTGGAATGGCAATCGTTCCGTACTTGTTGATACCAATCTTACGGGTGTGCTGCTCGGAGCTACCTTGTTTACCAAACCAGAGGAAATTTATCGGGCACTTATAGAAGCTACTGCTTTTGGTACCAGTATGATTGTCGAAACATTTACCAATGCAGGGGTGCCAATTGAACAATTGTATGCTTGCGGTGGGCTGTCCCAGAAAAATAACATGCTAATGCAAATTTATGCGGATGCAACGGGCTTAGAGATTCGTGTTGCTGCCTCTTTGCAGACACCCGCATTGGGCGCTGCAATGTTTGGTGCTGTTGCCGCAGGCAAAGAATTTGGGGGATATGACACTATTTTCGATGCGGCAGCGAAGATGACTAGTATAAAGCAGGTATATATACCTATTCCAGAAAATGCGGCTCGCTATAAAAAACTGTATGCAGAATATAAAATCTTACATGACTATTTTGGTCGTGGTGTTAATGATGTTATGAAACGGCTTAAAGAAATTAAGAAAAATACAAGAAGTTGTAGAGTGTAAAATGATTGTGAAGTAAAAAAGGAGGCTGGAGATCGTTATGTTAGAAGACCTGAAACAGCAAGTATGGCAAGCAAATATGAATTTACAAAAACATGGATTGGTCGTATTTACCTGGGGTAATGCCAGCGGTATTGACAGGGAAAAGGGCTTGATTGTTATCAAGCCTAGTGGTGTAGAATACGATACGATGCAGCCTGAAGATATGGTGGTGCTGAATTTGGAGGGAAACCAGGTGGAGGGAAAACTTCGACCCTCTTCTGATACGCCTACTCATATCGTCTTATACCGGAATTTTTCTGCTATTGGCGGAGTGGTTCATACTCATTCTACCTGTGCTACAGCGTGGGCTCAGGCGGGAAAATCGATTCCGGCCTTTGGTACGACTCATGCAGATTATTTTTATGGCGAAGTTCCTTGTACGCGTAATCTAAGCAGGGAAGAAATTCAAGGGGAATATGAAGAAGAAACGGGTAATGTGATTGTGGAGAAATTTGAGCAGCGAAACCCGCTTCATGTTCCAGGGGTTCTAGTCGCCAATCATGGTCCTTTCTCCTGGGGAAAAGATGCCCATGATGCTGTCTATCATGCTGTGGTCTTAGAAGAATTGGCAAAAATGGCCTTTTATACTTGCTCAGCGAATTCAGAGGTCAAAACCATGGATCAACTGCTATTGGATAAGCACTTTTTAAGAAAACATGGCAAAAACGCTTATTATGGACAAAACAAACTGTAATATGAGGTTAGCAAAAAAAGGAGGACTACTATCATGTTTAAGAATTTAAAAAATAAAGAAGTATGGTTTATAACTGGCAGCCAGCATCTTTATGGTGAGGAAACTCTAAAAGAGGTAGCCCGGCATTCACAGACGATTGCTGCATCACTGGGTGGAAATGAGAAAATACCTGTAAAAGTTGTTTTTAAACCTGTATTGACCAATTCGGATGCTATCTATAACCTTTGTGTGGAAGCAAACAGTACAGATAGTTGCATCGGTCTGATTGCCTGGATGCATACCTTCTCACCAGCGAAAATGTGGATTGGCGGACTAAACATATTAAATAAACCCTTAGCCCATCTTGATACCCAATACAATCGTGAGATTCCTTGGTCAGACATTGATATGGATTTTATGAATACCAATCAGTCTGCCCATGGAGATCGAGAATTTGGGTTTATATGCACTAGAATGAAAAGATCACGTAAAGTGATTGTCGGCTTCTGGCAGGATGAAGATGTCATCCAAAAACTGGCGATTTGGTGCGGTGCAGCACTAGCTTGGAACGATTTGCAGGGGGCCAGATTTGCTCGCTTTGGCGACAATATGCGAGAAGTGGCCGTGACGGAAGGTGATAAGGTTGAGGCCCAGATGAAATTCGGATACTCTGTCAATGGATATGCCCTAGGTGATCTTGTTAAATATGTGGATGTTGTCAGTGATGCTGAAATTCGCGCATTGGTTGCTGAATATGAAGAATCCTATGTAGTGCATGAAGAGCTGACTCAAGGTGGGGCTAAACGTGCATCACTAAAAGATGCTGCCAAGCTTGAACTAGGTATGAGAAAATTCCTTGAAGCAGGTCAGTTTAAAGGCTTTACCTCAAATTTCGAAAATTTATATGGTTTATCACAATTACCAGGGCTGGCATGCCAGCGTTTAATGGCAGCTGGGTATGGATTTGGCGGTGAGGGGGATTGGAAGACTGCGGTGCTGATTAGAGCCATGAAAGTAATGTCTTATGGTCTTACAGGCGGAACTTCTTTCATGGAGGATTATACGTACCACTTGGAAGACGGCAATATGAAGGTACTCGGTTCTCATATGCTGGAAGTATGCCCGTCTATTGCTGATCAAAAACCTTCACTGGAGATTCATCCCCTCTCTATCGGCGGCAAGGATGATCCTGTGCGATTGGTCTTCAATGTAACTGCCGGCAAGGGTCTTAATGCCACAATGATTGATATGGGTAGTCGTTTCAGATTGATAGTCAATGAACTGGATGTGGTGAATCCGGACTATGATTTACCCAAACTGCCAGTTGCTAGAGCCCTTTGGGTGCCACAACCTGATCTTAAAGTTGGTACACAAGCATGGATTTTGGCAGGTGGAGCTCACCACAGCGGCTTTAGCCAAGCGGTGACGAAAGAACATTTAGAAGATTTTAGCGAGATAGCTGGAATTGAATTTGTTTTAATTAATCATGAGACTACGATTTCTGATTTGAAGAAAGAGCTTCGGTGGAACGATTTATATTATCAGTTGGCAAAATAGCTGCTGAACACTTGATTTATCATTTAGAAAACATGAATCGATTATATAATTTGAATATTCTCGTTATTTAGATGATTCTTAAGGTTAACTGATATATTTAATAGGCCGAAAGTAGGTGATAAGGCATAACGAAAAGTAGTAGAGTGGGGCCGCCAAAAATAAAAAGAAGGGGAGATTTTAATGAAAAAGGTAGTGGCTTTATTTTTGATGTTTGCTATGGTACTAATGCTGAGTGCATGTGGTTCAAATCCAAGTACAGCCCCCAGCAGCAGCGATAAGAAGAAAGTAGGTATCGCAATGCCTACGAAGTCGTCATCTAGATGGATAGCAGATGGTGATAATATTGTTAAGCAGCTAAAAGCCAAAGGGTATGAAACTGATTTACAGTATGGCGAAGACAATGTTGAAAACCAGCTTGCACAAATCGAGAATATGATTACAAAAGGTGCAAATGTATTGGTAATCGCTAATATTGATGGCGAATCCTTAACAACCGTACTGCAAAAAGCGAAGGATAAAAATATTCCTGTTATCGCTTATGACCGCTTAATTAAAAAGACTGCAAATGTAGATTATTATGCAACCTTTGATAATTTTCAGGTCGGAGTTCTTCAAGCTGCTTATATTGAAAAAAGCTTAGGTCTAAAAGAAGGGAAAGGTCCGTTTAACATTGAGATCTTTGGAGGTTCACCAGATGACAATAATGCATACATGTTCTTTGATGGTGCCATGTCAGTTCTAAAACCGTATATTGATTCGAAGAAACTAGTTGTGAGAAGTGGACAAATGGATATGGGTGTCTGTGCTACTTTAAGGTGGGATGGCGCTACTGCCCAGGCAAGAATGGATAATCTGCTAAGTAAGAACTATACGGGAAGCAAAATAGACGCGGTTCTATCTCCTTATGATGGTATTAGCATCGGTGTTCTTTCGTCTTTGAAGGCCGTTGGATACGGAACGCCATCACAGCCAATGCCTGTCGTTACGGGGCAGGATGCTGAAGCTCCTTCCATTAAATCTATTATTAAGGGTGAACAAGCTCAAACTGTATTTAAAGATACCAGGGATCTTGCTAAAGTGGCTGTTGATATGGTGGATGCAGTACTTAGCGGTAAAAAAGCAACAACTAATGATGATAAGACCTACAATAACGGTGTTAAAGTAGTGCCGTCCTATTTATTAGTACCAGTTTCTGTTGATAAATCAAACTATGAAAAAATATTGGTAGAAAGCGGATATTATACTGCAGATCAACTTAAATAATACGGGATTGCAAAGCCAAATAATTTAGTAATGACTGTAAAGTCATTACTAAATTATGAATGGCTTAATGCCAAAGAACGATATAGCAAGGAGTTGAGGATATATGGAAGATATGATTCTAGAAATGATAGATATAACTAAAACCTTTCCAGGTGTTAAAGCGCTAAATCATGTAAATCTGCAGGTGCAAAAAGGCGAAATTCATGCATTGGTTGGCGAAAACGGTGCGAGAAAATCAACCTTGATGAAAGTGTTAAGTGGAGTATATCCTCATGGAACTTATACAGGGGAGATTCATTATAAAGGGAAACGATGTGAATTCAAAAATATTAAAGAAAGTGAAAAATTAGGCATCGTTATTATTCATCAGGAATTAGCACTCATCCCTTATCTATCCATAGAAGAGAATATATTCCTTGGCAACGAACAAGGCAAACACGGTCTTATCGACTGGCATGCAACTACTATGCGTACCAAAAAGTTATTAGCGACAGTAGGACTCAAAGAATTGCCAAGTACTTTGGTAACCAATATAGGAGTTGGCAAGCAGCAATTAGTTGAGATTGCCAAGGCTTTATCAAAGGAAGTTGAATTGTTAATTCTTGATGAACCTACGGCGGCATTGAATGAAGATGATAGCGATAATCTCTTAAAATTATTGTTGGAGTTTAAAAATCAGGGAATATCCTCAATTATTATTTCACACAAATTAAATGAAATTTCAAGAATTGCTGATTCCATTACCGTGTTGCGTGATGGAGCCACCATTGAAACCTTGGATGTAAGAAACGATCACATTACAGAAGATCGAATAATCAAAGGCATGGTAGGAAGAGAATTAACGGAGCTATATCCTAAAAGAGATGCAGCTATTGGCGACATCATCTTTGAGGTTAAGAATTGGAATGTTTACCACCATCTACATAGTGGTCGTAAAGTGATCCATAATGTTAACTTTCACGTTAAACAAGGTGAGGTTGTAGGAATTGCAGGACTTATGGGAGCAGGGAGAACAGAGCTTGCTATGAGCATTTTTGGTAGATCCTATGGACAAAAAATAAGTGGGAACATCTATAAGAATGGCTTAGAAGTACATTTGAAAAATGTAAGCCAGGCGATTGAGCATGGTGTTGCATATGTAACGGAAGATCGCAAACAGTATGGCTTAATATTAAATAATGATATTAAACGAAATATTACCTTGGCTAATTTGAAAAATATCGCAAAACATTCTGTAATTGATGACAATAAAGAAATTCTAGTGGCAGAGAAAAGTCGTCAGCAGATGAATATTAAATGCTCCAGTGTTTTACAAAACACTGTAAATTTGAGTGGTGGAAATCAGCAAAAAGTTGTTTTGAGCAAATGGATTTTTACTGAGCCAGATATTCTGATTCTGGATGAACCTACTCGAGGAATTGATGTAGGAGCTAAATTTGAAATTTATAGCATCATTAACAAGCTGGCTAAAGATGGAAAAGGCATTGTGCTGATTTCTTCAGAACTTCCTGAAATACTGGGAATGTGTGATCGAATCTATGTTATGAGCGAAGGCAGTATTACAGGAGAGCTTGCAGGGGCGGAGGCATCACAGGAAAGAATTATGAAATATGTAATGAGCAAATAAAGGAGGGATCGTCATGGAAACTCTAAAGCAGATGTTTAAAAATAATATCAGAGAATATGGTATGGTTATTGCACTAGTATCGATTGTGCTTTTCTTTGAAATTGTCAGCAAGGGTGTACTTTTACAACCGTTAAATGTAACCAACTTAATCCAGCAGAATAGTTATATACTCATATTGGCGATCGGCATGCTGCTAGTTATCGTTGCGTTTCAGATTGATTTATCTGTAGGATCTACTGCTGCTTTTGTTGGTGCGGTTTCCGCAATCTTAATGATTGATCATCATATTGGTGTTGTACCTGGAATATTGATTTCTTTGCTGATAGGAGGTCTTGCCGGAGCGTTTCAGGGGTATTGGGTTGCCTATTTTAAAATCCCAGGATTTATTGTTACATTAGCAGGAATGTTGATTTTTAGAGGGTTAACAATGACTGCTTTAGAAGGACAATCGAAAGCTCCTTTTCCAGAGGTTTTTCAGAAAATGAGTAATGGGTTTATACCAGATATATTGAGTGGAACATCCATCCATATTACAACCCTTGTGGTTGGGATTATTTTGACGTTGGTATATATTTTTTTTGAATTAAGTCACAGAAAAGCTAAGTTAGAGTATAATTTCGAAGTAATCCCGGTACGGTTTTTAGCTGCCAAATTGGTATTTGTTGGCGTGGCAATCAACTGGTTTATGTATTTGCTGGCCTCGTATAAAGGCATTCCTAATGTGTTGATATTATTATTTATTCTAATTGTATTTTATACCTTTATAACGACAAAAACAGTGGCAGGGCGTCATATTTATGCATTAGGCGGTAATGAAAAGGCGGCAAAGCTATCAGGTGTAAAAACCGAACGCATTGTGTTTTGGGTTTTCGTAAATATGGGAGTATTAGCAGCTCTTTCGGGTCTTGTTTTTGCGGCTCGTCTTAATGCCGCAACACCGAAAGCAGGCACGGGTTTTGAATTAGATGCCATTGCTGCCTGTTTTATTGGCGGAGCCTCCACAGCAGGAGGGATTGGTGTTGTTATGGGGGCCATTATTGGCGGGTTAGTTATGGGGGTTATGAACAATGGCATGTCTTTAATTGGCGTTACCATTGATATGCAGCAAACCATTAAAGGCTTAGTTTTATTATTAGCTGTAGCTTTTGATATTTATACAAAATCAAAACAGTCATAAGACTTAATTAAAAATTTAATTAGGCATTTTAGCTTTTAATATTATATAATGATTAAATAAATTCTTTCATGTCTATATGGTTAAAAGAGAATGGATTCAAAGGTTGTATAGTATAAAAAATATTGAAAGCAAGAGTGTAGGTGTGTTATGGAAGGTGTAAATACGATTGTTTCAAAAGCTGTAGGAGGAGGAGCAAATGAGTCGCTGATTATTAATGCGATTCGCAGGCGGGGTCCAATATCTCGTGTTGATATTGCCAAGTTGACTGGTTTAACAGCACCAACTGTAACGAATATATCAAGTAAACTCATTGAAAATGGACTGATTCATGAGTATATGGTTGGTGAATATAGTGGAGGCAGACGTCCAGTGCTGCTTAAGGTTCATTCTGAAATAGCGAACATGATTATTGTAGATATTCGCTCTAAGGAAATGATTGGCTATCTGATTAATGGAGGCTTAGAGATTAAAGAAGAGATATGTCATGATATTCAACATTTAAAGGAAGAAAAAATTTTATCTTTTTTAGAAAATACAATTGCACAGTGTTATGCTTCAGAATATGGTAAGTTAGCCTTAGCGATTGGTATAATTGTACGAGGACCTGTTATGTCTAAGGAAGGGCTTTCCTTATTTTCTCCCAGTGCTGGCTGGCGTAATGTGCCGCTGAAATATCTGGTGGAAAAGCAGTTTCAGCTGCCTGTTTTTGTCGAGAATGATATGCGTGCTATGGCATTGGGAGCCTATCATTATGGTCCATACCGGGATATTAAAAATGCGGTTTTTCTAGGAGTCGGGGGTGGAATTGGCTCGGGAATTATTTTAAATGGTGAGCTATATCGCGGCTTAGGTGATAGTGCAGGGGAAATCGGTCATACTGTTGTAGATGTTCATGGTCCCTTATGCAGCTGCGGGAATTATGGCTGCCTGGAAGCCATGGCATCTGAGTCAGCGTTGGTAAATAGCATGGTTCAGTCAATAACAGATGGTGAATGTTCTAAAGTATCGGAGATGGTAAAAGGCAATCTAGATGCCATTAGATCAAAGCATATTTACGCTGCGGCTGAGGAGGGAGATCCGCTTTCAATCAGAACACTCCAGCAGATTGCTCAGTATATTGGTATGGGTGCTGCCAATATTATTAATATTTTTAATCCCCAGCTGGTACTCATTGGTGGTGGTATCGTTAAGGGACGAAAATTTATGGAAGAGACAATCATGCAAGTTATAAAAGAAAGGGCTTTGGCAAGCTGTTATTCTTTAACTCGTATTGAGTTTTCTTCAGAAGGCAGGCAAGATGCCCTAAAGGGCATTGTAGATGTGGTAATGGAAGGGATTTATTTACGGTAACATGACAAAATGCTCTCTATGTTGGCAGGGGTATAGAATACCCTAACAAACTGCTCATATAGAGGGCTTTTTGCTAAGAAAATTTCTGGTTCAATTATTGTTTTATTAACAAGAAAAATTTACCATTTATTATGCTTTATTGTGTATAATAAAAGTGGGAGTATTAGAAAAAATGAGCGATAGGACGGTGCAATATTGGAATTCTTTCGCAAATTACTTAAGATCGAAAATATTCGTTCTAAATTGTTATTATATTTTTTCACTCTCATTTTATTACCCATTGTTACACTCGGAGTATTGGGTAATGTCATCTATAGCAAATCGATTGAAGAACAGGCCAATGAGCATACTGGACAAATGATTGAGCAAGTCACTCGCAATGTTGAGTTTTATATTCATGATATGGAAAATATAGTGTCTTACCTTTTGGGTGATCCTCAGATTATCGCGTTCTTACGAACTACGAAAGAGGGAGATGAATCGCTGAATAATGAGGTTCGGCGAATCTTAAGAACCTATACGAATGTACATCCAGAGATTGCCGGAATACTTATTGTAAATGAGAAGAATCTTTATATTAGCAATGAAATGCATCGTATTTCACGTGATCCCCTTACTGATGAGACTTGGTACAAAAGAGCGATTGCATCGCCAAATGCAATGCAGCTGTTTAGTAAACCGATTGGCCGTAATATAACGACAACTCTTAACTATAGCGCTGATGAAGTGGTTTCGATTGCTAAGGCGGTTGTTGATCCCAAGACCAGCCAGTATCTTGGCGTCATACTGATTGATCTGAAATTGGTTAAATTCAAAGAAGTAATTGAGACGATTACATTAGGTAAGACTGGATTTTTATATATTATGGATGCAAATGGCGGCATTGTTTATGCACCAGTTAATCCGATTGTATATCGCGTAAAAAGTGGGTGGCTTAACCGTTCTGCCAATAGTATTGTAAAAATTATTCAAGGCAGTGAGTTTCAGATTATCTATAAAGATTCAGCGTATACAAAATGGAAAACTATCGGTGTTTTTTCCCTTAGTGAGACACTGAAAGAGGTAACGATTCTGCGTCATTACTCCATACTGATTGGGCTTGTTACCTTAATACTGGCAGTAATCGCCGCCTTCTTTTTTACTGCTTCCATTGCCAAGCCTTTAGGTAAACTCCGCAGCTTGATGAAGAAGGCTGAGGAAGGCGATCTGAGCGTACGATTTAACAGTAAATATAATGATGAAATCGGACAGCTTGGTAATAGCTTTAATACGATGATCAAAGAAATTAGCAATTTGGTGGATATGGTGTATACGGAACAAAAACGCAAAAGAGAAGCAGAGCTGAAAACCTTGCAGGCTCAAATAAAACCACACTTTCTTTATAATACTCTTTATACGATTCAGTGGATGGCTGGGGAGCATGGTGCACAGGAAGTCGTTCGTATTGTGGGTGCACTTGCGAATTTATTTCGCATTGGTTTAAGCAAAGGGAAAGAGATGATTCCTGTTCATGAAGAATTAGAACATGTTCGCAGTTATCTAATGATTCAGAAAGCTCGCTATGAAGATAAATTGATATATGAAATCAACTATGAAGAAGAAATATTGAATTACAGAGTGCTTAAACTCATATTACAGCCTCTTGTTGAAAATGCGATTTACCATGGCATTCATGCGAAAAGAGGGGGCGGCACTATCAAGATCACCGCTCGCATGGACAAGGAGAAATTATATTTTAGCGTAGCGGATGACGGCATAGGAATGACAGAGGAAAAACTCGCAGAATTAAGAAAATCATTAGACAGTCAGCATGGAGAGGCAGCAAGAACGGGCTTTGGTATTTTTAATGTGAATGAACGAATTCGATTATCTTTTGGCTCAGAATACGGCTTACAATATACCAGCGTGGCTCAGGAAGGTACGAAGGTAGAAATATGGCATCCAGTACGTTAAAGGGAGTGGTTCAATGTTGAAAGTAGTAATCATCGATGATGAACCTAAAATTCGTCGTGGCCTCAAAAGCCTGGTTGAGAAAGCAAGGCTTGATATGGAGGTTGTGGGGGAGGCTGAAGATGGAGAAATCGCTTTGGAATTGGCGAGAAAAACCTTTCCAGACATTCTGCTAGTAGATATTTGTATGCCTTTTTTAAATGGATTGCAGTTTATAGAACAAGTAAACAGCATATTACAAGATTGCATCATCATTGTCATTACTGGACATGATGAGTTTTCCTATGCCCATAAAGCGATTAAGCTGCAAGTATTTGATTATTTATTAAAACCTGTCTTTGAAGACCAACTGGAAAACGTGTTAAAACGAGCAGCACAGCAATTGCTGAATTCTCGTCTGCAAAATCATTATCTGATTTGGACTAATCAGGAAACAAAAAAACATTTGCCGTTATTAAGGGAAGCTTTCTGCAAAGATTGGGTAAATGGTCAATTAAGTGAGGAATACATAAGGTCTCAGCTTGCTTTTTTAGAATTGGATTTGTCGCCAGCATCTGGAATGATTGCTCTGAAAGTGGCTGGGCAATACACCAGAGGACAGCTTCTCAAAGATTGGGAACGGGAATTGCTGGTATTTTCCATAGAAAATATTTGTGTGGAATTATTAGAGCAATGGCAGCCTTATATTATGTTTCATGACAGAGCAGATAATCTGATTGCTATAACACCCCTCCGAAATCCAAGTGACTGGTATGAACTGAGTACTATTCTACAGCAGGTCATTGAGCAGCATTTAGAACAAGTCGTAATTGTTGTTCAGCACCCGCTAATGGATTTGCTAAGGGGTGTTTCCGCTGTTTATCATGAACTGACCTTAGAACTAAACCGCAAGGTTAGTTATACTCCCGCAGTGCTTCTTTCACAAAAACACATAGAAGCTAATTACTACAAGGAGGATTTCTCACTTCAGAACCTGGCAGAAATGATTAAGATTAGCCCTACGTATCTAAGTCGCTTGTTAAAAAATGAAATTGGTGTTTCTTTCATTGAATATTTAACTCAGGTGAGAATTGAAAAAGCCATTCAAATGATGGGGGATCCTACAATAAAACTATATGAAGTGGCAGAAAAAGTAGGGTATAGTAATCAACATTATTTTAGTAATACATTTAAAAAAGTAGTTGGATTATCTCCAGCAGAATATCGCAAAAAAGGTAACTGGCGGTGAGCGGGGTGTTTAAAGTCAAGCTGAGTATGATCGTTCTTCTAATGATAGTGACAATACTTACAGGATGTTATCATCCGTCAAACCAAGCAGCAGGCTCCGATCAGGTGAAGTTTGTAATTGGTGTATCCCAAGCCAATTTGATTGAGCCTTGGAGAGTGATTATGAATGAGGAAATCAAAGAAGAAGTACTAAAGCACCCAGATGTTAAGATTGTTTTTACCGATGCTGTACAAAACAGTGGCAAGCAGATTCGAGATGTAGAAGAATTGTTAGAAGCAGGAATTGATTTATTAATTATTTCACCCAATGATTCTGCGGAGCTGACACCAATTGTAGCCAAGGCTTACAAAAAGATTCCAGTCATTGTATTGGATCGAGCAGTGGAAGGATATGCGTACACGTTATATATTGGACCGGATAATAAATCACTTGGCAAAGAAGCGGGGCAATACATTGCAGATCTTTTACGAGATGGGGGAAATGTTGTAGAGATTCAGGGACCAGCAGGATTGCCTTCCCTTAGAGAAAGAAGTGCTGGATTTCGGGAAGTCCTGGGACAGTATAACAATATTAAAATCGTTGCAACTGTAATTGCCGATTGGCAAAGAGATAAAGCAGAAGATGAAATGGAAAAATTGCTGCAGCAGTATCCTCAAATTGATGTTGTTTTCGCTCATAGTGACTACATGGCGCTCGGGGCTTATAAGGCTGCCAAGAAGCATGGAGCCACTGGGATACAATTTGTTGGTGTTGACGGTTTTTCGGGCCCTAATGGGGGATTGCAATTGGTAGAAGAAGGTATCTTAGAAGGGACATTTACTTGTCTGACAGGTGGACGAGAGGCTATTTTATATGCTGTTGATATTTTAAATCATGAGAAAGGAATACCAAAAAAGATCATCCCTCGGAGCAATAAAATTACCCGTTACAATGTGTTGGAATATGTAAAAGTAGTAAATGAACCTAGAAAAGAAAATCGCAGCAAAAAAATTGTATTGGGATTTTCTCAGCTTGGAGCGGAGAGCGATTGGCGCAGGGCGAATTCTCAATCCATAAAGAATGCGGCATTAGAGGCAGGTATTGATCTTATTTTTCTGGAGGCTGATCAAAAACAGGAAAAGCAAATTCAAGCCATTCGATCCTTCATTACTCAAGGGGTGGATGTAATTGCTTTTTCTCCTGTTGTAGAAGGGGGATGGGACGAAGTATTGGAAGAAGCCAAAATGGCGGGAATTCCGGTTCTTTTATCGGACCGGGCGATTAAACCTGATGATAATTCGTTGTATGCTACTTTTATTGGCAGCGATTTTCTGGAAGAAGGGCGCAGAGCCGCCCGCTGGCTTGTGGAAAAAAAGCTGGCCAGTCAATCAATCAATGTTATTGAATTAGAAGGAACAATTGATTCGGCGCCAGCCATTGACCGCAAAAAAGGATTTGCTGAAATTATTGCTAATTATCCTAAATTTCAAGTAATTTATTCTGCATCTGGCGATTTTACCGAGGTTGGCGGGCAAGATAGGATGAAAGCTGCTTTAGCCATATATGGCAATCAAATTCATGTTGTTTATGCTCATAATGATGATATGGCTCTCGGTGCTATCAAGGCGATTGAGGAATATGGACTTAGACCGGGCAAGGATATTCTGATTGTCTCTGTTGATGCTACAGCAGCGGCTTTTAAAGCGATGATGGCAGGTAAGTTAAACAGTACAGTGGAGTGTAATCCCCTTCTGGGTCCTCAGCTTATGCAAGCGGTAAAAAGTTTGATGGCAGGAAGGCAGCTGCCAATGAGGATTATTACTTCTGAAGGTGTATTTTCTGCAGAAACGGCGCGACAGGATTATCTGAATCGCAGGTACTAAGCATTATGTTAAAACAGTGCGGAAAAGTATAAGAAATTACTGATTATTCTAAATACGGACGTTCATTGCCATCCTATAATAGAACTAGTACTACAGGTTCTAAAAAATAAGGAGGGTAAGAAACATGTCCAAGTGGAAAAAGGTTACGATTGCTTTGAGTGTTGGAATTATGATGTTAACATTGGCAGGGTGTTCAGGCACCAAGCAAGAAACGGCGGCTAAACCTGCAGACAAAAAAATCGTTCTGGGATTCTCGCAAATCGGTGCAGAAAGTGAATGGCGCACAGCAAATACGGAATCCATAAAAGCATCGGCACAAGCAGCTGGCATTGAACTTAAGTTTTCGGATGCTCAGCAAAAGCAAGAAAACCAGATAAAGGCCTTACGGTCATTTATACAGCAAAAGGTTGATGTAATTGCTTTTTCGCCTGTTGTAGAAACAGGCTGGGATGCTGTACTGCAAGAAGCAAAAGCTGCTAAGATACCTGTGATTTTAACAGATCGGTCCATTAAAATGAGCAGTGGCAATGCAGAAGATTATTATGTTACCTTTATGGGTTCTGATTTTGTGGAAGAAGGAAGACGAGCTGGTAAATGGCTGGTCGATTTCATGAAAAAGGATAATGAGGCTGTAAATATTGTCGAATTGCAAGGAACTGTTGGTTCCGCACCCGCGATTGATCGTAAAGCCGGTTTTGAAGAAATCGTAAAGCAGCATGCGAATTATAAAGTTATTAAGTCGCAAACTGGCGACTTTACACGTGCCAAGGGAAAAGAAGTAATGGAATCATTCCTAAAATCAGCCAAAGCTGATGGACAAAAAATCGATGTATTATATGCCCATAATGATGATATGGCTATTGGTGCGATTCAAGCAATTGAAGAAGCTGGGCTAAAACCTGGAAAAGACATAATTATTGTTTCAATTGATGGTGTTAAAGGGGCTTTCGAGGCCATGATTGCAGGGAAATTAAATGCAACCATTGAGTGCAGCCCACTACTGGGAGACCAATTGATGACAGCTGCGAAAGATTTGGTAGCAGGTAAGACCCTTGATAAACGGATTGTTACAAAGGAAGGTGTATTCCCTGCAGAGGTTGCTGCCAAGGAATTGCCAAATCGTAAATACTAAAATCATACGGATACACTGATCCACCCCACCAGTTCTATGTAAAAATAGAAACAATCGGGGGTTATCTTAATAGATGACCCCTGATGGAGTGGGTTTTTCTTTTATCGAACTACTGATTTACGGAGGTGAAAGTAATAATGGATAATGCAAATTTTCTATTAAAAGCAATGGGGATTTGTAAAGATTTCCCGGGGGTTAAAGCTCTTAATAATGTAGAATTCGAACTGAAACCTGGAGAGATTCACTGTTTAATGGGAGAAAATGGAGCTGGTAAATCGACTTTGATTAAAGTGTTGACGGGTGTTGATCGTCTCGATGCTGGAGCTATATTTTTAGACGGTAAAGCCATTGCACCGAATTCTCCTCATCATGCTCAGCAACTGGGAATTAGTACCGTTTATCAAGAGGTTAATCTTTGTGCCAATTTGTCAGTTGCCGAAAATATTTTTATCGGCAGAGAACCATTATGCTTTGGCAGTATTGATTGGCAGGAAATGAATCGGAGATCACAGGAACTATTGGCAAAGTTGAGTCTTGCGATTGATGTTACTCAGCCTTTAGAGCGTTACTCTGTTGCGATACAGCAAATGGTAGCGATTGCAAGAGCCCTTGACATATCGGCTAAAGTTTTGATATTGGATGAACCGACTTCGAGCCTGGATGCTCAAGAAGTTGAAAAACTCTTTGGACTCATGCGTAAATTAAAAAAACAAGGTTTAGGAATTATTTTTGTGACTCATTTTATTGAGCAAGTTTATGCGATCTCCGACAAGATTACCATATTACGTAATGGTGAATTAGTTGGTTCCTATGAGACTGTAAATCTGCCTCGTGTTCAGCTGATTGCAAAAATGATTGGCAAAGCCTTTGATGGATTTGAAAGCAGCTGCAAGACATTGAAACTGGATATTCTTCAAGAAAAACGTAATAATTTTATGCGAGTTCGCGGTCTTGGACATAAAGGGTCGATCCATCCCTTTGATCTTGATATTGGCAAAGGTGAAGTGCTTGGCTTGGTAGGCTTATTGGGATCAGGGCGAACAGAAGTTGCCCGTACTATTTTTGGTATTGACAAAGCCGATAGCGGAGAAATTGCCATTGAAGGACAAACTGTTACCATACAAAGTCCTGCTGATGCAATTCAATATGGTCTGGCATATTGTTCCGAAAATAGAAAAACAGAAGGGATTATCGAAAACCTTTCTGTAAGAGAAAATATCGTTTTGGCGTTACAGGCTAAAGTAGGGTGGATGAAATATATACCGAAGAGAAGACAAGAAGAGATTTCAAAAAAATATATTGAATTATTAAATATTAAGACCTCAGGGTCTGAACAATTAATCAAAAACTTAAGCGGAGGCAATCAGCAAAAAGTAATATTAGCCAGATGGCTGCTGACAGAACCTAAGCTTTTAATACTGGATGAGCCTACACGAGGAATTGATGTAGGTGCTAAAGTTGAGATTCAAAAATTAATACTGTCTCTGGCAGAAACAGGCATGTCCGTTGTATTTATTTCTTCGGAGCTGGATGAATCGGTTCGGTGCTCCAGTCGTATGGCAGTTTTAAGAGACAGAGTAAAGATAGCAGAGATTTCGGGTGAAGAGATGGAAGAAAAATATATTATGCAGACGATAGCAGGGGTGTAGAATGATGGAAAAAATACAATCTACTTGGAATCGATTTACGAGTTCCAGACTCTGTTGGCCTTTAGCGGCATTGTTTATTGTATTGCTTTTCAATTTCTTTTTTACGAAAAATTTTTTCGCGATTGAAATGAAAGATGGACACTTCTATGGAGTTACCATTGATATTTTAAATCGTGCTGCACCTTTGATGCTGCTCGCTATTGGTATGACTTTGGTCATTGCGACAAAAGGAATTGATATATCTGTGGGGTCGATGATTGCTATTTCTGGAGCGGTAGCAGCTTCGCTAATTGGTGGTGAGCTAGAATATGTGGATGGAGTAAAAATGCTTGTTACACTTGTTCCCATGCCTGTTGCCATATGTACTGCTCTTTTGGTTACCACTCTTTTAGGGATGTGGAATGGATTATTAATTTCTAAGGTAGGAATTCAGCCAATTGTTGCCACGTTGATTCTACTGGTTGCTGGTCGGGGAATTGCCCAGCTGATTACGCAAGGGCAAATTATTACTGTATATTATAAACCGTTCCAATTCATTGGTACTGGATATATATTGGGATTGCCTTTTTCTCTCTTTATTGTAGGGTTGGTTTTCGGTATTACCTTTTATGCAGTACGAAAGACAGCCTTAGGTATGTTTATTGAATCGATAGGAATTAATGCCGTTGCGAGCAGGTTTGCAGGAATCAATGTGAGTAAATACATCTTTTCGGTCTATGCCTTTTCCGGCTTGTGTGCTGGCTTGGCAGGACTTATTATCTGTTCCAATGTAAGTTCAGCCGATGGAAATAATGCAGGATTATTTATCGAGCTCGATGCTATTTTAGCAGTTTCTCTTGGAGGGAATTCTCTGGACGGTGGTCGATTTTCTTTGGTCGGCAGCCTGATAGGGGCATTAGTCATTCAAAGTATAACAACGACAATTTATGCATTAGGAGTACCACCAGAGATTACACTTGTGGTTAAATCCGTTGTTGTCATTATCATATGTCTGCTGCAATCTGCTAATTTTCGAAAAATTGTATTTTCTAAATGGGCTCAAAAGAGGGGGATTCCAGGTGAAAAAAATGCAGCTAAGTTATAAATACATCAACCTGATGATTACGGTTGTATTGTTTTTTGCGTTATTTGCAGCGGGCTCCGTCTTGTATAATGGCTTTTTTTCCACACAAGTATTGCTCAACATGCTAATTGATAATGCCTTTCTGATCATTACAGCAATTGGTATGACCTTTGTACTTATTATTGGCGGGATCGATATTTCAGTGGGCTCCGTAATTGCATTAGTCTGTATGTTATCAGCATACTTGCTGGAAATGCAGCACCTTAGCGCTATGGTTGTCATACCTCTAATGCTGCTTATGGGATTTCTCTTTGGTCTTGTACAAGGTAGTTTTATTCACTTTTTTACGATACAACCTTTTATTGTAACTCTTGCAGGTATGTTTTTAGCTAGGGGATTATGCTATGTAATTAGTATTGATACCATTATGATTACCAATCCCTTCTATCAATTTGTCGCTACGTATCGAATATCCTTGCCTTTTGATAATTTTATTTCAATTAGTGTTATTATCGCCCTCGTGTTAGTGGCAGCAGCATTATATCTTAGTAATTATACTAGATTTGGGCGTGCCGTATATGCTATTGGCGGCAATGCACAATCGGCAATGCTGATGGGACTGCCAGTTGGCAGGACAAAAGTGCTGGTGTATGGTCTAAGTGGATTTTGCTCTGCCCTGTCAGGGGTTGTGTTTAGTTTTTATATGCTTTCAGGCTATGGACTACATGCCATGGGATTAGAAATGGATGCGATTGCATCTGCTGTTATCGGTGGAACACCTTTAACAGGCGGAGTCGGATTTGTCACAGGAACACTTTTTGGAGTTTTGATCCAAGGAGTAATCCAAACACTAATCATGTTCCAAGGCACACTAAGTTCCTGGTGTACCAAAATTGCTGTTGCATTTCTACTCTGTTTGTTTATTGTACTGCAAAGAATCGTTGTCTCTAAAAAAGAGCGTACTAAGTCAATCACATAATACAACCCTAACGTTAAATACATGCGCCAGGATGCAGCACTTTGAATAGATTAGATAAATAATATAGAAAAGTCACTCATAATGAGTGGCTTTTTTTGTATTGCATCATAGAATATTTGAGGATCTAGAAATCAAATGAAACGATGGTCAATGAAGAAAAAGTAATAATTGCGATTAAATTAGATTTAGCACGAATTTTGTCAATAAATAAAGTTAATATTTTACCATGGGATTACATATTTTTACAGTAATGATTTGATAGTATATTGAATTGTAATTGCTTTTATCTTAATAGAGGAGGACTTAGATGCTGTTAGATATTTTATACGGATCATTTTGTGTTGGTGCTATCACGTTAGGTACTGTATTGTGCATGTACTTTAAATTGCCATAACCATGGCATTGCTAATAGTAGTAAATGGTAAAAGAGGTGTTTGATTTGAATAATTGCGAATGGAAAGAAAATCCGATTGTATTCATTGCTGGATTATTAGTAGTGTATACTGCAGGTAACTCAATTATGGCCTTATTCAATTTATAGAATATGGTATTCTTCCCGTTCTCTTTAAAATCCTGAAAAGAAAGTCGTTCCTAATGGGCGACTTTCTTTTTAATAAAATGCAGCAGCATTGTTGAAAGTAAAAATATATATAGCGATCGAGAATGATATCGATAACTAAAAGTTATCGTGCAATGAATATTCGATATTATCTTTCTATTCAAATAAACCGTATAATGTGGATGAAGTCATTGTTGGTTTATTGAGTTAGAAGGAGAGATAGATATGAGTTTACGTGATGAGGCACTACAATATCATAGAAAGAATAATGGTAAACTGGGTGTGGTAGCTAAGGCCCCCATAAGAGATGGGTATGATCTTAGTTTGGCATATACCCCAGGAGTGGCAGAACCATGTATGGAGATCCACCGTGAGAAAGATCTATCCTTTGAATACACCTGTAGGGGGAACATGGTAGCAGTGATTACAGATGGAACTAGGGTATTAGGACTTGGGGATATTGGTCCAGAGGCAGCTATACCTGTAATGGAAGGAAAAGCTGTACTATATAAAACCTTTGCGGATGTGGATGCAATTCCTTTATCCATTGATACGAAGGATGCAGATGAATTTATCAAAACGGTTCGGATGCTGCAGCCTAATTTTGCAGGAATTAATTTAGAAGATATTTCTTCTCCTAAATGCTATGATATTGAAGATGCTCTAAAAAAAGAAATGGATATACCAGTGTTTCATGATGATCAGCATGGTACAGCTATTGCTGCTGTATCAGCTACTATTGGTGCACTGCGGCTGGTAAAAAAACAATTGTCCGATGTCAAAGTTGTCGTTAATGGTGCTGGTGCGGCTGGTACTGCGATTGTACAACTGTTACTCAATGCTGGTGTAGGGCATGTCGTTATGATGAACTCCAAAGGTGCTATGTATGAGGGAATGGAGATGTCCCGAGTGAATCGGATTCAGGCTGCACTGTTGCCTAAAACCAACTTAAAGAAAGAGAAAGGCGGTATAGCAGATATTGCCAAAGGCGCAGATGTGCTGATCGGAGTATCCCAGCCAGGTTCCTTTACGAAGGAAATTGTTCAGAGTATGAATGCAAATTCTATCGTATTTTCCTTGTGTAATCCAGAGCCAGAAATTAGCTATAAGAATGCTAAAGCTGCTGGGGTAAAAGTAGCAGGTACAGGTCGTTCGGATTCTCCGAATCAAGTGAATAATGTTACTGTCTTTCCTGGAGTTTTTCGTGGAGCCATAGATGTTAGAGCCCGCCAAATTAATGAAGAAATGAAACTAGCAGCGGTGTATGCCATTTCCGGGTTAATAGCAGAAGAAGAATTGCGGGAAGATTATGTTGTTCCTGACGTTTTTGATAAACGTGTTGCTCCAGCCGTGGCAGCAGCTGTAGCACAAGCGGCGATAAAAACAGGTGTAGCCAGACAATCGTTGATCTTGAAGAAATAAGGGCTAAGAGGGCAGCGAGATTTGAACATTTTTAAAAAAATCCTGCAGAAAATTACAATAAATTGTAATTTTGTTGCAGGATTTTGATATTTAATGGTAAATAAAACATAAGATAGGAATTTTACTTGTATAGAAAGAACTAAATGAATGGGGGTAAGAATAAATGAGTCATGATAGTTCTGAAAAAAATTCTAATAAAAGTTTTGGAGCTGAGACTTCCAATAGCAGCTTTAGCGGCGGTTTTGGATTGGAGCTCTTAGATAATAGTGTGAATGGCGGCTTTGGAGCAGAGAACCCTAGCAGTGATTACAAGTCAGTCCTGGGAAGGGAAATTGCTATAGAATCAGTTGGGAGTATGTTAGATATTAATACTGATACGAAAGAGGGGATTGCAGGAGGGGCTGTTTATTTAGGAAATGTGAATCGCTATTTTGTAAATGATTCAATAGAGGATATCTGTGATACCCGTGAAATTGGCAATGTTCAAAGTTGGTTTGAACGTGGCAGTATAGTTGGATCGATAGTGAAAGCCGTCACTGATTTATATAATAAATATGTATCACAAGAAATGAAAAGTGTTGAGAAAGTTATTACAGATATCGATAATAAGATCGTAGCAAAAATTGAAGAAATTTCATCTGGGGGTTGGGATAGTCCTTACAGAAATATCCAGCTAGATGGTTGTATCAAAGGAGACATGGCAGAGTTTGATCAAAGCAATGTGTTTCACCGAAATGATGATCGTAATGAAATTCAACTCGATAGCTCTGCAGGAGAGGCTCTTAAGACGGGTGAGAAGACGGATCATGGTGATTAAAAATCCAGAAGGTACTAATTTGATTCTTTGGTAAAGATGATTCTAAAATTAGAATTCTGAGTTTCTTTCATTAGGCAGTTTATAAGTTCCGTTTTAATATTCTCGTTAATTTTGATATCTGCATATGGCGGTTCCCAATAATTCATGGTATCGCTAAAGGCAATGAATCCGTCTGTAAGCATTTTTCCTTGAATGATTGTTTCTTTGTCAGCGATCTCTACTTTAAGATACGATGTTGTTGCTGTTATTTTCATATGATCACCTCATTAATCAATTTATTTTATAGTTGGGGATTATTGCTATGATTCTTAGATTTTTCCAATTCTGGTGTTCTATTGTTATAATATAAGAAAAATATGACAGATTTATGACAAGCTTATGATTAGCGAACATTCGTTACTGAGCGTTATCATATCGTCTTTAGAATAGATTGCTGCCTTTCAGTACTGTGCTGGGAGTGGCAATTTTTTTTGTTATACCAAATAAAGTATTACTTTAGTCCTCTTGTTGTTTGAAAGCCTTGCCAGGATACTAAATATGTGACAAAATCTATACGTATATGTTACTTATTTTACTAAAACTTCTAAAATAAGTGAGAATATGACTAAAAGTTGGAAATTGGATATGTTTTGAATCCGAAGAAAGGAGTATCTATGGAAGAAAAAAAAATTACAGAAAAAGAAAATTTAGCATATATGAATACCGGGAAAATTTGTTTGGCAGTAATAGCAAAGGGCTTTGGAATGCCAATTGACGAAGAAAAACTGACAAAAGAGTATGGGATTGGTGATGAACTCTTTGAACCAAAGGACTTAATAAAAGCTGCAAAGAAGATAAATCTTAAAGCAAAAGTAGTAAAAGCAGGGAAAAGGGGACTTTCTGCAATTACGGCTCCTGCAATTGGAATTATGAACAACGGGGATTATGTAGTGATTGGGGAAAATAATGCAAAAAAAGTAGCATTGTTTTCTCCAAGGCATGGACATTCCATTGTAATGCCCTTAAAAGAATTCCTCCTTAGTTGGACAGGTCAAGCTATTATATGTAAGCGCTCCTTTAATATAAAGGACATCAGCAGGCAATTTAATTTAATTTGGTTTATACCTGTTGTAGTCCGATATAAGCGTTACTTCATAGAGATTTTGGGAGCTGCATTCTTTTTTCAATTATTTGGACTAGCAGTGCCTTTATGCACACAGGTAATCATTGATAAAGTAATTATTAATCACGGAACCGTCACTTTAAATATACTCGTTGTGGGGATGGTATTTGTAGTCCTATTCCAAACCGTAATGAACCTGATTAGGACATATTTATTTACCCATACCACAAACAAAATAGATGTAATCTTAGGTACTAGAATGTTCCGTCTTCTGATGCATCTACCTATACAATTCTTTGAAAAAAGACGGGTTGGGGATACTCTGATGAGAGTATCTGCTTTAAATAATATTCGCGAATTTCTAACTGGTACCGCCATGACGGTGCTGATTGACTTGGGATTTTCCGCCGTGTTTTTTGCTGTAATGTTTTATTATAGTGCACCTTTGACTTTAATCGCTATTGCTGCCATACCCATTCAATTGGCAATCAATATAGTAGGAACGCCAATGTATCAGAAAAGACTGCAAGATTCCTGGAATGCCAGTGCAGAAAACAATGCGTTTGTTGTTGAAGCGATAACGGGCATTCATACTGTAAAGTCTCTGGCAGTGGAGCCTCAATTTAAGTTTAAATGGGAAAGATTATTAGCCAAAAGCGTTAGTACTAATCTGGATAAAGCACAGTTCAGCGTTGTATTAAATAATGGGGGAAGCCTTACACAAAAACTAGTTGCCTACTTACTGATCTGGTTTGGCGGAATTATGGTAATTGATGGAGCGGTAACAATCGGTCAGTTTATTGCTTTCCAAATGATGGCCAATCAGGCTGGTGCACCTTTATTGCGCTTAGTAGGAATGTGGCAGTCTTTTCAGCAGACAAAGCTGGCTGTTACAAGAATCGGAGATATATTAAATGCAGTACCAGAACCAACTTGTTTGCCAGATGCAATTCGATTAGCAGAAATCCAAGGCGAAATAAAACTTGAAAATATAACCTTTAGGTACTACATTGAGAATGATGAAGTACTGCGAAAAATCAACCTTCACATAAAACCAGGGATGAAGATCGGTATCGTAGGGCGATCGGGCTCCGGGAAAAGCACATTAACCAAAATCATTCAACGATTATATATTCCTGAAGCAGGTCGGGTTTTGATTGATGGTGTGGATATAGCTCAAGCTGATCCAGCTTGGTTAAGACAGCAAATTGGTGTGGTGATGCAAGACAACTATCTGTTTAATGGCAGTGTGCGGGACAATATAGCTCTTGCCCGTCAAGGTGCAAGCATGGAAGAGATCAATCGGATTGCTAAGCTTGCGGGTGCTCACGACTTTATTCTCGAACTTCCTGAAGGATATGATACGATTGTCGGAGAACGGGGTGCTGCATTATCTGGTGGCCAGCGCCAGCGAATTGCAATTGCCCGAGCATTAATTTCCAATCCTAAGATTGTAATATTTGATGAAGCTACCAGCGCATTAGATTATCATTCCGAACGGATCATCATGGGAAATCTTGCACAGATCGCAGCTGGACGTACAATGATCATCGTTGCTCACCGTCTGGCAAATGTCAAAGAGTGTGACGCAATTATTGTCATGGAGAAAGGTCAAATTATAGAACAAGGGACACATGACAAACTCATAAAGGACAGAGGCATATATTATAATCTCTATCAACAGCAAGGAGACTGCCATGCTTAATAAAATGTACGGATATATGAAGAATAAGGAAGAGTTGAAGAATCTTCCAGAAAAGATAAAAGAATTTTATGAAAGAGTAAAAATTAAGAATATCGAAAGATTTAAAAGTAAGGAAGCTGAATTTTTACCTGCAGCCTTGGAAATCGTTGAATCGCCGCCATCCTATGGCAGCAGAACAGTATTATGGACATTTTTCATCTTAGCAGTTATTGGATTGCTGTGGGTGACATTTGGCAGTGTAAACGAAGTCGCAATAGCTCCAGGGAAAATTATTCCTAATGGCTATGTTAGAGTGCTTCAAGCGGAAGATAAGGGGATCATTAAAAAGATTCATGTTGTAGATGGACAAAAAGTACAAAAGGGAGATTTGTTATTAGAATTAGATACTACATATTCTGCAGATGATTTAGCTAAGGTGAAAAGGGAAGCCATTAATGTCCAGCTTGAAGTAGAGCGCCTGACCGCCGAAAAAGAAAATCGATCCTTTCTGCCCCATGCAATACTTGAAGCAGAAGAAAACGATATACAAGCGCAAATCAATCTCTATAACAGTCGTAATTTTGCATATCAGACAAGATTCGAAGAGGCTCGGCATATGGTGCAGCAATATCAGCAAAATTTGCGAAGTGCTCAAGTGGAGAAGAATAAGCTAACAAAGCTGCATCAGCTTGCCAAAGAAAAAGAAAGTAAGCTAGAACAGTTGGTAAATGAAAATGCGATATCAAAATTTACCTTGATAGACCAGCAAAGTAAAAGAGAAGAAGTTGAGCAGAATTTAGCAGAACAAGAATCGATAATCAAGGCACAAGAATCCTTATTATCAAAAAGCCAGGCCTCTTTGGCACGGGTTGTAGCAGAAAAAAATGTGGAGGTTGACACAAAGCTGGTTGAGGCAAGACAAAAACTTTTCTATTGCAATGAAGCATTGAAAAAGGCAGAAGAAAAGAATCGTTTAGCAACCATTGTGGCACCAGATGATGGATACATAAGCAATTTAGCAGTGCATACAATTGGAGGCATTGTGACGCCTGCTCAGGTATTGCTGGAGGTAGTGCCTGATAAAGTCAACTTAGAAGTTGAAGCCTGGGTGGCCAATAAAGATATTGGATTTATACAGAAGGGACAAGCTGCCGAGGTGAAGATAGAATCCTTTAATTTTCAAAAATATGGTACGATTCCTGCTGTTGTCGTTACGATTAGCCCAAATGCAGTAGAAGATCGGGAAAAGGGCAATGTATATCGAGTCATTTTGCAAATGGATAGAGACCATGTGGTTGTGAACAATCAAGAAACGCGTTTCAATAGTGGTATGGTGGTCAATGCTGAAATTAAAACGCGGCAAAAGCAAATCTATGAATTTTTCTTAGAGCCCTTTAAAAAATACAAAAGCGAATCTTTGAGAGAGAGATAAGATATGGCTAAACAAAATATACAAGAAGAAGTGAAACTACAAGATACTATTTTTGTTGATTCAGCATTAAAATGCTTACTCATGATAGCCCAAATGATTGGCATTGCAGCCGATGAAAAACAAATACGTCGTGCTCACATCATAGGCAATGAAGGAATGGATTTAACAACTCTTATCCGAACAGCAAAAGAAATGGGACTAAAAGCTCATTTTACAGATTACAGTAATAAAAAAGGTAAAGCATCATTCCCTTTGCCTGCAATTGGGATCTTAAAAAATGGTTGTTACATAATCATACTGAATCGGGATCGTGAAAACACAATTGTCTTTGACCCTTACAAAAACCATCCAGTAAGCATTGCAGAAAGTGTTTTCTTAGAACAATGGAGTGGCAAAATCATTTTGATTGCGAAGCAGCCTAGCTATATCGAAAAAGAAGAGCCCAAATTTGGATTAGCCTGGTTTCTCCCGATCATAGTGCAGTACAAAAAAGCCTTTGGTAAAGTACTGCTGCTTTCATTAGTGTTACAGCTATTTGGACTTGTGAGTCCTTTATTTACTCAAGTAATTATTAATAAGGTTTTAGTGCATCACGGTCTGAGTACCCTCAATATATTCATTGTGGGCATGTTAATCCTTTGCATATTTGAAGCATGGATTAATGGGTTAAGAAGTTGTATGCTGAATCACCACGTAAGTAAAATTGATGTTACGCTTAGTGCGAGAATCTTTCATCATGTTATGGCACTGCCAATACGATTTTTTGAAAAATATAAAGTTGGTGAGATTGTATCTCGCATTCGAGAGTTGGATACGATACGGGGGTTCATTGTTGGATCTGCTTTTACTGCGGTTCTCGACAGTGCATTTTCAGTAATCTATCTTGCTATCATGTTTACGTATAGCGGTTATCTTACCGGAATAACATTAGCAGCGTTAGGGCTTTATATCATCCTTAATTTAATCTTGACCCCTTTGTTTCGAAGGAAATTGAAAGAAAAATTTAAACTTGAGACTGCAAACCAAACCTTTATGATAGAAGCCATTACGGGAATTCAAACTGTAAAATCCTTGGCTGTAGAAAAATATTTCATTCAAAAGTGGGATGAAATGTTATCGAGATATATTAAATCCGTTTTTGTCACCGCGAATATAAATAATATTGGCCATAATACTGCAGCGTTAATTCAGCAGCTTTGCATGATTAGCATACTGTGGGTTGGCATCAATCAAGTTATGGAGAATCGGCTAACGGTTGGAGAATTGATTGCTTTTCAAATGTATTCCAGTTTTGTAGTTTCTCCGGTACTGCGATTAGTTGATCTTTGGCAGAATTTCCAACAGACAAGAGTATCGATCAATCAGCTTGATGATATTATGAGTGAAAAATCAGAACCTGTTTTTGATCCAAATCGAACCACACTATCAACGATTTGTGGAGAAATTATATTAGATCGAGTCACTTTCCGGTACCGGGAAGATACAAATGAGATACTTAGCCAAATCAATCTGAAAATAGAGGCAGGTGCCAGTATTGGTATTGTTGGTCGGTCGGGATCAGGTAAAAGTACCTTGACGAAAATCATCCAAAGGCTGTATGTGCCGGAAACAGGCAGAATACTAATTGATGGTGTGGATATGGCTCAAGTAGAACCTGCTTGGCTGAGAAGACAGGTAGGGGTAGTGCTGCAAGAAACTTACCTGTTCAATGGGAGTATTAAAGATAACATTGCATTAGCTAAAATGGACGCGAGTATGGAAGAAATACAGAAGGTGGCACAGATTGCAGGAGTAGATGAATTTGCCAATGAGATGCCCAATGGCTATAACACGATTGTAGGGGAACGAGGTGCTACCTTATCAGGAGGGCAAAAACAACGCATTGCCATTGCCCGGGCATTGCTTACAGATCCTAGAATTCTTATTTTTGATGAGGCTACCAGTGCATTAGACAATGAATCAGAAAATAGTATAAAAGCGAATCTCGGACAAATGGCAGCAGGACGAACATTAATCATGATCGCTCATCGCCTAACGACAATACGTGACTGTGATACCATTATCGTAATGGAGCAGGGAAAGATCATTGAACAAGGATCGCACCTTGAATTGCTGGCCCAAAAAGGCAGTTATTACGAATTGTATAGGCTGCAGGAAATTGAGAGCAAAAATGTAAGTTGAAAAATCAGGATCATCCTTAAGACGGGTGGTCCTATTTTTATTGAACAGATGTAAAAATGTGATTTTGGACTACAATACTTTTACGTACGTTCTATTTGTGAGATATTGATAAAATAGTGCTCCTAATGTATAATAATGAACTGTAAAGACAAATAGTAAACCCATAGAAAAGGCCATTAGAGGCAAAGCGAGGGTGGTTTCTATCAAAAAAATTATTGATGACACAAGGCTCATTTTTAAGTGCTGCAGCCTTTACTATGATGATAATATAAGTCAGCAGGAAATTTGTGAGCAATTGAATATTTCCAGACCGTCCGTTTCAAGAATGATTAAATTAGGCCGAGAACTAGGCATAGTAAAGATTGAGGTCAATAATCCCTACAATTTAACATTTGGAAAATTAGAACGAGAATTAGAGAAAAAATTTGGTCTTAAGGAAGTTATTGTAGTGGAGTCAAGTCCGATTGAAACGGGTACAGAAAGAATCAGCAGCAGCTTAGGAGAAGAAACAATAAACTTTTTGTCCAGAACCTTAGAAGATGGTGACATTGTAGGGGTTTCTATGGGAATGACGCTGCAAAATGTAATTAGAGCAAAACGCAATATTGAAGAAGCCATTCGGTGTACCTTTGTACCTATTGTTGGTGGTATTGGTGAAAGTAGATTGGATATTCACTCCAACTATATTGCTGGTGAATTTGCAAAATTATTTGGCGGCGATTGTGTACAATTTTTCTCTCCCGCAATTTTTTCAAATGTAACCGTATTAGAAGGATTCCTCCAAGAAAAATCGGTGAGAAGCATTTTTAATCTGTATCGGAATGTTGGTACTGTCATTATGGGAATCGGCATACCGGAACGAGGCGGGTCAACACTGATGACTACTGGCTATATTGATGGAGAAGTATTGGATAGCTTTGTCGCAGCAGGGGCTGTTGGCGATATTTCGCTGCAGTTTTTTGATCAATCCGGCAGTACGGAAAACTTCAAAGAGTTTAACGACAGAGTAGCCGGCATGCCAATTGAACAATTGAAAAAAGTACAAAAGAGAATTGGTATTGCTGGCGGCAGCCAGAAAGCACAAGCTGTAATGGGTGCGATTAAAGGCGGGTTCTTAAATATATTGATTACTGATCTTGATTGTGCGAATGCATTAATTGAGATGTGATTGATAGGGAATAGGAGGTAATTTGCAATGGATTCGAGCAACTTATTTTTGGGCTTGATTATTCTTATGGTTGTTCAAGCAATTGGCACTTATATACAAGTTCAGCAATATAAAAAAGCAGTTCGAAGATTGCATAAAATGGGTAATGTTGGTATTGGCAGCAAAAAAGGCAGATTGAGGCCTGGAAATATCGTTGTTATTGCTTGTAATAGTGAGGGAATCATTACAGCGGGTGAAATCATGGAGGGATATACTGTTTTCAATGGATTTAAAGAAGTTAGCGGGATAATTGGTAAAAGCATTTACCAACAGCGAGCAGAATATGAAGAGCTTCCAAAGAAGAAACAAAAAGCATATAAAGCACATATTCAGGCATTAGATGCTTTGAATTCTAGATTAAATCCGGTAGAAATCTAAAATAGCCTTATTATGATTCAACCGATATGTATAAGAGTTTAAAAAATAAAAATACAAAATGGAGGAGCAGAATATGGAATTAATAGCTGAATTGGCCAATGGTTTTATGGAGCTTTTTAAAGCGGGAGCAGATACCTTTGCAGGATGGGTAATTGGGATTATTCCGCTAATTGTTGTTCTGATGACAGCAGTAAGTGCTGTTATCAAACTAATCGGTGAAGAACGGGTTCAGAGGTTGGCACAAAAAGCGACAACCAATATTATTACCCGTTATACCATACTGCCGATATTATCTGTTTTATTTTTAGGAAATCCCATGTGCTATAGTTTTGGACGTTTTGTAGAAGAAAAGCATAAACCTGCTTTTTATGATGCAACAGTAAGTTTTCTGCATCCGGTAACGGGATTATTCCCTCATGCTAATGGCGGTGAATTGTTTGTTTATATGGGGATAGCTGCAGGGGTTACAGCTCTTGGTTATCCGTTGGGTTCTTTAGCCGTCAGGTATTTTCTGGTTGGAATCATTGTTATCTTAATACGTGGTTTTGTGACAGAAAAGATTTATGCTGCAATGAAAGCAAGAGAGCAATAAAGATTACTGCACTGTTTGATTATAAATTGTAGAGAGGAATGATTTTATGTATAAATCCATTACCATTTCAAAAGGAAACGGCGGCTGGGGTGGTCCTTTAACGATCATGCCAACCGATACCTGCAATAAAATTGTGAGCGTTACTGGTGGCGGTATTCATCCAGTGGCAGCTAAAATAGCGGAAATGACAGGTTGTGAAGCGATTGACGGATTTGTGACATCGGTCCCGGATCATGAAATGTTGGTTGCCGTTGTGGATTGCGGGGGTACGGCGCGTTGTGGCGTTTACCCAAAAAAGAAAGTCTTTACGGTAAATTTAACGCCCGTCGGAAAAGTAGGACCACTGGCTCAGTTTATTACCGAAAACTTATATGTATCAGCAGTCACCGAAAAAACACTGGCATATGCTGCTGAAGGCGCTGTCTTAACAAGCAAAGAAGGAACTGCTGCTCAGCAGAAAGCGGCGATTGCTGAGCCAAAAACAAAAGCCCAGGCAAGAGCCGAACTCGCAGCAATGAATGCCGGGAAAAAGAAGAATATTATTACCCGTCTTGGAATTGGTGTCGGCGGAGTCGTAAATAAATTCTATCAGGCAGGCCGAGATACCATTGATATGGTCATAAAGAGCATTTTACCATTTATGGCATTTGTAAGTATGATCATTGGGATTATTAAAGTATCCGGCATTGGAACCCTGATTGCGACTACTATTTCGCCATTGGCAAGTACACTGCCAGGGATGCTGGTCATTTCCGTTGTATGCTCCCTGCCTTTTATATCACCGGTTATCGGTCCAGGTGCAGTGATTGCACAAGTTGTGGGAACCTTGCTGGGGGTTGAAATTGGTTTAGGCCATATTCCGGTGCAATATGCATTACCTGCTTTATTCGCAATTAATGCACAGGTAGGTGGAGACTTTGTTCCTGTAGGATTAAGCCTTGGAGAAGCGGAGCCTGAAACCATTGAACTTGGTGTTCCCGCAGTGTTATATTCACGTATCATCACCGGACCTTTATCCGTCATAATTGCGTATTTATTCAGCTTTGGTATGTATTAAGCAAATCAGAAGGGGGAAAACAAATGAAATATCATTCTGCGATTACTGGCTGGGGAACAGGTGCTTTGGAGTTTCTTAGTGATAAAGACTTGAATTTTATTATCATTTTTAATGAAGGAGCACCACTGGAATTGCAAGAAATTGCGGTTTTACACAAACCTGCCCCACTCCTTACAGCGTTGGCGGTAGGCGATACCGTAATTATTTGTGATAAGGCATTTACGATAACGGCAATTGGTTCTGAAGCGCCGCACACCCTAAAAGAACTTGGTCATTGTACCTTTAGCTTTAAAGGCGGTACAGAAGCGGAACGTCCTGGCTGCATTATGCTGGAAGGGGAAGAACTAAACCCTGAGGATATTATTTTAGGTGGTATCATTGAAATTTTTTAACGATTAAATTTTACAGGAAGCTGAACTATTTAACTTGTTGTGAATTTTAAAATAATAATACTAAAAGGAGCTCTACTATGTTAAATATGAATCAGAAACTAATTAAACGCCAACAAGAAGGAAAAATCATTCGTACAGGTATTGTAGGAGCAGGACAAATGGGAAGGGGTATGGTGACACAAATGGTGTTGATGCAAGGCATCATGCCGTCCATCGTATCCGATATTAATGTTGAAAATGCCGTGCATGCTTTTCATTATGCCGGCATAAAAGATGATCAAATTGCTATTGTTGATACTCTTGCAGATGCAAATAAATGGATAGAAGCCGGGAAATATGTTGCGACAGTCAATGCAGACCTTATTTCTCAAGCTAATTTGGTAGAATGTGCAATTGACGCTACCGGCGTACCTGATGTAGGTGCGAAAGTGGCAACGGATGCCATGCGCAATGGTAAACATGTGGTTATGCTGAATGTGGAAACAGACGTTGTTATTGGGCCCTATCTGAAACGATTAGCGGCACAACAAGGTGTTATTTATACTGGTTCGGCTGGTGATGAACCTGGCGCTGTTATGGAATTATATTGTTTTGCCAAAGCAATGGGGATGGATGTTAAAGTAATGGGAAAAGGCAAGAACAATAAACTGGATTATGCCTGCAATCCGGATAGTGTACTGGAAGAAGCAACTCGCCGTAAAATGAGTCCTAAAATGCTCTGCTCTTTCAAAGATGGTACAAAAACAATGGTAGAAATGACGGCTATGTCAAATGCTACAGGGCTGATTCCAGATGTAATCGGCGGACATGGTATTGCAGCGACTGTGAAAGAATTGCCGGATTTATATCGACTCAAACAAGATGGCGGTATCTTAAATCAGCATGGTGTTGTTGAATATGTAAATGGCATAGCCCCGGGAGTATTTGTTGCTGTTTCAACTGAAAATGAAGAAATCGCATACCAGATGCGTTATCATAGCATGGGTAATGGTCCATTATGGATTTTGTATCGTCCATATCATTTGTGTAACCTAGAAACTCCATTAACCGTTGCGAAAGCTGTCATTGATGGTGAATCAACGATCGTGCCCATCGATGGTCTTGTGAGTGAATGCATTACTGTTGCAAAAACTGATCTAAAAGCAGGTCAATACATTGATGGCATCGGTTGTTACACAACCTATGGCTCGATTGCCAGTGCAGCAGAATCAGATGCGAAAGGCTATGTTCCTTATGGCTTGGTATCAAATAAAACTCGCATGTTAAAAGATGCAAAAAAAGGTCAGCTTTTAACATTGGATATGGTGGAATTAGATCAAACAACATTGATCTATAAACTTCGTAAAGAACAAGATGCGATATATAACAAGTAGAATATTTATCAATTAAGAGTTACAATAAAAGCTGATATGAATTTTCATATCAGCTTTTATTGTAAAACTACTAGTTATTAAAAAATAACAGTATGTAAAAGGAGAGAAACAAATGAGTAAAATGGAAGAAATGTCAGTAAATGCAATTCGAATTCTAGCGGCAGATTCTGTACAAAAAGCGAATTCCGGTCATCCTGGGCTGCCTCTTGGCTGCGCAGCCATGGCTTATGAATTATGGGCAAATCACATGAAACACAATCCTAAAAATCCGAATTGGGTAAACCGAGACCGATTTGTTTTGTCAGCCGGTCATGGTTCTGCATTACTCTATTCGCTATTACATTTATTTGGTTATGGTTTATCAATTGAAGATCTTGCGCAATTTAGACAAGAGGATTCTCTGACTCCAGGCCATCCAGAATACGGTCATACTATAGGAGTGGAAGCTACAACCGGGCCACTTGGCGCTGGTATGGGTATGTCTGTAGGTATGGCAATGGCAGAAGCCCATCTTTCTTCTATATTTAATAAAGAAGGATTTCCAGTTGTCGATCATTATACCTATGTACTAGGCGGTGATGGATGCATGATGGAAGGAATCACCTCAGAAGTACTTTCACTGGCAGGAACCTTAGGTCTCAGTAAGCTGATTGTATTTTATGACAGCAACAACATTACCATCGAAGGAAGTACGGACCTTGCTTTCACAGAAGATGTGGAAAAAAGAATGCAGGCATTTGGATTCCAGACGATTATAGTAGAGGATGGAAATGATCTTGAAGGAATTGGAAAGGCAATTCAAGAGGCAAAAGCCGAAACCAATAAACCCTCATTTATCATAGTAAAAACACAGATTGGCTATGGCTGCCCGGCAAAACAATGCCAAGCAAGTGCACATGGCGAACCTTTAGGTGTAGAAAATGTTGCAGCTTTAAAAGAAAATCTCGGATGGGAAAAACAAGATGCGTTTTATGTCCCTGATGCAGTTTATCATCATTACAAAAAGATTGCAGAGAAAAAGGCAGAGGATGAAGCACATTGGAATGAGCTGTTTTTAGCCTATAGTGAAAAATATCCTGAGATGAAAGCCCTTTGGCAGCAATATTTCAATACCAATCCATTAACAGACCTTCTTGACAAAGAAGAGTTTTGGGCTTATGCTGACAAGCCAGACGCAACGCGAAACCTGTCTGGAATTATGATCAATCGCATTAAAGATATATTGCCAAACTTTATTGGCGGCAGTGCCGATCTTGCGCCTTCCAATAAAACACATATGAAAGATGCCGGAGATTTTTCAAAAACGGATTACAGCGGCAGAAATATTCACTATGGTGTAAGAGAACTCGGAATGGCAGCAATTAGTAATGGCATTGCTTTACATGGAGGGCTGAATACATTTGTTGGGACTTTCTTTGTATTTAGCGACTATGTAAAACCAATGGCAAGATTGGCATCGTTGATGGAATTGCCAGTTACATATGTTTTGACCCATGACAGCATCGGTGTTGGTGAGGATGGTCCCACCCATGAACCGATTGAACAATTAGCCATGCTGAGAGCAATGCCGAATTTCACCGTATTCAGACCGGCAGATGCAACGGAAACATGTGCTGCATGGTACTATGCCATTACATCGGCAAAAACGCCGACTGCTTTGGTTTTATCAAGGCAAAATCTGCCACAGCTAAAAGGGGCAAGTAAAGAAGCATTAAAAGGTGGATATGTCCTGGCCGATTCCAATAAAGCAATACCAGATGGAATTATTATAGCAAGCGGATCAGAAGTGGAATTGGCAGTGAATGCCAAAGTAGAATTAGCTAAAGAAAATATTGATGTAAGAGTCGTAAGTATGCCCTCTGTAGATGTTTTTGAGGAGCAGTCAGACGAATATAAAGAAAGCGTGCTGCCTAAAGCCGTGCGAGGGAGAGTTGCAGTAGAAGCTGCCAGTGATTTTGGCTGGGGCAGGTATGTTGGACTTGATGGTGCCTATGTAACTATGAAAGGTTTTGGGGCATCAGCACCAGCAAAAACATTATTTAATAAATTTGGTTTCACCACAGAAAATGTTGTTGCAGTAACCAAGAAGGTATTGAAAGGCAACAAGCGTAAAAATTGAAACGGTAGTGATAAAAAAGGAGATCAGACTCATGAAAAAGATAGGAGTGCTGACCAGCGGCGGAGATGCCCCAGGTATGAATGCAGCCATTCGAGCGATCGTAAGAACCGGAATTTATCATGATCTCAAAGTCTTTGGAATTCAAAGAGGTTATACAGGCCTTTTACATGGTGAAATAAAAGAAATGCATATAGCATCGGTTGGCGATATCATTCACCGAGGCGGAACGATTCTTAAAACTTCCAGATGTGAAGAAATGAAAACAGAAGCCGGTATCAATAAAGCAATCGGGATATTTGAAAAAAATGAAATTGACGGTCTCATCGTAATTGGCGGAGATGGTTCTTTTCAGGGAGTCAATCAACTTGGCCGCGGCAATATCAAGGTAATGGGAATTCCCGGCACCATTGACAACGATTTAGCATACACCGATTATACAATTGGTTTTGATACAGCAGTTAATACGGTGCTCGATTCCATCAGCAAAATTAGAGATACATCCATGTCTCATGAGAAGGTAACTATTATCGAAGTGATGGGAAGGCATTGCGGGGACATCGCTCTTTACGCAGGTCTTGCCGGAGGGGCGGAAAGTATCTTAGTTCCTGAAGAACAGTATGAAGTGAAGAAAATTTGTGAGAAAATGCTGCAAGGAAGGAAGCGTGGAAAAGCTCATAATATTATTATGTTGGCTGAAGGCAGGGGATCTGCGGCAGAGTTACAAAAAGAAATATTGAATACTACTGGTATCGACTCAAGAGTTACGGTACTCGGATACCTTCAGCGAGGTGGAGTGCCCACCGCTGTTGATCGAATACTAGCAAGCCGAATGGGAGCTATGGCCGTAAATCTATTGATTGAAGGAAAATCCAATCGTGCCATTGGCATAAAAGACAATCACTTGATGGATATAGATATTATGGAAGCGCTTATGAAAAGAAAAGTATTTGATCAGGAAATGTACAATTTATCTCAAATCCTGTCCATCTAATAGGACACTAAGGGTAAGGTGAGAAGATGAAAAGAATCGAAGTAATAAGCGGCGAAAATATCCAATCAGCACTAGGCAGTTCAAAGCGCCAATATCTGTTGGGTGAATTAGCCTTGCCTCAAGAACTTGAATATTTGCGAGATCCCAATGTGGAAGCTGGCATTACAGAATATACAGAGTATACGATTGAAAAACCGCATTATCATACAACAACAACTGAGTATATCTATGTATTAGCAGGGGAAAGCAAGTATATCAACGTAGAGACGCAAGAAGAAACTTTCGTTAAACAAGGAGATTTTTATTTAATTCATCAAGGAATTACCTATGCGCAAAAGTCAAAAGCGGGGCTTAAAGTATTGTTTTTTAAATATCCTTCGGGTAATGATAAAGTTACCGTCGAGGATGACGGAAGCTTAGATGAGTGGTATAGCAGCTTTTAAAAAAAAGATCACTATTTGCAATAAAAACCGAACGACCTGCAAGTTCTCTGTTGAGTTCTTGCAGGTCGTTCGGTTTTTGGCCATTCCTGACAGAATATTATTTTTCGTAATTTGCGATTAAACGGCTGGCATAGGATAAAGGATAGGTACTGCTTTGTTCAGGAAGAGCTAAGTACTCCTGCTGCTGTAATGCGCGTAAACCTTGATCACTAATTTCAACAACATCTGCTTTTTGTTGTGCAATATTTGAGCCGAAATTACGTTTGTTATAGTTGCTGTTTTTTTGCACATCAGTCATTTGATTTTGCCGAGATATTTGAAAATCGGCAGCATCCATTTTTCGTATGGGGGATATTTTATTGATCGGCTGCATTTATGATAAACTCCTTTCTTTTGGAATTTACTTGAAATACTATCTTTAGAATAGTATATAAATGTGACAAAATAATGACGATTGGCAATCAATGGAGATGAGGTAAGCGGTCATCCTATGCATTCAGAGACTACGGATTGTTATCAGGTTCATTCTGATCCAGCGGTTTAGCTGCTGCTGGCTGTACGTTAGGTGAAAGGTTGGTTCGTTTGAAGTGGGACGAATACGCTCTTTTATATTACTAGGCATAATTAATTTGGCAGGGGTTTACCGAATGTTCGCGAATTTCAATATATGGACAAAATTAGGTTATACTACATGATAACTGGCTTACATACCAGCATAGGTTGGGAGGCGTAAAATTGACAAATGAAGTAAATAAAAAATCAATTTCTTTTAACTCGTATGAGACAATGTTTTTCTGCGTGCAAAAAAAGGATAGATATGCTGTTAAAATCTCGACCCTCGAAAATTTTAAATAAAAATGAATAGGAGATGTTCATCATGATAAAAAAATATTTGTTAGGTATTACATTTTTACTTGTCACCTTTTTCTCAATAAACTGCGTATCAAGTCAGCAGGCCCCATATCAAATTACTTCCCAGCCGCTCATTGCTAAAGATGGGGCGATTATCGAAGCAGAAGAAAGAGAAATGATTCGAGCATTGGTACCTTTCTTTACTGCTATAACTAATAAAGATGTTAAGACGATTAAAGAAATCAACCCAGGTTTGCGGCATTTGCCTGATGAGCAATTACTAGCCAATTTTGTCTCTGTGAAAAGCTACACGCTGCAAGGATTGGAAAATGTGTCTTATGATGGTGAAAAACTCAGAGCGGTAGTATTGTATTCGGCAGAATTGATAAAGCCTGGGAGAATAGGAAGGAACATTGCTCCTTATCAATCCAATATTGGAATAGAACGGGAAGGAGAAACATGGGTTATAAGGGAATGGACGCAGATCAAAGGAGAAGGTAGTGATATGAATTATTTTATTGATATCCTTTCACGATTTGACAAAGCGGAAAAACGCTATGGCGTAAAAGACCTATCCAAATGGGATGGGTTATAATAAAGAAATTATAAAATTAGATATACGATTTCCTGAAAATGCAGTGCATAAGAATTTCGCACTAGGTCAATAACTAATCATGCGGTAAACTGGCAGCATAGCACAGTAAGGGAGGTTTGAAGCATGAGAGAAAAATTGATTTCTGGCATGTTTTCCACTGTGTCCGAAGCTGAATTGATGATGTTACTGGCTGCTGAGTCAGGGGCTGAGGATGCGCCAGCTGAGCAGCAGGAAATCAATCTTCAAAATGGAGCTGTAAATGAGGAAATGGACAATCATACAACTAGTAGCTGACCTTTTACCGCCGGAGCTCTGTTTGCAGAATGGCTGTCTTTCACCGCAATTGCAGCGTTGACTTTCTAGCATACTGCGTCAGTTCACCGCAAAGAAAGAGAGAGCGTTCCTGGTCGTTTTGACAGGGACGTTCTCTCTCTTTAGGAATCCGAATCGTAATTCATGAGTATCTTCTCTTTTGATTTAACATAGTAGTGAATAGGAATGAATCGATTGAAAAGGAGGATACGTATCGTTATGATAAAGTATGTACTATTTGACTTTGATGGTACTTTAGTAGATTCACTGAATATCGTCATCGATGTGTATAATCAGCTTGCAGACAAGTATGAAGCAAAGAAGATAGAGCAAAAGGATATTGCACATATAAAAGGGTTATCTGCTACGGAAAAAGCTAAATTTCTTGATTTTAAATTATATAAATTTCCTCTTTTAGCGTTGGATATTTACAAACTATATAAACACTCCATAAAGGATCTTTTCTTATTTGATGGAATTAAGGCATTATTGGAAGAATTAAATGCCTGTAGTGTTCAGATCGCAATTGTTTCAACAAATTCGGAGCAGAATATAAGAGAATGTCTTGAACACAACCAGATTGACTTTATTAATGAAATTATCTGTTCGAACAATATGTTTGGTAAGAATGAAGATATTAAAAGATTTATAAAAAAGCATAAACTGAAAGATTCTGAAGTGATTTATGTTGGAGACGAAATTAGAGATATTATTGCGGGCAAAAAAAGTGGCGTTAGGGTGATTTGGGTAAGCTGGGGATACGATCAGATTGATAATGCGAAAAAGGAACAGCCAAACTATATCGTCCATAACCCCCATGAAATTGTAAGGATTACGCAGACGATCTAGGAACGAAATATGCATAGGAGTATAACAATGAAAACTGTAACTGCTGCATTGTTAATAAAAGAAGGCTTATGTTTAATAGCCAAACGAGGTGCACGAGATCCTCTGGCAAATCATTGGGAATTTCCTGGGGGGAAAATCGAAGAAGGCGAAACTCCTGAGAAGTGCTTGCAGCGTGAAATGCGGGAAGAATTTCAAATCGATGTGGAAGTTGGTACTTTCTTTGCCGAGAGTATCTATAAATACGAACGGGGAACGATTCAGCTATTAGCTTATCGGGTGAATTGGAATGGTCATTCCTTACATCCAACCGTGCCTGATGAAATTGCCTGGGTTGATAAAGATACCATATTGAACTATAATTTTGCCCCGGCAGATATTCCAATTGTTGAGAAATTCTATTTAACACCCAGGCTTGACATGGAAAAAAATTAGTACTACACTATAAATGATAACATTCTTATTTGAAAATGTTGTTATTTAAGAGGAAGGCAATGAGTAATTGGATTTTGATTATAATCTTTATATCATCAATTCATTATGGTTTTATTACATAAGCAGCTTGTTGTTTTCTTATCTATTCGAGGAGGCTATCATATGAATCAAGACAAAACATTAACATGCAAGGATTGTGGCGTTGAATTTATTTTTTCAGCATCAGAACAAGATTTTTATGCCGAAAAAGGATTCACTAACGAACCAGGACGATGTCCTGAATGCAGAGCTGCCCGTAAACAAGCCAATAACGGCGGCCGCAGCAATAACTATCAACAGCGTGAAATGCATGAGGCTGTTTGTGCAGAGTGTGGTATCACCACTCAAGTACCTTTCCGCCCAAGCGGAGATCGTCCGGTGTATTGCAGAGACTGTTTTAGCAAAATCAACCATCGATAACAAAATAATCGAATGAGATCTTTCAGGGCAAATAACGATCTCGTTATATTGACGATTATATGTAATCTGATCGAACTGTCTATCTTATGGTAGGCAGTTTTTTTGTTTGATTGGAAAACATAACACTCCAAAAAACAAGGAAAATTAATGAGCGAAGTTGAAATGTAAAATAATATGAATCAATTTCTAAGTATCTGGCTTTAATAATAATAATAGGGTTGCTGGACGATGGATTTGTTCCTTTGTTCCTCTGCTTCATAGGATATAGTAGTAAAAGTAATGTTAAAAGGAATGCAGATATACTAGAGCGATGTGAGGTGTAGTAATGAAAACTGTTGATCGCATCTTAGCCACGTCAGACTTACATGGGCAAAATAAGAGATTCTTAGATTTATTAGGAAAAACAGAATACAATTCAGAACAAGATCTACTTGTTGTGTGCGGGGATCTAATTGATCGGGGAAAAGAAAATTTAGATTGCCTTGCAACTTGTGAATCTTTGCAGAAGAAAGGGGCAGTATTGCTCAAAGGCAATCATGAGCAGTTTTTAGAAAAAAGTCTCATCGAAATGCTGACCACTGACACCTGGCGGGAGCATCCATCCAACGATCTATATTATTGGATACATCATAATGGCGGTAGAGAAATGTATGACGAGATCAAGGACATATCCAGCGAGAAGCTTGAGAATATTCTGAGATTCCTACAAAGCTTACCTGCCCATTTTGTAGTTGGCAAATATATCTTTAGTCATGCTGGAGCGAATAGCAATAAGCCCATTGAAGAGAATACGGAAGATGAATTGGTATGGATGAGTAAAGAATATCCTTGGTGCCCGGCATATGCGGGAAAAATAATGGTGTTCGGACATACTCCAACTTGGGTACTTTATGGCAGCAATACTGTAAAAGATAAGAAAAATGCTAAGGTTTGGTATGACAAAATAAATAAAGATAAGTTATGTGTAGATTGTGGCGGAATTTTCGGAGGAAGACTAGCGGCAATCGAATTGCCAACGTATTTGGAATTTTATAATTAGTGAGTGTCTTAACCGTCTATAACATTGAATACTGGTAAATAACACGGTTTCTAAAAAGGGGGTGTCGCAAAACGCTTTTTTAAAAAAGCGTTTTGCGGCCCTCTTTCTTTGTATGAGCAGATAAAATCCAGACGAAAAATAAACAAAAAAGAAGCCCTTCGTCTATTTATGCACACAACAAAACAGAGGAAGCCTCTTCCCCAATAAAAAATCTATACCCATTTGTCAGGCTGCTTTAGGAATATGCAAGAATGTTCCACAGCGACCGCTTTCTCCCTCATTGGCGAGATGCTGTATAAGCTGGCTGAACAGACCGTCTATCACCTCGGCTAGCCGCTCGCTGCGAAAGCGGGCGATCGTAGGTGATCGGGAGCTTTTTCTCGGCCTAAAAGATACATGAAGTTGACGTCCCGGTGGCAAGCCTGCTCAAGCTTGCGGGGCTCGAATAGATGCCGTTCA
>DJJR01000080.1:0-14867 GCA_002434245.1 Pelosinus fermentans
ACGACAGGTTCCTTGTCCCAAAATATTTAACCCAATCTTTAGCTCATCATTACTAGGTATAGATTGATTGCCTTCTGTGCTGGCAATAATGATAGATTTTCCACGACTTGGCTTGCCAAACCGCTGAGATAAAACTTTAGGACACAAAGACATTCTTACTACGTAAAAGCTTACTATCCTCTGGCATCCACTTTAGCAATATCATAATAAGAACTTGCAGCATAATTTTCTTCCGCTTGTATTCTTTCTTGTAAATTATGATCAGGAAGCGCCGCCTTTGCTGTCTGTTGATACCCCATCAATGTTTGATCATTATTCATAAGTCCAGGAATATTTTTATCATCCACGGCTTCCGTTTTCGACGCATCTTTGTCTTCGTCCTTATTTTTAGCAACCCTGCCTATCAAAATCTTGAAGTCTTCTCCTATAACTACATAGGTGCATTCATAGTCTCCTTCTTGTTGCGTAACGTATTGTCTTTTACCCTGATTACTATTCACCTCGCTCTTATCACTTTGCTCCAGACTAGACTTACTTTGTGGCGAAAAAGAAACCCCAGTTATACCTAAACTCATAACTAATCATCATTCCCTTCATCAAATCTATTTAAAAGCAAATAATCAATGCTTCGCGCTATTTTTACTGACCTGATAGCGTCAACCAATCATCACGTAGAATGACTTGACACCTTCTATTATTACTATCGTATAAAATGTGTACTATCTTTACTTCTTTGTAAATTCCTGCCGAAGCGATGATGATGGTTCTCTTGATTCTCATAATTACGCCTTAAAAGCAGGAGAAACGAAGGAATCGTCCCCATTGATTCGGCATTTAAATCATAAAGATGGTGAACACTTATCCTAGCGTTCACCATCTTTTGATACACTAACCTGATCTTCCGATGGAATTAGTCGTCCCTTGAGAAGTTTATTACATCGTCATAACAACGTGATGGGGCTGCCCGTCATCGCCCATTATAACGTAAGGACCATCCTTCATATCTCGCTCCGTAAGTACAACTTCCTGTCCATCAATTTGTAAAGCAATCGCACCAACGGACTTATGGGACGGATTTTCAACAGTAATATGGTAGGAGCTATTACCAAAACGGTAGCTGACGGAAAACCCTGGCCATTCGCAAGGAATACACGGGCAAATGTACAGGCGTTCACCACGGCGACGAAGGCCGAGAATCGATTCAACTCCTGCCTGATACATCCATCCGGCAGCACCAGTGTACCACGTCCAGCCGGCGCGCCCCCGGTGCGGCTGGGCTGTATAAACGTCCGCCGCAATGGCGTAGGGCTCACCCGCATACTGCCGTACTTCATTAGGTGTGCGTGTGTGATTGAGAGGATTTAACATTTGAAATAATTCTAAAGCCTTATCTCCGTTGCCAAGCCCGCACCAGGCGACAATACTCCAGATAACACCATGAGTATACTGGGCTCCGTTCTCCCGGATACCGGGCGGGTAGCCCTGAATATAGCCGGGGCTCGGATCTGTGCTGTCAAAAGCCGGTGTTAAAAGGCGTACAACCGAAAGATCCCGATCCACCAGTTCACGGTCGAATGACTGCATTGCCTGCAATGCTTTTTCTTGTGGCGCTGCCCCTGAAATAACCGACCATGACTGGGCGATGGCGTCAATACGGCACTCCTCGTTATAGATAGAACCCAGCCATTGCCCGGCGTCAGTGAAAGCCCGCCGGTACCACTGCCCGTCCCAGGCATGCTGATCAAGAGAGGCTGTCAGTTGCCTGCATATGTCCAGGCAGCGTTCCGCCCGCTCTACAGCACCGCGCTGCCGGCATAAATCCGCAAACCGGTTCAGTACGTCACAGAGAAACCAACCAAGCCATACGCTCTCACCGCGGCCTTCAGCACCGACATGACTCATACCGTCGTTCCAGTCACCGATCCCGATCAGCGGCAGCCCGTGCTCGCCAAAGCGCTGCACAGCCCTGTCAATGGCACGTAAGCAATGTTCAAAAATGGTGCCGTTTTGAGCAGAAATTTGGGTCGGCTCATATCGTTCATGTTCACCCGCCGGTAAAGGTTCACTATACAGAAAGGGTACCACCTCTTCCAGTATATCGTCGTCTCCTGTATGCTCGACATACCGTGCGACTGCATAGGGCAACCATAGTAAATCATCGGAGAAACGTGTGCGAATGCCGCGCTGCGTCTCTTCATGCCACCAGTGCTGCACGTCGCCCTCCTCATACTGATGCGCAGCATGCAGCAAAATCTGCGCCCGCGTTAAATCGGGACGGGAGTGCAAAAGTGCCAGAGAATCCTGCAATTGATCGCGAAAGCCGTATGCGCCTCCCGCTTGGTAAAAGGCGGAACGTGCCCACATTCTGCAGCCAAGAGCCTGGTACAAGAGCCAACCGTTTACTAGTAAATCCATCTCCGGACAGGGCGTGGAAACCGAGATTTGTTCTAAAGCACCATCCCAGAATTCATGTATATGTTCTAAGGATTGATCGCAAACTTGGGATTGATTGTACTTTTTAGCCAGCTTCACAGCGGCGTCCCGGGAATGTTCCGCACCGAGCAGGATGTAGACTGTCTGCTCGGCCCCAGGCTCCAGTATAAGCTTGTTCTGTACCGCACCGCACGTATCATAAAGCGGTCCTGTTTGGCTTGAAAGACGCTCCCGGTTCATAGCTGCCGGATTTTCCCAGGTCCCATTACGACCGAGAAATTCACTGCGGTCTGCTGTCCAGGATACGTCGCCGAAATCGGTGTTCTGCTGTGCTTCATATTCTGCCAAAATTGATGGTCTGACAGAAGATTCTGTTTGGGAATACACACCTAAAAAGGCGTAAGTCCCATGAAACTCTTTTTGATACGCATTACGTGCCAGCAGCAGCCGGGCAGAGTCATCCCACTCCGTGATGATGAAAGAAGCATTGGCGGATCGCTTTACACCCAGTACCCATTCCGCATAATAGGTGATGGAAAGCTGCCGCTGCTCGGCACTTTTATTCTGCAGCCGCAGCTGAATAATTTTGACAGGGTCATCGAGGGGAACAGAAACAGTCATTTCGGACCTGATACCGTGTTTCTCGTGGCCAAAACAGGTGAACCCCCTGCCATGAGTAATGGTATAGCCTAAGATAGAAGACCCGTCTGCCTGTCCGGCGTCCCCTCGTTTTGGTGCAACAGACCACAGTACGCCGCTCTCGTCATCCCGCAGATAACATATTTCGCCCGGCGGATCAAGCACGGGATCATTAGACCATGGCGTAAGCTTGCACTCACGGCTGCTCTGCCACCAGGTGTAGCCCGTGCCGAGTTCGGAGACAAGGCAGCCGAAGCGGGGATTGGCAAGCACATTAATCCATGGTGCCGGCAGATAATTGCCGTTTTTAAGCACAATCCGATACTCCCGGCCATCGGGTGAAAATCCTCCCCAACTATTGAAGAATAATAAATCTTCCCCATTGTCCAGCGCAGGTTCGGCATACCTTTTTACTGACGCCGTCGGCTTGAGAGGCGCGGGAAAAACCACAGCCTTTCGCAACAGACTGGACTGCGCCTGGAAGCTGGGACCGTCTGCCCTGAGTACAACACGGGCGGTGGCCAGGAGCAGCGTCCTATCTTCTTCAGAAAGTTGACTGGAACTTATGATAAAAATCCCGCCCGGGCTGTGCCAGCCAACGACTTGTTCAACCGTCCGCCGCAGTGCCTCCTGTAAATCCTGCTGGTAGCCTTCCTCTGATTCGTTCAGAATAACCAGATCGAAAAGCAACCCCAGGCGACGCAAATACTCATGCCCAGTAAGCAGATTGACCACAAACTGTATGTTGGCCCGGTTCTCGATCCGTACCAGAATCATCGGCACATCGCCGGAAACTCCGTATGCCCAAAGATCGGACTGGCCCTTTACATTCGACAAGATACTTTGCGCGCGCTCTCGCCGCAGCATCGGAGTATATACAATCCGGCCAGCGAAAGCTTGAAAAGCCATAGCCTGAGCAGCAGTCAAATGCAAGTGCTGAAATTCAATTTGACTGCGATTCCAGGCCAGTTGAAATGTTCGTTCCACTACCAGGTCTCCAGCGAAGCGGCTGACAATGTTCAACGCCTCTTCTTTCGTGCCAGACACAGCAGTAACAGCAAATAATTGCACTTGTTCGCCAGGCTTGATGCTCATCCTTCTTCGCATGATAAATGCAGGATCGGCCACAGAACCTACGGTTCCCTTTAAGCGGGAACGGACTCCCATGGGCAATGCAAGGGTATGTCCCCGGCCTACGAAGCTGGACCTATCCGTCTCATATTCCACTGATCCAAGGGTTCGGCCTGGGGTCAGCAGAGAATGGGCCGCCCATAATGATTTTTCGCCGTCCCGGCGGGGCCTGCGCCTGGCCAGCAAGCACTGGGCATCTTCAACATATGCCGTTTTGATGAACAATTTACTAAAAGCCGGGTGCGCATCGTCAGCCATAGGAGATGCCAGGGCCAGTTCAAGGAAGGTTGTTACTTCCATGATCCGCTCTTCATTTCCGTTATTCGTAAGAGTCAGCCGCCTGACTTCAGCATTCCATTCCGGCGATACACATATTTCCAGGCTTGTCTGCACGTCTTCGTCCACACGCATGAAAATGGCCCGATCAAGAGCAAACTGCACACGCTGTTCATCAGAATGGACACGACAGGGCTGAAATGCCGGCGACCATACCACATCCCTGGTAACGTCACGAATATATAGATAGCTTCCCCAGTTATCCAATACCGGATCCTCCCGCCAGCGGGAAACGGCCAGACCTTCGTAACGGCTGAACCCGCTGCCGCTGTTGGTCACGATGGTCGTAAATGTCCCGTTTGACAGAACGCACACCTCGGGTGCAAGTGTGTCCGCACTGGGGTATTCCCGCAGCGTGACCATCTCTGTCGACTTCTTATAAGACACATATTCACGTACCATGGCAGGATGTTTAATAATGTTAGGCCGTGCTGGAGTGCGTTCTTGCAGAAGCAGTTCCGCTGCTCGTACCCGCTTGTCACGGTGAAAGCGCTCGGTTATTGTTCTCGATGCCAGTAAATTAGCAAGTGCGATCAGGCTCATTCCCTGGTGATGGGCCATAAAACTGCGGATGACTATACTGGCCTCTTTCTTCGGCAGTCGCCCAGACGTAAAATCAATGGCTTCAAAGTAGCCGTATTTTCCCCGGGCGCCAAGTTCATCCAGTTTACGTAAATCTAGCAGTCCCTGCTCCTTGGCAAAGGGTAAGGCGAGGATTGTGGCGTAGGGTGCCACAACCAAATCCTGTTCGAGACCGCGTTTGAAACCCAGACCGGGAACACCAAACGCCTGGTATTGATAGTTCATCTGATGATCAAAGGCATAATATCCAGATTCAGAGATGCCAAAAGGAACTCCACGCTGGTGGGCGTACTCCATTTGCCGCTGAACCACCCCACGGTAGGTGCTGTCCCAGATGGTTTTCGGATAGGTGCGCATAAACAGCCACGGCATTAAGTATTCAAACATTGTCCCAGACCAAGAGAGCAGTGTGGTTCGTCTTCCCACCCGCGTCATTGTCCGCCCGAGGGCATGCCAGTGCGACACGGATACCTGACCGAGAGCGATGGCAATAAAGCTCGACAGCCTAGCCTCTGACGCCATCAGGTCATATAGGATTGGATCAGGCTTACCCGGCCCTGCGTTGTAGCCCAGGTGGAACAATTTCGCTTTATGGTCATAAAGGGGACGAAAGTCTGTCTCATTGATCAGCACTTCCAGACGGGCAAGCAGTTTTTTCCCGCGAAAAAGCCATTCCTCCCGGACGCTCTGGGATGATGTTCCGTATTGATCTCTAGTCTCCCCTTTTCGTACAGGAGTTAACTCTTCAGCGAATGCAACATCTAATGCTTCTTCCGTCTTACCGTGGACTACACCTGACCAGCCATCTCCTTCCAAATCGGACCTCAGCCATTCCGCTATCCCTTCTTTGACGGCTACCAAACTGACAACGAGATTGCCGGAGTCTACCGTTGACACGTACAGCGGCGGCAGCGGCTCCAATGTGACAGTATCGTACCAGTTATAAAGATGACCTTCCCATTTATCCAGGTGCTCCACGGTGCCAAGCGTATGCTCCAAGCGCTCAATCAAACCGGGTGTATCGATAAACCCAAAATCCCGCGCAGTCAATGTGCAGGTAAGGTAAAGTCCAATGTTGGTCGGCGAAGTGCGGTGAGCGATTCCGTTAGGCGGCTCCAATTGAACATTATCAGGGGGCAGCCAATTCTCTTTTTCCGTAACGTAATCTTCGAAGAACGTCCAAATCTCTTCTGATAGTTTTTGCAGTTCTTCCTGCTCAGTTGCGGTAAGCAAGGTCTCAGACTGCTGTACAGGCCGGTTCAACCAGCGAACCGTCAATGGAGCAATAGCCCATAAAGTGCAAAATGCCAGGCCTGTCCACCCCAGAGCCGGAACGGTACTATTCACTGCTGCCAGCACAAAAAGAGACACTACCCCATACCCTCCGTACATTCCCAGCAACACGGGATAGCGCCCGCCCTGCTGCCTGCGTTCAACCTCCGCCGCACTCACCCATTCCAGTAAATGACGTTTTGTCACAGCTAAACGGTACAGAGTTCTGGCGATTGCATCCAGCAGAAGCACACTTTGAAACGGCATTGTCATTATGTTTACCAAAACTTGAGCGGCTGTCCCCAAAAGACTCCGTGGATGACCAATCATCCACCTCACCGCCACCAGCTGGCGAAGTAACGGCAACAACATGGTAGCGACCATAAAGACAATCCAGCGGCCGGAAGCACCTGGCAGTACGTTCATCCCAAGGAGCAGTACTGCAAGCTGCACAGGAGGCAGTATACTGCGCCGTAAATTGTCAATGATCTGCCAACGGGTGAGAGAGGACAAATCAACCGGCAGAAAGATTCCCCGGCGGTCGGGAACACTGTGCAGCAGCCATGGGATGAGCTGCCAGTCTCCGCGCACCCAGCGGTGCATTCTCTTTTGATAGGCACTGAACACAGCTGGATGCTCATCAATTAATTCAATATCGGACAGTAGGCCGGCGCGTAAAAATCCACCTTCTAATAAATCGTGACTAAGCACCCGATTTTCCGGAATGCGCTCACATAACACCTGAGCAAATGCATCAACATCGAATATACCCTTCCCCGTAAATATGCCCTGCCCCAGCCCATCCTGGTACGGATCGGAGGCAGCAAAGACATAGGGATCAATTCCCGGATTCACCGACCACAGATAAGCGAAGCGCGAGCGCAAGGCCGCGTCGTGGCTAATGCCGATACGCGGCTGCAGTACGCCGTATCCTTCGACAACTCTTGTCCGGGTGAGGTTTAGTCGTGGCCGATTATAGGGAAGATGCATGGTGCCGATGATCCGCTGCACGCTTTCCAGGGGCAGCTCTGTATCCGCATCAAGGGTGATGATGTAACGGATACGGGGCAGGATGTCTGTGTCTCCAACTACAAAATCATAGGTCGTATCTGTCTTGCCTTTAAGCAGCTCGACAAATTCCACTAATTTACCCCGCTTGCGTTCCCAGCCCATCCATACTCCCTCGGACGGGTTCCACATCCTGCGGCGCTGAAAGAGGTGAAAAATGTTCTCGCATGAATCGAAGTATGTACGGTTTAATTCCTCAATACTTGCCCGGGCTGCAGCGTGAATAGCAGCATCTTCGGGCAGTTCTTCCTCTCCTGCATCGGTAAAATCCCCCAGGAGAGCAAAATGAATATTCGAATAGCGGTTTGCCAGGTAGTGCAGTTCCAGCCGATCCGCCAATTCCTCCACTTCTTTGACCGTTGACCAAATAACGGGTATGACCACCATTGTGGTTGCTTCGGGTGGAACACCCCGGGAAAAATCGTATCGGAGCAGCGGCCGTGGCTGCCTGACGCATTCTATAAGCCAGTGTGCAGCCGTAATAGTCCACTCGCTCACGGGCAAGGACAGCGCTAGCATAACGATCACCCACTGACCAACGGTAAGGCTTATACCGCTGGATACCCACCAGGCAAATCCAAGAAGGAAAACCGTGAATAATCCTGTCAGGGCGGTAAAATACGTTCCAGTGGAGCGGCGTAACATTTCCAATTCGGGTAAATACGCAGGAGCACCGCAAATCTTTAGCGCCTGCCGCAGTTCCTTGATGCCATCGGCTTCAAGCAGATAGTATTCGGTAAATACCTGGCGAGGCAGTTCTTCCAGCATAACCGAACCACGTACTGCTTCATCGACTTTTGCACGCTCTGTACACGCCTGCTCATATTCCTTCGCAGCAAGCCCAACAGCCTGCTGCGCCACTAGATTTTCCGGCAAATGCAGGCGGGAAGCCAGCTTCTCAACCCGCTTACGCAACACGTCGCGGCTTGAGAAATCAAGAAACTGATATGTATTTGTGCTTTCTCCACGCAGTGTATGCTCAACCATAGAAATCCGTTCAAAACGCTCTTGCCAGTCCAAGCGGGATATTTTACGCAGGCTTCCCATAAGGTTGCCTGTTGATACCTGATGAGCTGCCTGAAGCTGATACTCATAAGAGACAATTCGATCAAGGCTGTCGGGGCCATTTTCTAATTTGCACATTAGCCATTCCCTCACGGTTGTCGAATCGTCCGCCCACTCGCGCAGACGCCTGACCAAGTAGGCGATCTGGCAGCCGGAGAGCAGCATATCCTGACCAGCTTCTTCAAGGCCGTCCTTTAGCACCTCAGGGCTTAACTTCGCCGACTGCAGGCGTGCCAGCAGCCCATCGACTACGATACACACCTCTCGCCGTTCGCGAACCAGTTCCATGAGTGCGGTCAGGCGCTGAATTAAGGTGATACGCAAAATAAGCGGAACCGCCCACACTTCTGCTATGGTCAAAACGGATACTTCCTGGTAAAAATTCACATAGGAGATGAACGAATCCTCATCCAGGTTCCCGTCCACATGTTCAAGATAATCAGCACAAATAGACAGTATCCTTGCTTTGCCGGTCTTGCGTAAATCGGGCAGATTTCGCAAAAAGGCACCAGGAAGCTGATGACGGACAACCATCACCTGTTCTTCAATGAATTCAGCATGATCCAAAAGCCATTCTTCTGCAGGCTGCAAACAACTTGCATCACCTTCCTGCAGAGTAGTAATAAATGTGCGTAATTTTTCAATGTCGGCATAAAACTCCCGCCACAGGCGCTTTGATGGCAAGCGTCTCACATAAGGGTTATGGGTCAATGCAAGCTCATGAGCTTTTTGTCGGAGTTGTTCTGTATTTAAAAGCATAGGCCTCCCAAAGACAATCAAAGATTAAAAAGTAAGCATCGTTTATTCCATACGATACTGCTGGTAAAATTAGAATCATTACAACTATGCCCCTTTAGGGCACTAATTATGAGTTGTAAATTTCGGTAATTTCTATCATTACATCCATTTCATAAGATAGCCATAAAACTGGTGACGCTTTGGGACATTGGAAACCCACTTAAAAAGTCAGCAAAAAAAAGGAACAGATTTCGGAGGCTGTCCAGGTAAGATTACAAGAGCTTGTAAAAAATAGTACAACAATTGATAGTTTTATATATATAAGCATGGGTGGTTTTATAGTAAAATTGAAATAATTGAATACTTTACCATACAGGTGTCAATATTATATTGATTAAAAGGCAACAGATACAAATCTTGTGTAGTCCCGCCGCTGTAATTTTAGAATTTTATAATACAATAAGTGCAGCTATAGACTCGGAGATATTCCATAACTTCGGCAGTGATATTCAGGGCGGATGCGGGCAGTTAAAACAACGATGGTAGTATAAAATGTTTTTGAGCTTCTTATACTTTGGAAAAAATAGGAGAAGGTATCGATGAATAAGGTTATTTGCGTATATAGTTCTTCCAGTGTGGCTATCGATCCGGTTTATTTCGATGCAGCTTCAGCTCTGGGACGTGAAATCGCAGCGAAAGGGGATCTGTTTCTTTTCGGCGGCGGACTTACCGGTCTTATGGGGGCCTGCGCCCGATCGGTGCATCAGCACCATGGGCATGTTATAGGGATCATCCCGAAGGCATTACATGTCAAGGGAATTGTATATGACAGGTGTGATGAACTTACTGTGACAAAATGCATGCGGGAGAGAAAGGCAGTCATGGACGAACGCTCCGATGCGTTTATTGCATTGCCCGGAGGATACGGTACCTTGGAAGAAATTCTGGAAATAATAACATTAAAACAGCTGCGGTATCATAATAAGCCAATCGTCATTCTGAATATCAACCATTTCTATGACAAACTGCTGGAACATTTTGAGACAGTCATTCACCAGCAATTTGCAAAAACGGAATGCAGCGAACTCTACTTTGTAACAGAAGATATTTTTTCGGCTCTAGATTATATTGACTCATATGAGCCACCTGTGCTTGAAAAACGATGGCTTACAGATGTAGAAGATTAATGGGAAACAGGGACAGGTATGTCAAATAAAAGAGAAGCTGCCCATAATTTAGTAAACTAAGTTATTATGGGCAGCTTCTTTTTGTAAATGCTACATTCTTCTATTTTTATTATCAATGACAAAAAGATATATTCCTATTAATCAATATTTTACTACTATACCTCGCGATGGAGTAATGGTTAAATCGATTTCACAAATCCGACTAACTGGAGGAAATGTCATGTTCTTGTCTGCTAAAAATCTGATACAGCAGCCAATAGAGGATGAAAAACACGATTGAGAATTTATACATTATGGAATAGCCATTCATCGCGGCGATAGCCCCCAGCAAAATAGCTCCTAAACCGATGCCTAAATCAAAAGAATTTAAAAAAGTGCCCATTGCATGTTCACGCCGGTTGACGGGTACACCATCAATACACCAAGCCTGTAAAGCCGGGAATGCCGCTCCCATACCGGTTCCATATAAAGCAAAGCCGCGGCAATAACCAGAGAAGTCGTGGTCGAAGCCTCAGCCAGCAAAAAAGTGCCGATGCTGCAAAGAATGGCAGAACCTCCAATCAGAATTCCTGGTCCTTTACTATCAAATATCTTCCCCTGCAAAGCGTACAAGCAATCCGGCTGTGGCATTTACAAAAAAGAAATAGGCAACATTGGCAATGGCGGCTTCCTGGGCATATAAAACAACAAAAGACAGTATCCCTCCAAAAGATAGTCCAAGCAATAAGGCCAGGACGGACTGTAGCCATACACGTTTTTCAATGAATAGATCTATCAGTGAATTCTTTTCCGTTATTTCCTGCTGACAAGGTTCTATTATCTCTTCCGTTATCTGCGGACTAGCAACTGTCCAGGTAATGAAAACGGCACCGGTTGTATTGCTCTTCTCTCTTAGGCTGCCTCCCACATACCTATTTATATTTTTCCATCCCTCGGGACAAACTACCTGTCCCTGTGTTCCACTTTTCTTGTATGGGACTTTCACCCATAAGTACAATCCAGTTTTGCTGGACGCGCAACACAAAAAAGCTACCTTCTATTTCAAAGGTAGCTTTCAATTACATTCTGTTTTCAAGTATCTTTTGCCTCCTTAATTCATTGATAGGTTCTGGTTATTGGGGTTTTCACTATCCAACGTGACTGAGAATCAGAACGTATCAATCTTTAGTTCATCAGCTTCTTTGAACACTGGACTCACCTCCACTAACTATACAGTCAGCTTATTCACAACACTTTTCTTCACTCTCGCAGCAGCAGCAACAACAACATTCACAACAATCATCTAATTCTTTATAGAAAATTTTCATATTGCTCAACTCCTAAAATGTATATTTTGTTCTCAAATGATATTGATTCTCATTTGTTAATTTAAATATACACCTATTATCAGTAAAGGTCAATACTTTTTTTAATAAATGAGACAAATAAGTCTTGATACCATATCCTCATGACAAATCAAGATCAAAGAACCTGCCAGAATTCATGTTGTTGAATAGGATTTGCCGAAACAATGCTATACTATATTGATACTATAAATAGTGAATCACAATAATGAATTCGAATAGGGAAGGATAAATGATGATTAATGAAAAGAATATTAAAACAATAGGAACACATAACGGGAAATTTCATGCAGATGATGTTATGGCTACGGCTATGCTCAGGTTACTGCTCGGCGATATAAAGGTAACAAGAACAAGAGATGAAAATATACTTAGAACTCTAGATCTTGTTTATGATATATCCTTGGGAGAATTCGATCATCACCAACTAAATAAAGAAATAAGAGAAAATAATATTCCATATGCTGCTTGTGGTTTAATCTGGAGAGAGTTTGGTTCAAGAATAATACAAAGGTTTGATTCTCAACTTGAAGAAAATGATATCATCTCAATTTTTGATTCTGTTGATAAAAATTTAGTGCAGGGGATTGACGCTACAGATAATGGTATAGACATAAAATCAGACATTAAAGTCACTTCAATAAGTGATATTATCCAAAATTTTAATCCTACATGGGATTCAAATGATTCCATAGATGAGGCATTTGAAGAAGCTGTTCAATATGCTACTGCGGTTATAAAAAGAATAATAAGTAAACAAGTTTCTGTTATAAAAGCAAGGATCATAGTAAATGAAGCCTTTGAAAATAGAACTATTAATGAAATAATGGTTTTAAAAAACGGTTGCCCCTGGCTCCAGCAGCTGCTTAAAATCGATGTAAATAATGAGATATTGTTCGTTATTTCTCCAGATGAGACGAATGCAGAATATAAGATTCAGACTGTAAAGAAGAATGCCGATACTTTCGAAGCAAGAAAAGATCTATTAGAATCCATTAGAGGAAAATCAAGTGAAGAAATAAATTCTATCATTAAAATAGATGATGCTATATTTTGTCACAAAGCAGGATTTATAGCATCAACCAAAAGTATGGAGAGTGCTTTAAAAATAGCAAAATTATCAGTTAGCACTTGAAAAACACTGGCTTAACCTGCCCTCTGTCTCATGTAATCTAAAGCAATAATTGCAATTTTTTCTAACTCTTTCGTTCTATGTCAATCAACCTTTTAACTATCCATCTTGACAGTAAGCCCATAAGGATATAAATCGGGAATGAATACCAGTACAACCACTTAAGCAGTACGTAAAATCCAAAAGATACAACAATAGGTTCAGCCACGAATGAAAATACCGTTGATAGGACAACCAGCGCTCCTAAAAAACGCTTCCAGGTTGAGAAGTACTGGTATACCCAGCATAAAAATAATTGGCAGCATCGTATAATCGATTGAAGTAAGCCGGGAAAGTATTGGGATAACTTCTATCGGATAACTCCACAAGGAGAGCACATAACCTATTTCGTCCAATGTAATTGTAACTATCATAATAATTACCCCGAACAGGGTAACTTCGAGAATCCTCTTTTTATCGACTAATTTATACCAAATAAACCAGGGAGCAATCAGTAATATAACAAGAACCCACCATTTCCAGGTACCAATATGCTGGCCTAGGAAATTTTCAATTCGAGCTTGGGTTAATAGACGCGTCATTTCTACAATTTGTTCGTCAGACGGATAATTCATATCATTTATCCTCCTCACTGTTCTTTACTTCTTCTTAGCAATAAAATTTTTCAGTGTCGTTTCAATTTGCTTAGAAATTTCGGTTGTGATTCTTACCCCTTTATGCAATCGTTCCAATTTTCAGATTAAAATTCCGACATTCTTGTAATCTATATAATTTAATTTTTCTTCCCCCCATCTTTAAAGACATTCTACAGTGATTAATATTAACCTATGAATTATTTTTTAAGTTATCAGTTAATATTAATCAATAAAAGTATGTAAATTTTTTCCTGTTATGTTAATATTACACTAGGTGATGTATATGAATATTGATTATATTGCTATTGGGCAGCGAATTAGAAAAATTCTTAAAAAACACTTCACGCAAGAAAAACTTGCGGAAAAATTAGACGTTTCCTCGGTCTATATTAGTCGCAAACTATGTACCGGACTGGGAATAAGTCTAGCTGATTTTTTCGCTGACCAAGCAACTGAACTGCCAGACCAGATGAAGCCTCTCGTCAGTCATCTGGTCAGCTTTGCGCGAACGTTAACTCCAGACCAGAAAGAAGCTTTAAAAGCAATTGGAAAACGCTTAGCAGATATAACTTAAGAGCATTGCAGCCAGCCGACCTCATGGTCGGTTTTAAATTTTACAAACTCCTTCCCCAGGCTATACTGAAAAAATCCCCCTCACGTGCCGGATAACAAAAAAAAGCGGTTCCCACCGCAAGTCTTGTTTTCGGAATGACCGGAACGAAGCTAGGAGGAAACCACAAAGTTATAATACCAATGGTTTTTGATATTGATAGAGAACGTCATAATGTGATCTTGAATACTATCGGTAAGATGATTGAAAAAAATCAATTGCGTATTAATCGAGATGAAAAGCAATTTTCCTTTTACCAAATAAGTGAAGCTCATCAGTATGTCGAGTCTGGAAAATCACTTGGCAAGTATCTCTTATTCATTCATTTTCCAATAATACTTAAAGGACACGCGAGAACAGGTAACTTTACAGCGACCGTTACCAAGATTTTTTATAAATTAAATAATGTAATGATTGAGTTACTTGCAGTATATAACACTAATATTCCAGCAAGAATCACAAATGGATTACCACGCCATTCATTTTCTTTCACTTTACTCATATAAAAGCACCTCTTCACTTTTTACTACTGCTATACGGGGATTAGAGCCAGGTAAAGACCTTTAGCAACTATATTCCATTATATAACATCTATTTTATTTCATTATAATATAATTAATATTAATTTGTAAATAATAATTGTTTTTATTAAATTAATTATTGTGATCAATTACAAAAATCCCCTGTATTGAACTT
>DJJR01000080.1:15131-199618 GCA_002434245.1 Pelosinus fermentans
AAGTTCAATACAGGGGATTTTAAAATCAAGGTACCATGGACACAAAGCCAGATTTATTGTCCCTCTTTGTCTGTTATTTTTCGAGAGAATGGGCTAAAATTTCTGCAATATCTAATGTACGGCTCTGCTCTTTGGTGTTATCAGCCTTAGTGCCGTCCAGAATCATTGTCAGGCAATAGGGACAGGCCGTAGCAATGACTTCAGCTCCCGTCTCTAAGGCTTCTTTCGCTCGGACTTCATTGATACGCTGCCGGCCATGGCCGATTTCTTCTTCCATCCAGTTGCGGCCGCCACCGGCACCGCAGCAGAAGGCATTCTTTCTGTTGCGTCCCATCTCGGTTAGATTGATCCCAGGCACAGCCTGAAGGACAGTACGGGGCGCATCAAACACATCGTTGTGACGTCCGAGATAGCAGGCGTCGTGATAGACTACCTTAGCGTTAAATGAAGCATTAGCCTTAATCTTTCCGGACCCGATAAGTTCTGCGAGCAGCTCGGAGTGATGGATGACTTCAAATTCACCACCAAAATCAGGATAATCGTTTCTAAGGGAGTTAAAACAGTGAGGGCAAAGAGTAATGATCTTCTTAACGCTCAGATTTTTGAACAATTCCACATTCTCTTCGGCCAATGACTGAAACTCATACTCATTTCCTATCCGGCGAATCGTCTCACCACAGCATGGTTCCTCGCTGCCGAGGACGCCGAAATTTACGTCTGCCGCTTTTAGTACCTTTACTAATGCAGTACTGACCTGCTTAGCTCGGTCATCATAAGCACCGGCACACCCTACATATAGTAGATATTCGGCATCTTCTGACCAAGCAGGAACATCCAGGCCTTTCATCCAGTCGCCGCGGCTGCCACGAGGAAGCTTCCACGGATTGCCGCTCTTGTAGCAGTTCAAGACATTCTGCACATCTTTCGGCATTTTAGCTTCGGTCATCACCATGTAGCGGCGCAAATCAATAATTTTCTGCACATGTTCATTGGAAACAGGGCAAGCCTGTTCACAAGCACGGCAGGTCGTACAGGACCAGATAAATTCCTCGGAAAACACGCCATCAATAATCATCTTGTCGAGAATTGCCTGTTCGGCTTCAGTACATTCAGGTTTCTGGTCACCAGCAGCTTTCAATTTTTCCAGCAGCGGTATTTTCTCCTCCATATGGGCCCGCAGCTCAACATGCAGCGCACGGGGATCCAGGGGCTTGCCGGTCTGGAAGGCCGGGCATTGTTCCGTACATCTGCCGCAGCGTACACAGGTGTAGGTATCGAAAAGTTGTTTCCATGTGAATTCTTCCAATTTGTTGACACCAAAGGTCTCCGCCGTCTCGTCCTCAAAATCAACTTTTGTCAAGGAGCCTGAGGGGCGCAACGTATGCCAAATCGCATTGGCCGGTGCAAAGGCCAGATGCAGATGCTTGGAGCCGGGAATGAGCACACCCATCAAGCCCATTGCCAGAAAATGTATCCACCAAGCCGCAGTTGCCAATTGTTGAAGGGATTCAGGCGAATTTCCAACCAGCAGTCCTGATACAAAATTGGCAAAAAAGGCTGCATTACGGATGCCAGCATTCTCCCCAAGGGCAAAATTGGCGCCGTTATATAAAAGGTCCCCGGTAACAATAAGACTGATCAAGCCAAGAATGATAAATGCTTCGGCGGAATTCTCTATGCGATCCGGCTTCAGCACCGTTCGCCGCAGCACCGCCATGATAACACCGATATAAACCAACAGCAGAAATAGTTCCTTCAACCCGATAAAAAACGAATTATCACCAATGAAGGGCACCGGAATACCGAATAACCCTTCCACCGCTAAATTAAGTGCGCCAAAACCGAGTACTATAAAGCCCCACATGATCATAACGTGGGACAAACCAGAAATCGGATCCTGCATCACCTTGTCCTGACCGACGACATTTGTCAGGAAATATTTAAGGCGGTCACCTATCCGGTCGTACCTATTATCGGGTTTCCCATGCAGCGTGTTCTTATATCTGCGATAGATCATGTACGCCATGAAACCAAAGGTACTACCCATCCAGATTAGAAAGATTAGTATTTTTACCATAATAATCTGCCTCCCTTTTCCTTTTTTTGTATTGTACAACATCATTACCTTTATATTTATTCCTAATAGAGAAAGTAAATTACTTCCAATATATAAAGTATGAATATTTCGACTTTTTATGGAATCTAGAATGCTTATGCTTTATCGTTCATCATCATTTCGTCGCTGTGTCAAATAGTAAGAGAAGATACCCATTAATCCACTAATAAAGTAGATTAATGGGTATCTTCTCTTAAGTAAAGCTAAATCCTGCTACGTTTTTCCACATATAAACATTTATTTTACGATTTGTGGAAAATGATCAGTTCTGCCCAAACACTTTTTTAAGCATTGGCGGCGTTACCAGTGTGGTAAGAATAACCACAATAACAATAGGGGTAAAGTACTCTTCTTTCAACAAATTTGCTTCCAGACCAATTGCCGCTAAAATGAGCGCAACTTCTCCCCGGGATACCATACCCGCCCCAATTCCCAGGGCTGATCGGTTGTTAAACCCCGTTAACCTTGCCCCAAGCCCCGAACCAAATAATTTAGTAAAAATGGCAACCAGGGTAAGCCCGGCAATCATCCCGATTTGACTGCTGGTCCCAGCTAATGAAACGGAAAGTCCAATACTGACAAAAAATACTGGTACAAAAAAAGCATACGCAATCGGTTCAATTTTATGCTCCACTTCCTGTTTAAACCTGGTTTGCGAAATAGCAATACCAGCAGCAAATGCCCCGATAATCCCCGCCACTCCCAGCGTTTCGGCCATATAGGAAAAAAAGAAGCAGATGACCAATGCTGCACTGGTAACAGGCTCGGAAACACGTAAAGGTGCAAACTGTTTCAGCAACCAGGGTACACCCTTCCAGCCAAGCAATCCAATTGCAGCAAAAAACAAAAATTTCTTGCCAATGATCAGACTAAGGCTGATTTGTTCCGTTGTAAGGAAACTCATCATAACTGCTAATATAATGACGACCAAAATATCATCCAGCACTGCGGCACCCAATATCGTTGTGCTTTCACGAGTTTTAAGCTGTCCCAATTCTTTGAGAGTTTGAGCGGAAATACTTACTGATGTAGCTGACAGCAGCAAGCCTAAAAACAGAGCATGGGACTGCCCCATCCCTATTCCTAAACCGGCAAGGCTGCCCAATGTTAATGGTAGGATAATTCCACCTACCGCAACGGCAATAGAAGAATTGCGGTTTTTATTAAGGGCTTGAAGATCTGTTTCCAGCCCAGCCAGAAACATCAGCAGCAACACACCAATTTCACTGATCTGCATAATCATTTCTGATTTCGCAACCCACCCCAGCACTGCCGGACCAATCAGAATACCGCTGACCAGCTTGCCTAATACAGCTGGGTGCCCTAATCTGATACTTATTTCTCCCGCTAGTTTGGTTGTCAGCAAAATAATTAATATCTGTAAAAACAAGAACACCAGCATCCCACCTTTGTCTGCATTCATATCCAGGAAAATAAAAAGAAGAGCCCCTTTGTGCAGACTCCTCCTCAACTAATCCAATCAATTTTAAGATAGCCGCGAAAATTTTTACTTGGATGTTATTTTTTCGACAAATATTTAATGTCGACTACCATATTTATTATTGTAACCGAATTTACCGATGAAAGTCAATTTTGCCTTGAAAAATCCCTTTAAAAAGAAGGATGTATTTTTTATTTTTTTTGTTCTTTGATTTTATCCAAAACATCTGTTTGTTTTAATATTTTATCTATTGTTTTCCATGGTTGATTAGCTTGAACTGCCAATACCATAGGTAATGATGCAATCTGTGCAAGGGGATCTAATGCCGTTGGATAATTATATTTGGTCGACCCATATGACGGTAACAATAATATATCCAAACTAGTTATGCCAAGTGTATACCCATCGGGATTAGCGACCGATAACTCATTCCAGCCAATTGTACCTGCACCTCCCGGCTTATTCAGTATTACTAAGGGCTGTCTTAAATATTGAGGCGCAAACATTTCTAATGACCGGGCAGTTAAATCGATACCACCACCTACACTAAAAGGTACGATCATAGTAATAGGCCTATCAGGGTATTGCAGTTTCGTCGATACCCTCTTATCTTGCATCGGGGAGCAACCTCCTATTAGCAGCAAGCTAAAGAATAAACACACGACCGTCCAAATAAGATTCTTTTTCCTCAATTTAAATTACCTCCTTCTCCCATTTTCAGACTTATTCTGGTACATAAATATTAAATTCCCAATTACTACTTGGTCAGAAGTTCTGTCCTCATACTCCTACTTTACCTGCCACCACTTACGGTGATGATTTCACCCAAAATATAGTTAGCAGCGTCTGACGCGAGAAAGGCTATTACTTCCGCAATTTCTTTCGCTGTTCCGGCGCGTTTAAGAGGGATACCACCGAGAAATTTTGACAGCCGATCAACTGATGAAAATTTGGCATGCCAAGGCGTGTCTATCATTCCCGGAGCCACTCCGTTAATGATAATTCCTTGTTCGGCAAATTCTTTGGACATGCCTAGGGTTAATGTATTTACCGCACCTTTAGCAGAAGCGTAATGAATGCTTTCACCAGCTCCGCCAATGTGGGCCGCGCCAGATGAAACATTAATAATCTTGCCGCTCTTTCTTGGCAGCATATCTTTTAATGCTGCCTGTGAACAAAAGAGAATACTTTTTATATTGATATCATACGTTTTGTCCCATAATGCCTCGCTGATTTCCATGAAGGTGCTTGGCTTTACCCCAGAACCAGCGTTATTGACCAGAACATGAATCGAACCGTAAAGACAAAGTATCTTATCAAACATGGCATCGACTTGGTCTTTTTTCGTAACATCCGCCTGAATGACTACACCTTCGCCGCCATTTTTCTTAATACTTTGCCATGTTTCTTCTGCACCTTTTTTATTGGTATTATAATTGATAACAACCGCTGCCCCCCCGAGATGCCATCAGTTCCGCCGTGGCACGCCCAATTCCTGAACTGGCGCCAGTGACAAGTACGATCTTTCCTTTCATATCAGTCAAAAAGATTCCTCCTTATTATTTCTCTCCTTCTTATATGACATGAAACATGTAATTACCTGGAACGCGGACATCAGTTGGAATATTATGGTAGATTCTCTTATATAAACACTAATTCCTGCTATTTTTTTACATAATAATCATTATTTTCTTATTTTGTAAAAATAGGATTCTATTTTATGTTATTACAATGTCCGGTAATTCTCTCAACCCCAACAAAACGCAGTGCAATAGACTCTTCGTCTGGAAGAATCCCTTTTTTAAAAGTGTATTTTTTTAGATCTGATTAAACGAAACCAAGAAACAGTCCAGGTTATGAGTTTCATACGGACGATAGCACAGCAAACCAATCTTCTTGGACTAAATGCAGCAATTAAAGCAGCCAGAGCCGGGGAACAGGGACGAGGCTTCGCAGTGGTAGCAGAAGAAGTAAGAAAGCTTGCTGATCAGTCTCAGGAAGCAACAAAGCAGATACAGGCAACACTGCAAGAAATGAGTAAAGCTGTTTCTGATATCTATAAATCAATTGAAGTTACCAGCTCTGTTAGCCAGGAACAGGCAGCAGCCACACAAGAAATAGCTGCAAATTTGGAAGAAATTAATAAAGGTGCCAGAAACCTAGAAAGTTATGTAGAACGTTATAAATAAATTAAAAAAAGAAGTGATACTCCAATGAATATCACTTCTTTTTTTAATTTTTCCACAAGCTATTACCATTTGGCAGGACACGCAATCTGTCCCAGTATCTCTATGTTTAGTGGAACAAAGCAAATATTTTGAAGTCTCAACTTTATTTCAGCAGGGGGTCTATTGAGATTTCTCATTCAAACTCAAACGAATTATTGAATAGGGATATTGCCCTGCTTTTCCTGAGCGTTATCTGATTTTAGCAAGATAACTGTAAGAACGCCGTGATCAAATTTGGCATCAATTTGATCCTCTTGAATATTGTCTATATAAAAGTTCCGTCGGAACTGACCAAACCGTCTTTCCCGGCGGACATAATCTTTTTCACTTTTTACTTCTTGTGTCTCATTTCTGCTCGCGCTGATTGTTAAATAATTATTTTCATAACGCAGGCTTATATCTTCTTTATTAACACCAGGCAGATCCGCTTCTAGCACATATTGCTTATCAGTTTCTCGCATATCTACTTGAAATGAACTGGAGAAGTTATCTCCATTCTCAAAGAGCGTTTCAAAGTCATCTCCTAAAAAATTGCGTGCAAACTTACTCAGTGCATTTTTTTGATGTCCATGATTTTGCCGATACGGGCGTAAGCTAAACATATGATTCTCTCCTTTCTTTGGTGTTTATATTATCCTTTAGTATGCTTACTCCGTCTAATTTTATTCAACTTGTTGTTTGGTATCTATCCACCATCACCAACGATCGGTTATTGCTTTTGGTGGGAAATGGAAGCAGCGAACAATGATATCTGATCCTAGTCACAATTCATACAGTTGTAATGCTTGTCGTAATCGTTCTGCAATGATTTTACGCATATATTCCGGTTCAATTACCTCCACGGAACTGCCAAATGATAGGATGTAACTGTAAAGCCATTCATCTTCAGGAAACTCTGCCACTAAAGTAAGACTTCCATCATCGTTTGGAATAAGAAACGAATCATCAAAATAATCATATACTCGATTTATGACTTGCGCCTTAAAGCAAAGTTTCAAAAGAGTTAACGATTGTGGAGCAGTATTCCATTTTTCCACTCTCGGTTTTGGCAGCACTTTTTTCTCAAAATGTTCTGCTAGGATATCCAGTTCTTTCAGTCTGGATATTCGAAAGGTTCTGTGCTCCTGATGCAGTCGGCAAAATGCTACCAGATACCATGCATTGTTTTTAAAAATAAGCTTTTCCGGTTCCGCCAGCCGGCTGCTCCGATGGCCTTCTGCGTTCACATATTCGAATTGAATGACATTTCGCTCCAGCATTGCCCGCTTGATGTCGTTAAATTTATTCTTTTCATTGGGTGAACTTGCCCAAGGAGAAAAATCGACTTCTACCCAATCATGATTGGAAGCATTCTTAAATATTACCCCCATTTTTTCAAGGGCAATATCTAATTCTGGGTATTGAGTTGCCTGCAGGGATTTGACCGCCATCAGCAGATTCTTGCTTTCCCGCTCCGAAAAAATCGCCCTGTTTAACGTATAATTCTCCAGGATATGTATGCCCCCGCCATTGCCTTTATTCATATACACAGGCACGCCAGAAGAGGAAAGCATGTCAATATCCCGATAAATTGTCCTTGTTGATACACCAAAACGGCTGGCAAGCTCTCTGGCCGTAATTGTTCCCTTATTAAGCAGTATGGTTGTAATTTCAAATATTCGATTGCTTCTCATTTTTATCACCCAACTTAGTATGCAACTGATAAGACAAGTTATGTCATATTTGCTGCATTTTTATTTTCTGCCTCTTCTATCTTTTGGGACAAACAACCTGTCCCCGTGTCCCATATCTCCCCGTGTCCCACACATGAGATGCGACGGCAGGTTCTTCACTAATCAAATTTCAAGGATATTAATAATAAATTACATTTTTGTTAAGTCAATTGTATTTTATATACAAATCCTTTACAGTAAAAATATGGCTGGCAAATATTGTACAAATTCCCTGTGGGGAACTTAAACCAAAATAAAATGCAGAACCAGATCTAAAGTTGAGAATATTTTACTTATCAGACAAACATTTCTCAGGAAAGTTAAATGCCGGTCAGCTACGTAATTGGTTTATTTATAGCTATATTAAACCTAAGAATGGAGCGATGTATTCATGTCAAAAGCTGGTTTGTATATTTTCACCAACATAAATCGGCCTCCCCAAAAACTAATTGATGCTTTTATCGGAATACCAGCAGCTACTCTCGCCGGCAATATGAACCGCATGTCGTGTATGAACGCTACAATTCAGTCCATTAATCATCTACCGCTGCTTGGACCAGCTTTTACCGTTAAGTCCCATCCTGGTGATAATCTATTGTTTCAGAAAGCGCTTGATCTGGCACAACCTGGAGATGTTGTGGTCATGGACGCTGAAGGTGACTTGATTACCCCTGTTATGGGCAAATTACTGGCTTTATGGGCTAAACACAGAGGTCTAGGCGGGTTTATTATTGATGGTGCGGTGTGTAATATCGGGGCATTAAGAAAAATGGATATCCCCATCTACGCGGCAGGCACCGCACTAGCAATGTCTTATAAAGACCGACCTGGGAAAATCAACGCACCAGTTACTTGTGGTGGAGTGGTTGTGAATCCTGGTGATATCCTGGTTGGCGACGAAGATGGAGTTGTCGTCATAAATCCCCGTGATGCCGATGAATTGCTAAAAAAATCCAAGGATACGATTCGCATGGAACAAAAGATGATAGAGGACATCGAAGATGGGACTTGGAACCGTATGTGGATTGAGGAAGCTCTTACATCAAGGCAAGCTGTTATCATACATGATAATCGAAATTCTCCTCGTGTCAATGTGGATGCACCTGTAACTATTATTAATAAAGAATCTGCTGAACCAATACATGCCACTGCAATTAATATTAGTATGGAAGGAATATTACTGCAAGCAGAGCAGCCATTAGAAATTCATTCGCAAGTGCGACTGTATTTATCTAAAGAGCTAGGCAGTATTGATATTGCAGCAAATGTTAACTGGCAGCAGTATAACCACTTTGGTTGTGAGTTTGTAGACATGCCTGAGGATATACGAGTAATATTGGATCATGTAATCTACCGTCATTTACAGTTCGGAAGACTGGAAAATTTGGATATTGGGTATTAAAGACTGGTATTTGTTAAGTTTGTAACAGTTTTAATACTTCGCCATTGTAATTTGATACACAATAATTATATTTATAGCAATTGATCAATTTTTTGGAGGTTTGAAACGATGAAAAACTTGTCTTTTAAATTTAAGCTGCTGGCTATCATATTACCAGTAATTATTATTGGTTTACTCTCTTTGACCGGAGTTGCCTATTGGCAGTTCCACAAGGTCATTGAATCCGAATTAACTGACTCTATGGTACTTAGGACCAGTGAAGCGGCTGATCATATGAATACATGGCTGACCGGGCGGCTTGGCGAGGTACGTGAAACGGCTGAAAGTCCGATGGTCTCCCGGATATTACAAACGAATCCAAAGCTTGATCTTAAGCGGCAGGATGAATCCATAAAACTAATTGATGAGCTTCTGCTATCCCGTTGGAAATTTATCAATGAAGCATATCCTAACCAATATGCAGCTCTGCATATTGTCAACTCTTTAGAACCTCAAGAATACAGCAATCCTGAAGCTTTAAGTAAGCTGACAGCCCGTTATTATGATGTAAAAGCGGGAGTATTAAAAACGAATCCATGGGCAAAAGGTGGCGCATTAGAAGCAGGAGAACGATTTTCCCGTACCGGCGGTATTCCTTATGATGCTATTTATAAGCCGGCGTATTCTCAGGCATATGATAAAAATATGGTGCTTATGATTGCCTATCGAAAAGATAATCAAGGCAACGTAACTGCTGGCGCTGGTGCGAGTCTGACCATTGAAACGATTCAGCAAATAACCCAGCAGTTAAAGTATGGAGAAAAAGGATACGGGTTTCTTTTGGCACAAGACGGTACCTTCGTTGTTCATCCCAATTCAGAATGGGCTATGAAAGAAAAAATATCAAATGTTGATAACGAAAATATCCGTAAACTTGGCGAACTGATTGCCGGAGGCAAACCCGGCGTATTCCGCTATACTGACGGAACAGATAAAAAAATTGTTTTCTATAACCCCATTCCAATAGCAGGCTGGACAGTAGCGAATGTTGTTTTCGAAGATGAGCTTTTCGCGTCAGCGAATAAAATACTCACCATGATGCTGTTGATCACAGTGGCTGTCATTGTACTCATGTCTATCGTCATTTATTTGGCTATTGGCCGCCTTTTCAGCCAACTCAGCAAGTTTGCTGACCAAGTGGCTGCCGGAGATTTAACTGGCTCCCTCCAAATTGACTCAAAAGACGAAATTGGCAGGCTGGCTTACGCCTTCAGTAAGACCGTCTCAACCTTGCGGGGAGTGGTAAATAATATCACCGATGAATCGGAAAAGATCAAGCGTCTTTCCCGTGACGTATCCGACGCTTGTCAGGATACAGGCAAAATGACAGAAGAAGTGGCCATGACAATGCAGGCGCTGGCTCAAGGTGCTGATCAACAGGCAGCCCATGTATCAGACGCCGCCAAAAAGACTAAGCAAGTCGGTGAATCTGGAAAAACAGTTACTGACAAATGTCATGAAATGCTCCAAGTCGCTAAAAAGTCACAGGATGTAAGCTCCATCGGTCTTCAATCCGTAAAACAAACCGTGGACAGTATGAGCGTATTCGTAAAGCATAACAACAGCAACTTACAAGAAAGCCAACTGCTATTAGCTCAGTCCTCTGAAATTGGCAACATTATTGAAGTCATTACCGGCATTGCCGGCCAGACGAATCTGTTAGCTCTTAACGCTGCTATTGAGGCAGCCAGAGCAGGTGAAGCCGGCCGCGGATTTGCCGTTGTTGCAGATGAAGTTAGAAAACTGGCCGAACAGTCAGGTGGCGCAGCCCAGCAAATAGCTCAGCTTATCAACGGTATTCAGGAACAGATTGCCTCCATAACCGAGAGTATGAATAAGGGTTCCCAGGAAATTACCGATAGTATGGAAATTGCCATTCAGGCTGGTACTCATTTTGACGATATCGAAAAGACCGTCGGTGAGATTATTGTGGTTGTGGATGATGTATCTTCCGCTGCAAGCATCATGAATGAAGAGGTGCAATATACTATGGCAGATATAGAAAATGCTGCTGCAATTACAGAACAGACATCTGCTTCCACACAGCAAGTAGCAGCTGCCGTAGAAGAACAGGCTGCTGGAATGCAGGCAATTGTTGATTCTACCAAACAGTTGGTCGATATCTCCGATCGTCTATATAGTTTGGTATCGGAATTTAAAGTATAGTAAAGATACAAGGAAATAATGTATTTCTATATTTCCTCAATAATGAATTATAAACGTGATGCCAGAATGAATGATCTGGAGTGTTAAGGTTAATGAAAGATCACATTCAAATTCCATATGATATAGCTTGGGAGGTATTTATGAATATTGGGAATAAGCTGTCGACTATTGAATCCATCGTTCAAAGCGGATTAGATGAGAAAAAAACCTGCACCATTTTAGAATTAATTAACGCAACCCATTTATTTCCCAAGGAATTATTTGATGAATTTAAATTATACGATGAATATTTGCCCCAAATTAAAGTTTTACCTCTTACACTGGAACAAAAATTCCTGCATTTACTTTGGGAGATATTTGACAAATTGCCGCTTAGTTTAATTACTAATTTTGCTGTCCCCTTTCGCCGCATTCTCGCTCAAAAATTATTTAAAAAATGCGGAAAAAATTTCATCGCCATGGAGGGTGTACGATTTAATTTTGGTCAAAACATCGAAGTAGGCGATGATGTTTTTCTAAATCGCGAAGTATTTTTAGATGGCAAAGGAGGGATTACTCTTGGTAATTTTGTGACATTAACTGAAAAGGTGGAAATTTACACCCATTCGCATCTTGAATACAATCACGGAAAAAGAATTTATGCACCGGTGAAAGTAGAGGACTTTGCTAAAGTTTTCTCTCATTCCATGTTATTGCCAGGTATAGTGGTGGGTGAACAAGCTGTAGTCGCTGCAAGATCGGTAGTAACCAAAAGTGTTGATCCAAACACGTTTGTAGCTGGAATTCCAGCAAAGCCCATACGAGAAAGAAAAACTCGAGGTAGAAGCAAGCAGCAGTTAGGACATGTATGGTTTCATAATGCAGCTTTCCAGGAATAGTAGTGCTTTGTAGTTTCTATCTATCATTGAGCAACATTCATGCTTTTTACAAGTTCGGCCAGTTTTTTTACTTCTCCCTGGGTCGTTTGATTTAATTGATTTAAGTCATAGATATAATTCATTGAAGTTTCAACAGCATCGATGGTTTGAGTATTCTCAGTGATGATGGCAGTAAGCTCAACGCTGAACTGTTCCATTTGCTTTTCAAAATTGGTGGTAAATTCCTGACTTTCAGCCACTATTGTTTCTATGTTTTGCACACCGTCGACTAAGGTCTGAACCGACTGATTCGTTGCTTTCAGACTATCCTGGGTGTGAGTGGACAGCTTATTTACCTCGTTTGCCACTACAGTAAAACCACGGCCATGCTCCCCGGCACGGGCTGCTTCAATCGTTGCATTCAGCGATAATAGATTGGTTTGGGCGGCAATGGTGTTAATATCTGATAGTACGTTTCGCAGATCGTCTGTACTGTCGGATAGTACATGAGTCCGCGGTACAATCTGGTTGGTAATCTGAATTAAGTTTTTAATGCTGGTAATATTCTCACTAAAAAGCTGTGATAAGTTTCGGGTTTCCTCGCCAATGGCACGAACGCTTTGTCCTACTCCATCCACATTACTGACAATGTCAGGGATGGTTTGCCGGTATTGTTCGAGCAGCTGGACAGTCTGGTTTTGTAATTCATTGATGATCGCCAATTGATTCAAGCGGCGTTTCAAAAAGTATTGTTCAAAATTGCTATAATAAACCGGGAATAAATCAAGATAATGGTCTTTAAATAGCTGCCCCGGTTCCGGCTTATAAAAAAATACAGCAGTCAAGGTTGCATTGATGTTTACTCCTAACATTTCACCAAAGCTGGAGTACCCAGCTACCGGGATCTGCGAAAATAATTTTATCCTTTCTACTTCCCGAACATTTAACAATCGGCGTAATATACAATCATTCAGGATTCCCCCGATTGGCTCTGGTTTTTCCTTGCTAAACTCTGCCCAATCCTTGTTAAGCGTCTCGAGTAAACTGGTTTGTCTGACAACATACAATTTTTCCCCGGCAGCCAGATCACAATGAAAGTAAACATTGTCTGCGGCTTCATCAATACTGGAAATTGATCGGATGAATATTTCACCGTCAATTTCAATGGCAAAACTATAATCTTGCAGTTTTGCTGTGAGTTCGTCCAGTGTTGCGCAGCAGAAGTGTTTTTTCAATGCATCAACGAAACTGATGCTATTAAGATTTTCATCGAGAACTTTACTAACGGAACGTAAACCTGAGTTGGCCTGAGCAATCACAAACTCGCCCTGCTCTTTCCTGTAACCTTGGGTTTTAAAAATGCCAATGCGATAAGCCGGATTCAGCTTGATGAAGCAAATTACAGCATGATTTTGCATTACATTTGTGCCATCGGCAATATACGTATTTTGAAAGTCAGTTTTACCGCCAGCTGATCCGCCAATAAACATACACGGATATTTCTTGCTGCGGTAAATGGCCTGCATAACAAATGTTTCACTACTGGACAAACCATCAATGTAGGTTAAGGCTACTGTATCGCTGCTATTGATTAAAAATGGTATTTCCTGCTGTTCCAGTTCATGCTGAATTTTCCCTATGCGTTCATCAATGGTTTGATTCGTCTGCTGCTGTTTAATATCACTATTAAATAATGGTATGGACATGGTATAGCAATCGGCGATCATTCGACGGGAAAATGACTGTAGAACAATCATACCGCGATTATCCTCCACAGGCTGATATAATATAGGATTATTTTTATCGTTGTATAGTTCCCCATAGGTTGATACCAAAAGCAATTTTGTATCTGCCGGCAGCAATTCCTGGAGTACAGCTGCAAGGTCGTCAAACTGATGATCCGGTGACGCAAAACCTAAAATCAAGGCCGCTCCCCCGGGAAGTGCGCATAACTCGCTAAGCAATTCTTTTGTAATCTGCTTGGAAGGCAAATATTTTACCTTAATATCTTCTTTTGTTTCAGTAATTGCAGCGGTATTTTCTTCATGTAGAAAATCTGTTACAGATTGTTTTGTATGTTTTATAAGAAGTTTGCTTAGCCAATTGTACATACCATTCGCCTTCTTTCGACTTTATTGTTTAGGTAGTATTGATCATCATTATTTTGTATAAATATTTAAACCAATCTTTATATCATCATTTCCAGGTATGGATTGGTTTCCCTCTGTAGTGGCAATAATGATTGATTTGCCACTACTTGACTTACCAAAACGTTTAGATAAATTTACCTTAATTGTTAAAACATCTCCTACAACGACCATATCAATATTTTTCATATGTATACCTCCATTTTCACTAACGCTTTTCTTTGCTAACGATACTCGGGGAACTTTAAACATTTTTCACAAAAGCAATCGATAGCAAAAAAATCCCTATAGTTCTACTTTATTTACTATTAAGAGACAAACTCCTGCAAGATTCATCCTGCAGGAGCTTTTTGGATTTAAAATTTAAATACATTAACCCAGTTTGTAGAGTCATTCCTTTGATTCCAGCATATTCACCTTTTTATTATTACCTTATATTTTATCTTCCCAGCAGCTGACTCAGTTCTTCGCCATCCAGCTTCTCTCTCTCTAGTAGAGTCGTTGCAATAAGCCGCAGCTTATCAAGATTGGATTTGATTATTTCTTCCGCCTTTTCATAAGCATTCTTTAGTATCTGATGTATTTCTTTATCTATCGTATAGTCCATTTCCTGGCTATTATTGGGTCCGCGAGCAATATCACGGCCCAAAAAAACCTGTTCCTGAGATCGTGATAAAGCGACTGGTCCCAAGGTCTCACTCATGCCGTATTCACAGACCATTTTACGTGCAAGTTCGGTAGCTTGTATTAGATCATTATGGACTCCAGTGCTCGTTTCATTGAAAATCAGGCTTTCAGATGCCCGGCCGCCCAGCAGAATTTTAATCTGATCAAAAATTTCCGATCTGGTAAGATAACAACGATCTTCCTTAGGCAAAGTAAGAGTATATCCGCCAGCCTGCCCCCGGGGAATAATAGACACCCTATGAATCGGATCAGCATGCCTTAGCAGCATTGCAACTAAAACATGCCCAGCCTCATGATACGCGGTAAGTTTTTTATCTCTAGCATTCATAAAGCGGCCTTTACGCTCCGGTCCTGCCACTACGCGCTCCACCGCTTCTTCCATGTCATTCATCTCTATGCATGTTTTACCTTGACGTACAGCAAGAATGGCAGCCTCATTTACTACATTGCTGAGATCTGCTCCTGTAAAACCTGGGGTACGCCGGGCGAGAACCTCAAGATCCATCTCAGCAGCTAATGGTTTACGTCTAGTATGCACTTTTAATATGTTAAGACGACCCCTAAGATCTGGCCGATCCACTACAATACGGCGGTCAAAGCGTCCCGGCCGCAACAGTGCCGGATCGAGAATATCGGTTCGATTAGTCGCCGCCACAACAAAGATACCTTTATTGGCATCGAATCCATCCATTTCTACCAGCAATTGATTAAGAGTCTGCTCTCGTTCATCATTTCCGCCGCCTACACCAGCTCCACGCTGCCGTCCAACCGCATCAATCTCGTCAATGAAGATGATACATGGTGCTTTCTTCCTGCCCTCCTTAAATAAATCACGTACCCTGGAAGCACCAACACCAACATACATTTCTACGAATTCGGAACCACTCATACTCAAGAAGGGCACTCCTGCCTCACCTGCTAATGCTTTTGCCATTAGCGTTTTTCCCGTACCGGGAGGTCCGTACAGCAGAACACCTTTAGGAATTCGAGCACCCAAATCACTAAATTTTCTGGGATGCTTGATAAACTCTAGAATTTCCTTAAGTTCCAGCTTGGCTTCATCATTACCTTCCACATCTTTGAAGGTAATGATATTCGACTGCTTACGTAATTTAGCCTTTTTTTCATCATGGGGTATAGTAGGAGGTTTGCCTTTTTCAATCTGTTTCATTATATAAAGCCAATCGCCAATTGAAAGCAGCATAGGCAGATTGGCTATGGACAACACTGGAGCACTAGCTTTTTGTACCAGTCGTTTAAATCTCTTAAAGCTAAATCTGGAGTGTATCACGTTAAGTCTCCTTTCTTTTATCATGTCATACTATTTTATGCACACCAACGAACCATGTTACAATCGATAGGACTCACTTCCCTTAGGGCATGGAGGCAGGTTCTGACCTTATGACATGAATTGCATATCTCCGCTGCCATGAGTGAATACTACGGTCAGGAGGTGATTTTTATGAAGCAGCAGCAAGACAGCAGCGTTCAACAGCAAAGTATAAAAAATAAAAGTGAAAAAGAAAGAAAACAGGATATTAAGAATGCGGAATACATTGCTAAAAACAGTCAGCCAAATCACCCAAACACCTAGGGCGTGTTTTCAAACTATCAAAACGTCCACTGGCAGTGCTTTTTGCACCATACTTCGTTAATTTTTTTTGAAATAAGACCCCATTATTCCTGCAAAAAATTGCCTCGTCTGGTACAAAAATCACTCGCCATTGACCATTCCGCTAGTTTGAAGACACACCCTAAAAATATTTTCTGGGAAATGAAGAGCTGCCGATAATCTACAATCAAGTAGACTGATCGGCAGCTCTTCTTTACCTCGGCAAGATTCTGCTGCAAGTTTCTTATTTCAACTCTCCCGTGTAATATGAATTGAGTTCATTAGTATACAACTCAGATGCCTTGATTTCACCCTGGGCGAAAAATTCATTGCTTTCACCCAGTTTCACCCAAAAGTCAATGTCTTCGTCTTTGAGCCATTTCTGCTTCGGATAAATATTCCCAGCCATATCTTTAACGTCTACTTTCAGAAAATCCGCCGCAACTTCCAATGACTCTTCATAATGTTCATTAATATATTACTGTGCCTTTAAGTCAGCAACAATGTAAGTCTTCACTACATCCGGATATTGCTTGATAAGTCTTCGCTAAAAGCCCGTACTGCCAGTCCGCTGAGGGCTCCATTTCCGGCAAGTTCACCAATTTGATAGCTGGTTGTTAACACATCCAGCCCGCCACGGTTTCTGGCAATTTTATTATAAGGAGGATGCACAATGGCAGCGGCAATGTTGGAAGGATGACCAGAACCAAATAAATGGTTATCGCCTTTGATAACTGATTGGGCCAAACTTCCGCTGGGAACCGATCCCGTATATTCAGGAATAATGCCGACTTCTTTAAAAAATCCTTTCTTATCTGCAATGATCATTTCGTTAAAATCCGTAGGAGTCACTACTTTCAAATGAAACGCCTTGGTTAACCTGCCATTAACGGATTTAGGCTTATCATCATCAGCCGTTTTCTGGGTAGCTGCCGAGCAGCCTGCAAGAAATACCAGCATGACTATACTCATTAATCCGGTTAGCAATATCTTTTTCATTACCAATGACCTCCTGAATTATATATTATTGTTATCAAAAAATAAAAGGCCTGTGCGGAAATTCTCCGTACAGGCCTTCAGCGGTCAGCTGATCGGCTTGTGTTATGATGGGCAAGCTAATTATAAAAGAACACCGCATCTATTTTCTTAGCTCTGATAAAACATCGCTTTTTAAAATTTAATTATTCCGCTGGCACCAGGTCCCTTACTAAGATCAACTACTTTTATTTCTTGTGGATCAATTCGGAAGAAGGCAGTACCATTAAGTTCTTTTTTATCTGCCCTTTCTTTAAACCTCGGACTTCTGGCGGACAGCAGAGCAATGGCCTTGCTGCGCTCAGCATCTTCATCCAATTCATGTGCTGTACCGGAAATGGTAACGTTAACAAAGGATGGAATCTTTTGATTTTCATGTTGAAATAAAATAGCTACCTGCTGATTGGACCGTAGTTGCCCAACTTTAGCAGTCGTCTCTCCTGTAGAAAAATAAACCTTAAACTCATCAGGTGCAAAAGATCCTAATGTTCTAAGTGCCGGTGCTTGTTTTTCATTCACAGTTGCTAGTGCAATATACGGGGTTTTCTGCAAATATTGTTGTATGGTTTCTTTACTGACAGCCATGCTGCACACTCCCTTTTATAAACGTTATCGCTTTCTGGTATTATTTTTTTATACAAAAAGACCCTATCTCGTATTTCTCGAGATAAGGCCTCTGATTCGTTAACCAGTCAGCAATTTTATTCCATTATTTTACAACGAAATTATACATTTGTCAATGCTATCACTACCGAAGACTTCCCAGAATCACATTACATCCAACTGCCTCTTCGACATAATATAACAATGATAGTTATGCCACTTCTTCGGCGTGAAAATAGCAGGAAGAAGTGGCCAGACAGGAATAATTTCACAGCTGTTTTTTGATTATCTACACCTTGATGTTTGTTCCTTCAAAAGCGTTAATATACATTTGCTTGATTTCACTAATTAGAGGATATCTTGGATTTGCTCCAGTACATTGGTCATCGAAGGCTCTTTCCGACATTTGATCAAGGGTTGCATAGAAACTTTGTTCAGTAACTTTCGCTTCTTTAATCGTTTTAGGCAAATTGACTTTTCCCTTTAATTCATCAATCGCCTGAATCAGGCGTTCGACTTTTTCCTCATTGTTTCTTCCTCCAAGGTTAAGAGCATCCGCTATTTCAGCATAGTCTGCTGTGGCGTTTGGATATTTATACTGCGCAAAGCTAATTTGTTTTACCGGGTTATCTTGCGCATTGAATCGAATCGTCTGATTAATTAATAGGGCATTGGCGACTCCATGAGGAATATGATGCTGGGCACCCAGCTTATGAGCCATAGAGTGGCATACACCTAAGAAAGCATTTGCAAAAGCCATCCCTGCCAAGGTTGATGCATTCGCCATCTTTTCTCTGGCTTCGATATTTGTCTGACCTTCATTGTATGCAGTTGGCAAATATTTAAAAATAAGTTTAATTGCTTCCAGACACAAACCATTCGTATACTCCGTGGCTAGACCTGAGACTCTTGCCTCCAGCGCATGGGTTAAAGCATCCAAACCAGAAGCAGCAGTTAGGCCTTTCGGCATTTTCATCATCATTTCGGCATCAATCACAGCCATGTCAGGAGTCAATTCATAATCTGCAAGTGGATACTTATTGCCTGTCGACTCATCCGTAATAACGGCAAAAGGAGTTACTTCCGAACCCGTACCTGATGAAGTAGGGATCGCAATCAACATCGCCTTTACCCCTAGTTTCGGGAAAGAATAAATTCGCTTTCTGATATCCATAAAGCGTAAAGCGAGATCCTCAAACTTTTCCTCTGGATGCTCGTACAACACCCACATAATTTTAGCTGCATCCATTGCCGAACCACCACCTACGGCAATAATCGTATCCGGCTTATAGGTCAGCATTTCTGCAGCTCCTCTATGAGCTATCTTCAGAGTAGGATCAGGCTCCACATCGCTGAATACTTTATAATCTATATTCATTTCTTTTAGAACTTCTTCAATCTTCTTTAGGAAACCCAAATCATACAGCACTTGGTCTGTAACGATGAACACTCTTTTTTTCTTCAGCCCGCTAAGTTCTCTCAATGCAATGGGGATACAACCATATTTAAAATAAATCTTTTCCGGTACTCTGAACCAAAGCATATTTTCTCTCCTCTCAGCTACACTCTTAATGTTCAGCAAATGAAAGGGCCCTACATTTGTTGAAACTGAATTTCCGCCCCATGATCCGCAGCCCAGAGTTAAAGATGGTTCCAGCCTAAAGTTGTAAATATCTCCAATTGCACCTTGAGAGGAAGGTGTATTGATTAAGATTCGGCAAGTTTTTAAGGCTATACTCATTTCTTCAATTCGATCCCGAGACCGATCAGCATCGGTATATAAAATAGAGGTATGTCCATAGCCACCTAATGCAACTAATCTGGACGCCTTCGTAAGAGCATCTGAAAAGTCGCTGGCTTTGTACATACCTAATACTGGTGATAGTTTTTCATGTGAGAAGGGTTCTTCTAATTCAACAGATTCGATTTCACCGATCAGTACCTTGGCTTTTTCCGGCACTACAACCCCAGCCATCTCTGCGATTGTATAGGCACTTTGCCCGACAATATCAGCATTCAATCGGCCTGACTTTAAAATGACAGCTCCAACTTTCGATATTTCATCGTCCTTAAGTATGTAAGCTCCCCGAGCCTGCAATTCCTCTTTTACTGCATCATAAACCGTATCCATTACAATAATGGATTGCTCAGATGCACAAATCATACCATTATCAAAAGATTTTGATAATAATACCGAGCTTACAGCCATCTTAATATCAGCTGTGTCATCAATAATGGCTGGTGAATTGCCAGGACCAACTCCGATAGCTGGTTTTCCGGAAGAATATGCTGCCTGTACCATTCCCGGTCCGCCAGTAGCAAGAATAACATCGCACTCTTTCATGACGATATTGGATAATTCAATGGAAGGTTCATCAATCCAGCCAATAATTCCAGCAGGCGCACCGGCCTTCACAGCAGCATCAAGCACTACTCTTGCTGCAGCGATTGTGCATTTTTTGGCTCTGGGATGCGGTGAAAAAATAATTCCGTTTCGCGTTTTCAGCGCAATCAAGGATTTAAAAATAGCCGTTGAAGTAGGATTTGTTGTCGGAATGACGGCCGCGATAATCCCGAGGGGCTCTGCCACCTTACTTAATCCAAATGTAGCATCTTTTTCAATAATACCGCAGGTTTTCGCATCTTTAAATTTATTGTAAATTAACTCTGATGCAAAATGGTTTTTAATTACTTTGTCCTCGACAATTCCCATTCCAGTTTCTTCAACTGCCAGCTTAGCAAGTTCAATCCTAGCACCATTTGCTGCCAATGCAGCCTGACGAAAAATTTGATCAACTTTCTCTTGAGTAAAAGTAGCAAACTCTTGCTGAGCAGTTCTTAGCTGCTGCAATCTCTCACGCAATTCTTCATCATTAGTAACCTTCATTGTCATGCCCCCTTAGTTGTTATTTAGATGCATCCCATTAAATTATACCATTTATGGTACCATTTTGCAATTCATGCATAAATATACAAATACGGCATTTCTATAATACATAGCTTACTATTGAAATTTGCTAAAGCAGGATTTAGCACAACTGCTCCTGCTCCTTGGCAAATGAACAAGAGTTCTGGTTCCAAAATCCCTTCAACATAAGAATACTAAACAGCATATAAAAGAATAGTTTCTAAAGCCTTGTTTATACTAAAGTTATAGCTTGTGAAGGAGAAGAATCATTATGAGAGATAAATTTACCAGAGGTTTTATTGCAGGGATAACGGGGGGATTGGCCGCGAATATCGCGAGTCTACTGATTGGTTTTCTCGGTCTCACCACTCTTCGATTTGCAGATTGGACTGCAATCATCATTTTGGGTCAGACTCCACCATTCAGCACAGGAGAAATCTTGTTTGCACTAGCGGTAAATATTGGTTTTACGGGCATTCTCGGAATTGTTTTCATCTACCTGATTCCTTTAATCAAAAGTACAAATCTTCTGTTCAAGGGATGGATTTTTTCAACATTTATATGGTTTTTCATTTACTCCGCTACTTCCTTATTTAAAGTGGAGGGAACGATGCCCATCCCTCTTACTACGGCATTGGCAAACGTTGTAACTACATCGATATACGGTTTAGTTCTGGCTCAGGTTTCGGAAAAAGAGTTTGTAAAGAACATAGCTTCTGAACAAGCAGGAAATGTATTTAGACTGGTAAAACCAGCTATGAAACCATTAAAGAAAAATGACGATGATCCTGAATAAAAATTTATTTGCAGCATTAAAAAACCTATGAAGCAGACACTTAAGTATAATCTCTACCTGTATTTATTATACTACGTGAAGAATTGATACTTCAGCAGTCAGTAACCGTGACACAGCAGTTGACGTAAAATTACCAATGCAATCTCCCAAGACACGGGCTCAAAAAGTTCTCTAAGATTCTATAAAAAGGTAGAAGACAGCAGACTACCTCCGCTGTCTTCTACTTTTTGCTTTGCAAAGAGCTTTCATTCATCCTCACCAAATACCTGCCGAAATTTAAGCGCCATCCCCAGGGCCAGCCTGGTTTCAAAATCATCCAAGGATACACCCAGTACCGTTTCAATTCGCCGCTTGCGGAACAAAACAGTCTGTCGATGTACATAAAACTGCTTGGCGACCATTTTCAAATTATCCGTCTGAAGAATCTTTTCCAGAGTATGCATCAGCTCTGTACCTTGGATTCGGTCATATTCTGCCAGTTTACCCAACGTCCGTTGCACAAAATCTTTTACATGGTCACTATCTAAAACAGCCGGTAAAAACTGAAAAACGCCGATCTCCCCATAGTTAGCTCCAACAGTTTCTTCGTGCGCTTCTGATCGGTAACATCCGTCCAGTACCGTCCAGTAGCACGCCGCCGTTGCCTTGCCCTCCTGCCGATAGCTCAGCGGTGCAATTCGCACCTCAAACATCCGCCTGCCCCGGTCTAGCTCCAGCGTGTACTCACCAAACCGCAGCATATCCTGATCAATGGCATAACCAATTTCCTGCACAAGCTGCCGTGCGGGCTCCATGGGCAGCAGATTGAAGAAAGACTGTCCCAGCCAGTTCGTCGCCGAATCCTTACTTAGCAGTTGATTATCATCAAACACTTCGACAATCTTTCCCGAAGAATCAACAATCATCCCGACACCGGGCATTGTTCGCGAAAATTCTCGCAGTCTAAGCGCCGCCTCCCGTTCGGCCTCCTCCAGTGCCCGCCGCTCAGTAATATCGGTAACCGTACCGTAAATTTCTGACGGCTGCCCGTCAGAATCGGTTCTCACATTTCCATAGCGGAGATGATCTTTTCTACCTGACCGTCCGCCGCAAAAATTGGCTCGTACTTGCCGTAAACCCAACAGTCACGGTTTGAACCACCAGGTCGGTATTGATCTAAAAACTCCACTGTCTGGCCTGTCAGGCACTCGGCAAATATCTGTTCATGCTTTTTGTGAAGTTCAGGATCATCAGGCAGGAGAGCTCTGTCATCATATGAAAATACCTTTCCTGCCGGCGCAGCTCATCGACTCTGTCTATATTCTTAATGTCATAACCTATTATCTGCTGATCTCTGTCCTTCACAAACCACACCGCCTTCCACAAAAGCAATTCTTTGTATTATTTCCTGTCCAACGTAATTCCATCATCAATCGGACTAAAGTCCGCCCCTGTCTCACAGTATAATCCAGACTATTCCTTCTTATACTGGCAGCAGAATTGACGTTCTTTCATTTTCTGATTAACATTACTATGTACATAAACATAAATTAGAAACATAATCGGAGGTCCTACAAACAATGAAATTTCTTACAAACATGAAAGTACTGTACAAGCTGAACCTGCTCATCATTATAGCCTTCTTCGCACTGACCATCGTCGGTTATACTAGTTTCTCCGCCCTTTACCAGTCCAATACCACAGTCGCCGATATTTATGCTAATCAGTTAGCCCCCACCGAATACTTAGGGGACCTCAGAGCAACTTTCCTCCGTATAAACAGTGCCATTTTACAAAGCATGCTCAATGTAGACTCTAAAAAACAGGCCGATCTGGATCAAAGCCTTATCAAGGATACCCAGCGTATTGCAGCACTTCTAGAGAAGCTTGAAAACATAAACCAAGATCCCCAGGCCAAAGCCCTATTTGTGACACTAAAAGAAACTCGAAAAGAATACATAGAGATCAAGGATCAAGTACATTCTTTAACACTCCAAAACGATCCTAGTAAAAACGCACAAGCCTACCAGCTTTATCTAAGCAGTCTGGAGCCTCTGACTCACTCCTACATCCGAGATACTCAGGCACTAACGGATTACTATATAGCACAGTCTGCTAAAAGTCATCATGAAAACGATATAGCCTTTGACCAAGTGACTTACCAAACGATTGCCATTATCATCACCGCCTGTCTGCTCCTCGCAGTCAGCGGCCTCGCCATTACCAGAAGCATCACTGCCCCTTTGCAGAGCATGGTAACCATTTGTCATGATCTCGCTAGTGGCGATTTTCGCGGTACCAAAGCCATCCTACACCGTCGTGACGAACTCGGTCAGTTATCTGAAGCATTAACAGATATGCGTACCAGTCTCCGCTCTCTCCTATTGCAAGTTAATCAATCCGTCGAGCAAGTAGCCGCTTCATCTGAAGAGCTAACTGCCAGCGCTGATCAGGTCGCCAAAAATGCTAACAGCGTTGCCACCGCCGTTGATAGTGTCGCCAACGGTATCCAGACACAGTTGTCCAGCACTTCAATAACCGCCACTGCCACTGAGCAAATGTCGGTAACAGTTAGACAAATATCAGCCAATACGCAAGCTGCTGCCAGCAGCTCGGCCCATACCGCCTGTCAGGCTGAACAAGGAAAAGTAGCTATCGACAAATCCGTTGTTCAAATGACAGCCTTAGAGCAGAGCGTTACAGAGTCTGCTGATGTTATCATCAAACTAGGAGAACGCTCTAAGGAAATCAGTCAGATCATCGTTACTATATCTGGCATAGCCGGGCAGACTAACCTCCTCGCTCTAAACGCCGCTATTGAAGCCGCCCGCGCAGGCGATCAGGGTCGCGGGTTCGCCGTCGTTGCAGAAGAAGTCAGAAAACTTGCCGAACAATCCCAGGATGCCACTAAAAAAATTGCTGCTCTGCTCGGCGGAATCCAGGAGGATACAGAAAAAGCCGTACTCGCCATGCAGACTGGTACAGTTGAAGTTAAGCAAGGCGTCCAGACTGTAAAAGCCTCTGGTCAAGCGTTTCAAGCCATCGTTCAAGCCACCGGCCAGGAATCGAAACTGATCAATGAAATTGCCCACTCCGTTGAAGAAATGGCCGCAAGCATCTCTCAAGTTGCCCACTCTGCTAAACAAGTAGAACAATTAAGCAAGGAAGCGGCCTTTCAAACTCAGTCTATCGCAGCAGCCACCGAAGAACAGTTAGCATCGATGCAGGAAATCGCCGCCTCTGGCAATGCACTGGCCAAGCTGGGCGAAGCCTTGCAGGATGAAACCCGAAAATTTCAAATTTAATGCAATGGTACAAGCACAACAGAACTCACAAATTCCCCCCCTCTGAAATCTCATGGCTTAGGTCAAAGGAGGTGTCGTCATCATAAAGCTGAATAACCAAGAAGCCTCCGATATTATCGAATCAATCGTCCAATTTCTAGATCATATTCATAGTGGACTCTATATTGCCAATCTCAGCCGCCAAATTATCTATTGGAATCACGCCGCCGAACAAATATCCGGCTACAATTGGAAAGATGTAACAGGCACGGATTCCCGCTCTTGTCTTGATACACTGGCGCACATTAACGCCGCTTGCGGCCAGCTCTGCTTTCATGGTTGTCCACTTGAGCAAACGCTGAAAGACGGTCAAATCAGGGATGCCCAGGTCTATCTCCATCATAAACAAGGTCATCTAGTAGAAGTGTTCATCCGTATTTTTCCTATCCGCAACGAAGCCGGCGACATCATCGCTGCTGGCGAATCCTTCAGCTTAGCATCTCAATTCTTGGATCCAATTTGCAACCAGTCTGAATTCAGCAAATTAATCGCCAAAAGTCAGACTGACACCTTAACTGGACTAAAAAATCGGTGTTTCGGTGAATCCTTTCTTACCTCTAAACTGCAAAAAGCCCGGGAAAGCAAAATCCCCTTCGCCCTGCTGTTCTTTGACATCGACAATTTCAAATTTGTTAATGACCAATATGGACATGACACTGGTGATCTTGTACTCAAAACCATAAGCAGTGCGCTCTTAGGTCAGTTGCGTCCCAGTGATACCTTCATTCGCTGGGGCGGTGATGAATTCATCATCGTACTTGGCGGTCAGCTCTCCAAAGATGTACTTAAGACCATCGCCAACCACCTGTGCTGCCAGACCGCAGAACTGCAAATCCCAATACCAGATACATCTCCCCCTTTTTCCCTAACCATTTCCTTAGGTGCCACTTGGTCCCATCCTGGCGATTCGGTAATAAGCCTAGTTAAACGAGCTGACCAGAGCATGTATATCAGCAAACGAAACGGAGGAAACCAAGCTACCCTTCGTTTATCCACTAAGCGTAGTGATAACAGACATCTTAAAAAGTGAGATTAAAATATGAATCGTTTTCTTGCAAGACAACCAATTTTTGATTGTCGTGAAAAAGTTGTTGCCTACGAATTACTTTTTCGCTCTGCCGGATCAACAGACTATACCGCCGTTGATCATGATGCTGCTACAATCAATGTGCTTTTCAACGCCTTTTTGCTGTTTGGAATTGATAAAATAACAAATAGTAAACCAGCTTTTATCAATTTTACCCGTAATATATTACGACAAGCAATCGATACTTGCTTACCGGTTCAATCCATTGTCATTGAAATACTGGAAGATATCGAACCAGATGAAGAAGTCATCACCATATGCAAACAGTTAAAACAGCGCGGTTATGTCATTGCCCTTGACGACTTTGTCTTTTCCGACAAATATCGTGATTTAATTGAATTGGCTGATATTATCAAAATTGATTTTCTTACTACATCCGTTCGAGAACGCCAGGCAGTTATATCCAGAATCCGGAATCCTCGCATTGATTTTTTGGCTGAAAAGGTAGAAACGCGAAGGGATTTTGAACAGGCAGTTATCTGGGGATACAGCTATTTTCAAGGCTACTTTTTCAGTAAGCCCGAAACCTTATCAGAAAAAGATCTCCCTAGTTATAATCTGCAATATCACCGAATTCTACAGGAGATCCAAAAGCCGAATCTAGATTTCAATCGTCTGGAAGAGATTATTAAGAACGATATTTCTTTTTTTTATAAATTGCTAAAATACATAAACTCCGTTCATTTTGGTCTCAAATCCCCTGTCTCTTCCGTCCGGCAGGCACTTGTTCTATTAGGACAGCGTCAAATTGAGCAATGGGTCACCTTGTTAATCATGAGAGACCTAAGCCAGGAAAAACCAGAGGAGGTAATGACAGTATCTGTTATGCGGGCTAAATTTGGAGAATTACTGGCTCAGAAAATGAACAAGCCCGAGCTAGCTTCCCAGGCTTTCTTAATGGGGCTGTTTTCCCTGATTGATTGTTTGTTGCACCGTCCTCTGCCTACCATTTTGCAGGAACTTCCGATTGCCGATGCGGTCAAGCAAGCTCTGCTGGGTGCCGACACAATTCTAGGCGATATTCTATCCTTAATACTCGCCTATGAAAAAGGTGACTGGCATACAGCATTTTTTTATGCCGGTAATTGCTCGATTCCTAATAAAACTCTTCCCGGCTTGTATTTGCAGGCTCTAAATGACGCTATGGTCATCTTAAATAAATGTTGAGAAAACGATTTATTGGACAGAATCCGACAATTAGTCATGGCAAAATCAATGGTTTTAAAATGCAACAAAAAGGAGCTCTCCTCATGAACAGGCGCATTACTAACATGTCCTTAAACGATTCTATCAATGAAGAATCTGTCATAAACAAAACGCCGTTAAATGCAGTCCTTGTTTTTAGCATTGGCGTACATCACTATGGCATTGATACTGACCAGGTCTGCTGCTTCATCCCTCCTATGTCTCTCACTCTTGCCGAGGAGATTCCTCTCGGGCTAAATGGCCTATTCGTATGGAAAGACAAAAACATTCCCTTGCTTAACATTGCAAAGCTGCTAGGCAAAAAAGAACCGATTCACACTGAAACAATTATTTTTTGCAAATTAAATCAATTCTATTTTTGTTTTAAAGTTGATAACATTATAGGCTTCTATGACCTTTCTACCTCTAACCCACCGCCAGTTTTTGATGGCCATGGAAAATTTCCCAGTATTGTCTTGGGAGACCATCAAGTGCTGTTGCCAGACTTTGCAACTCTGACCCGCGGAACCATTCTGGCACTCCGCCATAAACAAATCACCGATCGGCAGCGAAAGAACATTCTCCTCATTCATAATTCCTCTTTGCTGCGAGAGATGCTGACTATCGCCCTCCAAACCAGCGGCTATATTAATCTGATTGAGTTAGATAACAGCAACAGCGCATGGCATTATTTAATAAAAAAATATGCAATTGACGACCTCCCGGATCTCATTATTATTGGCAGCACTGATCAGCATACCCTAGCTCATCTACAATCCTTCATTTTTGACCTTAAGACATGCCTGCACTTTTGCTTACTGCCGGTCATATTACTTGCAAACCAATATGATTTTGTCAAATCTTCAAAGGTTGATGCCTGTATTAATCCTTTTGATCTCAACGGCCTCATCGAAAGGATCGATGATTTAGTTTGCATAACCTATTAAAGAGAAGCCCCCCATAATCTACCGTAGTGGTAACATCATGGATGACTTCTCTTTTTAAAAAGGCTGTATTTTGCTAGTTCCCTCCTGCTATCAATCCTCGATATTTTCATTAATCCACAGATTCACCAGATGAACAGCACCGCGAAAGCCCATAAAGGGAGGCTCATAGGGATGCAACCGCCATTTTGTGTCGGGATTGGAAATTTGCAGCTCTGTATTGCGGCCCGCCCATTCCAGCGCCTCACCGCTGGCCATGAGATAGCCTTTTTGATGTTTCTGTACCGCTTGCGTCCATTGTTCTTCCGAAAAATAGGGGATATCCTCACTGGTCATATCAGGACAGTCGCACCAGCAGGTTCCTTTGCCAAGGGAAAACTCACCGCAGCCAAAAGAAAGAATGCCCCTGACCACATCGGCATGTCCGCCCAAGGACAAAACGGCTTCCTCCGGGTGTGCTCTTATGATATGCCGGAAGGATGGCATTACGGCTGCAAGCTGCTGCCGGGAGATTTCCCGCTGAGCCTTGAGGAAAGCGGCATCAGCAGTCAAACCGGCTATTTGCGCAATTTGGTCAAGCCACCGGGTAGTTCCGTCAATACCGTATGGCCGCCCCAAAAGATAGGGTGTGCCAAAGCACTGTTGCAAGTGCTTCGCAGCAGGTTCGCCTTCGCCCCGTATGACAAGGTTGATATGTGCGCCGCCCATATTCTCAATTTCTGTAATGGATGTATCCGAGGTCATCACACACAGCGGCTTTATGCCGAATGTACCCTCCATTATACGGACCAGCTCCATAGCATCCGCCTGAAAGCGAAACAGATCAGCGCAGGAGCCGATGATATTAAAGGTCGGTTCCTGCGTCCGTTTCACACCCACCGCCAGCGTTTTGGCAAGCAGCAGAAGGGCTTCTTGTACACCGCGATGCTGAGTGACATTAAAACCACCATAACCGAAGGGCAGCAGACGAACACCGGGATATTCCTGCTGCAATTCCGCGCAGAGAGCGGGAAGATCTGTCCCGATCACCTCAGGAATCGACGAGGGTAAAAGAAAAATCACACGAGGATGATCGCGCATTACCACATTGTCAATGGTATGGTTAAGCCTCTCTGTACCGCCAAGGGCGATATCTGTTTCGTCTATGTGAGTGGAATAAAGCTTGCAGGCATTATGTACACCTGCACGTTTGAGGGTTACACCACTGTAGAGCATGTGTCCCATGCAGCCAAATTCCACAAGCGCAGCACCACGAATGGAAGCAAGTGTCCAAAGAATACCCATACGTCCCGAAGGCAGCGGCTTAAATCGATGCAGCCCCATGTACAGTCCCTCCTTTCTCTGCTATGCTGATTTCATTCAATATACTTAGGATTCTTTTTAACAGGTGATTCGTACGGGCATAACCCACCTGTCCGTAGAAATCAAATAAGTCCGGTACGCAGGGAATGGTTTTGTTAGGTTCCGGCAAATAACCAAAACATAAATCCGGAGCCAGCTTTTTTAAAATCGGCAAATCTGCTTGTGCATTCACCATCCGGCAAATCCAGGGATTATACCCCATGTCAGTTAGTTCCTTGGCATACTCCCTGTCTTCGGGATAATATTCCTCCAAATGCAAAAGCAGAGGCTCCATGCCAAGTTTAGTGAGATAAACCGCTAGTGGAAGGGGTATATCAATTCTAGGAAAGAATATATACTGAAGCCCGCCCAGCCTTTTTTCTGCCTGCTTCTGCAGAGTGAGGGCTTCCTGACGTTCCTTATCAAATGCACCGTCCCAGGAATAGCCGAAGCGCTCGCCAAGAGCTCTATAAGCCTTGTCGATGCTTTCTACATCATATAGCGTGTGCAGGGAGATATATGGAACGCCAAATTCCTGCTCCATCCTGGCAGCCAACGGCTGCATAAAGGGAGAAACCACCAAATTTAGTACAGCATCCGGCGCGCTTTGAAAATCCTCCAGGGAAGAGCCTGGCGCCAGATAGCGTAAAGCAATGCCGCGTCCCGTGAGAGCGGGCAGCAAAGACGGCAGGGGGATATGTTCTTCTTCTGGAGCACGGCCCAGCACATTAATGCGATTAGAATCTGTTGCTTTCCCGTCCATCAGCATGCCTAATGCCTCCATTGTTTTCCACGAACCGGGAGGATAACTGATGTTTTTGAACTGTCCCAGCATCACAAAGGTGATACGCGCAGACAATTCCGGCTGTACTTCATTAAGAATTGCCTGGATGTCCTCCCCAATCAGCTCCGGTATACAGGTGACAATCATTAAAATCGCCTTTGCTCCGGCGTTATCCATCTTTCTGAGGGCATCTATCAGCCCATTCCGGCAGCCGAACACCACCTCCTGAGCATCCAGTACATACAGCCAATGCAGCTCGCCATTCCTGCCTTCCGGCTTGGGGTTATAAAGCCGCGAATGGGTGGCGCATTCCGGCATTCCAACCAGCAAAGAAGACAGACCTTTGATTTTTTCTACATTTACTGACGCGATACGCATAGGGCAATGGTTGCCGGGAGAAACTGCAGGGGTCAGAAATTTTATGCCATTGTTAGATTTCACTGCCGACAGGCGCTTTACGTGTTTCAACTCGTTTATGTTGCTTCGCCTCCTTCCAGCAGCAGCTTGGCAAGTGCCTTGTAATGGACCGCCATGGTGCAATCGGGAAAAGCTTCCACCACGGTTTTTCCCTGGGCCTCGGCCTCCTGAACAAAAGGATCGCGGGGCAGACGATAAATAACCGGCGCCTCAATCTCCGCCGCTGCCTTATCCACCAGTTCATTTTCGCCTTCAATGTTCTTGGCATTGAGGATCAGCCCCCGCAGGGAGGCGTAGCCCCGCTTGCCAAAACTCTTGACCGCGTGGGCGATATTCGCCGCTGCATAGAGGGCCATCATCTCACCCGAGGTGACAATGCACACCTCGTCAGCATAGCCGCCCCGGATGGGCATGGCAAAGCCGCCGCAGACCACATCACCCAGCACGTCGTAAAGCACCACATCTGGTTTGTAAATTTCGTAGGCATCCAGTTCTTCCAGCTTTTCAAAAGCCGTGATGATGCCACGCCCGGCACAGCCCACCCCGGGAACCGGGCCGCCGGATTCCACACACAGCACGCCTGTGCTGCTTTTTACCACAAGGTCGTCAAGCTCTGCGTCGCCCTTTTTCCGCAGGGTATCCAGCACTGTGGGAATGTTTTTCCCGCCGGTCAGCGTGCGGCTGGAATCGGCCTTAGGGTCACAGCCGATTTGCAGTACAATCAATCCCAGCGCTGCCATGGCTGCCGATACGTTGGATACGGTGGTCGATTTTCCGATACCGCCCTTGCCGTAGATTGCAATTTTTTTCATTTGGCACCTTCTTTCATGTAGAATCTGTCTTTAAACTAGCACTCGGTTTATTGTCTTTAATGAGGTCATAGGAAATACAGGTAGGCCTGCCTGTGCGGGGTTCGATTATGATCTGTGCGTCGATGCGAAACGTTTCCCGCAGCACCTTAGTGGTCATTATTTCTTCTGGTGCACCGTGGCAGATAATGTCCCCGCAGCGGATCGCTACCATGTAGTCGGCAAAGCGGGCGGCAAGGTTTAAGTCGTGGAGCACCATCACAATGGTTCGGCCCTGCTCCCGGTTCAGACGGTAGAGCAGTTCCAATACTTCCAGCTGGTAGGACAAATCGAGATAGGTAGTCGGCTCGTCCAGCAGAATCAAATCGGTTTGCTGTGCAAGGGCCATGGCGATCCAGACCCGCTGACGCTGCCCGCCGGAAAGGTTGTCTACCGCCGTGATTTCCAACTCTGTGAGTTTGGTAACTTCCAGTGCCCAGGCAATAATTTTTTTATCCTCGGGCTTTAATTTGTCCAAGCCCCGCTGATAGGGAAAGCGGCCATAGGCCACCAGCTCGCCCACCGTCAAACCGGCCGGAGCCTGGGGAGACTGGGGCAGGATTGCCATTTTTTGAGCCACTTCTTTGGTCGTTAAGCGCCGGATATCATCCCCATTCAAGTATACCATGCCGTTTTTCGGTTTCAGGATCCGCCCCACAGTCTTTAACACCGTAGACTTGCCGCAGCCGTTTGGACCAATGATGGCCGTAATTTTCCCCTGGGGAATCTGCATATTCAAACTGTTTACTACAAGATTGTCTTCGTAGGAGACGGCTAAATTCTCTGTTGCAATGCTGCTCAGATTCATCATCCTTTCGTTAGTATCTGCTTCTCGCCAAAAGATAAAGGAAGTACGGCGCGCCAATGATCGCCACCATAATACCGGTAGGAATTCCCGCAGGCTGCGCAACCACCCGTGCGATGGTATCTGCCGCCGAAACCAATACTGCTCCCGTAAGCGCGCAGGTAGGCAACAGAATCCGATGCCTCGGTCCCACCAGCCGACGCGCCAGATGAGGCGCGATCAGTCCCACAAAACTGATGCTGCCGCTGACCGCTACGCAGGAAGCCGCCAGCGCGACGGAGGCTGCAAGCAGCCTGCGCCGTTCCCGCTCCACGGTCGCGCCCAGGCTGTGAGCTACGTCATCCCCCAGATTCAGCACATCCAGCACCCGGGATTTAGACAGTACATAGGGAGTTAAGAGCAGCAGCCACGGCAGCAGGGCCAGCACGAATTTCCAGTTGCTTGCCCAGATGCTCCCTGCCTGCCACGTCGTCACAAAATCAAACTGGGTGTCAGCCAGCTTGACCACCAGCACGGTTGTCAAAGAAGAAAGCCCCGCCTGCACTGCCACACCGGTTAAAATCAGGCGCAGGGGCGCGACGCCTTCTCCTTTTTTGAAGGCCAAAGCATAAATGATCCCCGCCGTTACGCCTGCGCCAAATAGCGCCAGAAACGGCAGAGTGAATACGGACAGGAAGGAATGTGCCCCAAAGAACAGCACATATAAGATCACCATCAGTCCCGCGCCGGCATTAATACCAAGCAGGCCTGGATCAGCCAGCGCATTTTTGGCGACGCCCTGTATGATGCAGCCGGATAGCGCGAGACCTGCCCCCACTAGAATGGAAACCACAATACGAGGCAGCCGAAAATCGAACAAAATGAGATTTTCCCTGGTCGTACCCCCGCCGAACAAAGTGCGGAGCGTATCTGACGGAGGCAGTTTTGTATATCCGGTGTTCATGCTGATGATAAAGGAAAGCATGAGCAGCAACGCGCATCCGATGACAATGACCGTGTTGCGCAAAGCGATTTTTCTTTTATGGGCTTCGTTTTTCTGCAGTTGGTTCATCATCACAGTGCCATCCTTTGCTTATGAACAAGATACAAAAAGAAGGGAACGCCGACAAGCCCAATCAGCGCGCCGATGGGAGTTTCAAAAGGCGGGTTGAGCGTTCGCGCGCCCAAATCCGCCAGCACCATGAGCAGCGCGCCCAACACGGCTGAGGAAGGAATTACCCAGCGGTAATCCACGCCTACAAAATACCGTGCCAGATGGGGGATGATAAGTCCCACAAACCCCACAGCGCCCACAACGGAAACGGAAGCACCCGCCAGTATCAGCACGATCAGGAAGCATAGTACATTGCCCACCGTCGTATTCAGCCCCAATCCCTTGGCTACATCCTCGCCAAGGCTCAGCAGAGAGACAGAACGAGCAAGGGTGATGGCTCCCAAGAGCGCGCCAAGTATCCACGGCGCCATAATTCTAATTTGCTCCCAGTTGGAACCGGCCACGCCGCCCGCGGTCCAGAACATCATATCCTGGGCTACTCCGAAGTATAGGGCAATGCCCTGACTAAGCGCTGCCAGCAGCGCGCTGACAGCGGCACCTGCTAATACCAGCCGTATGGGGGTAGCGCCCCCACGCCGCAGGGAAGCAATGCCTCCTACCAGCGCCGCGCCAAATGCCGCGCCCAAAAAGGAAAAAAGAATGATCTGCATATATACCAGATCCGGGAATAAGGCAAAGCAGATGGACAAGGCAAAACCCGCTCCGGCATTCAGACCCATCAGCCCTGAATCTGCCATGGGATTTCTGGTCGTGCCCTGCATAATGGCTCCCGCTACAGCGAAAGCAGCGCCAACTAAGGCGCTTGCAATAACACGGGGAAGACGGAGGTCAACAACAATTAAATGCTGGGTATTCTTCGCATCAAAGCGAAACAGGGCGTCCCATACCGAGGACAGCGGAATTTCCGCCGCACCCACGGTGATGGAAAACGCCATGATCAGTGTGAGCAGCCCGGTCCCCGCTATGATAATGAACCAAGCTGTCCAGGCGTGACTTTTTTTTCTGCTTTGAATCGGCGGTTTGTTTGTCTGATTCATTCTGGTGGTTCCTCCCTTCTGCTACGCCCCGGCCTGTATCTGGTATCGCTCCAGCATATCCACCGCCTTCGTGCAAAATCAGAAAAACAAACCTTTATAGGAGCGGTACTACTGTGTTTTTCCCATTACTACTCTGGAAATATCTGCATCAGTTTGTCAGCGGTAATCCGCATGGCAAGAGGTCCAAATGTATTAAGAGAATCATCAAAATAGAGTACTTGTCCATTTTCTACTGCGCCTAATGAGTGCCATACAGAAGAAGATTCCTGAGCCTTCACAAATGTTTGTGCATTTTGGACAGAGTCCTGAAAGACAATATAGTCCGGCTTCATCTCAGCAACCGCCTCTAAGGATAAGGTTTGATAATAATCCGGATAACCAGTTGGCTTAGAAATTCCGAAAGTTTCGTAATACTCCTTAGTCCCCCGTGAAATGAATGATTTTCCATCTGTACGGAAAAGGGCAATGGTTTTGCCCTTATGTTTACTCAACTTATTCTTTGCAGAGGAAATGATTGTCTCTGTTTCTTTAATAAACTCTTGGGCAAAGGCTTCTTTCCCGACAATTTCAGCGCAGGCTAATGTCTGATCCTGCCAAGAGTCGCTAAAATCCACTTGAATGACAGGAGCAATCTGCACTAGTTGATCGTACATTTCAGCTAGATGACCTTGCCCTTTAAATGTAACAATGACATCCGGCTTCGCTGCTAGAATTGCCTCTAAATTCAAATCCCGGGAACTGCCTAAGTCCATAATGTCTGCAGTTCCTGCATAGGGTTTAAGAGTTTCCCATTCTTGCAAAGCCTTCATCGCATTCCCTGTCGAAGCTCCCATAGACGCAATGGGAGGCATCCCCAGGGCAAGAAAGTATTCCAAATATAAGGAGTGAAGAATTGCTATCCTTTGCGGCTGTTTTGCTAAAACAACTTTATTCCCTGCTGCGTCTGTAATTGTCCTCGGCCACACGGCTTTGCCGCTTGTTGTCTCTGGTGTACTCACGGCAGTGCTTGCACTATTTCCCGCAGGATTTCCGGTGCAGCCAGTCAGCAGCCCTGTCAAAAGCGCGAGTGAGACGATAAGCCCCATTAGTCTTTTCATTCTAACTCCTCCAATAGGAATATGGTCTAAAAATGCATGGTCGCCGACAGCTTAACGGTGCGGGGACCGCCTAATGTGGCGAAGCCTTCCATGCTGAAAGCACCTGCCCAGTATTGTTTGTCAAACAGGTTTTCCACACTAAGCCGGTAGGTAACCGGGACGTTCTTGATCTCGGTTGTGTAGCGCGCGCCGATGTCATAGCGCACCCAGCTCGGTATTTTGATGGTGTTGGCATTGTTAATATATTGAGAATCCGTATATACTGCCCGCAGTGAAAGCGTTAAATCATGATTCCACGGCGTGTCCCACTCGACGCCGGCATTCATCGTCCATTTGGGTACGCCAAAGGGGGTGTTGCCTTTCGTTGCGGTCGCGGTTGCATTGTTTATTTCAGCCTTAAGATAGCTGATGCCGCCCAACAAGCGCAGGTTCTTGCCTATTTCGCCAAAAGTGCTCCATTCAACGCCGCGGCTTTCCTGTTCGCCGTCATAGGTCTGGGTTTTTTCATTTAGGCTATTTGTGACAACCATTGTGTTGGGCCGGTTAATTTGAAATAAAGACAGCGTATTCGCGAATTTCCCTCTATCCCATTTGATGCCAATTTCTTTTTGTTTACTGGTATACGGCGCCATTAACTGACCGGAGTTGGTATAGCCCAAGGTGGCTCCGACCTCCGCTCCAGGGGAAAGTGCTTCAATGTAGTTGCCATAAAGCGCAACCGAGTTGCCCCAGGGTTTGACTACAAAACCGACTAGAGGCAGCGTTTTATCCGCATCATGCTGTGCAGTCTGGGTGCCAGTGATGGCGTTAAAATTTTTCGTTTTCACACTGTGCCGGCTTGCCCCTAACGTTAACTGCACTTTTTCCTCGTTGAAGGAAAGTGTGTCAGCCAAAAGATAACTGGACAGCTTCGTGGTAGATGTCTTGCCGCCCTTGCCCTTCCAGGCCACACTATTAAAATAGTCGGCAAATGAGAACGAGTCATCATAAATACTGATGGGGAAACCGCTCATGTAAGGAGTAGCGACATAACGGTTGAACGTGCTGGAATACTCATTATCGAGAAAGCTGGAGCTTAAGACCAATTGATGCTTGACCGAACCAGTCTGGTACGTGCCGCGCAGTCCCAGTTCGGCTGAAGTGGCGTCATTCCAGAAGTTTTGTTTAAAAAGATTGCGGGGATAAGCCGTTCCGTCGGCTTGGACAAGTAAAATATGATTGCCGTTGATGAAGCCGGTAGCCCTGGAAGCGGCTTTGCCGAAGCCGGCGTAGGCGGTTAGGTTTTCCTGAATGTCATATTCACCTTTAAACAGAATCCCGTTATTCCGGGCGGCGCCCGAGGTGCCTTTAAACAGATTGGTTGAGCCATGAGGCGCTTTAATAGTATTGCTTTGCAGCTGATACATGGAAATGAGGCCGTTTTCATAATTCTCCTGGGAACCGTAAGCATCCAGAGACAGCCGCCAGCGGTCGTGGCGGTAATCCACGCCCAGGGAGCCCAGCAGTCGTTCCTTCGACTGGCCGTCAGTTTCGGTGTCACCATCCGCGTACAGACCATTGAAACGAATGCCCCATTCTTTGTTTTTTCCGAAGCGCCGGCCAATATCAAGATGCCCTCCAAAGTGGGACGAAGAGGTATAACTTGTCGTAAAACTGGTTACGTCCTCTTCACCGGCCCGCTTGGGCACCAGGTTGATCGATCCGCCCACCGAGGCATTCACGCCGCCGTAGAGCAGGGAACTGGGCCCCTTGAGCACTTCTACCCGTTCGAGAAATTCAACAGGAACACGATAGTATGGCGCCAAACCTTGCATGCCGTTAAAATAAAGATGTTCCATCGCAACGTCCAGGCCGCGAATCTTGTAATATTCAGCGGCTTGCCCGGTAGGGGTAGTGAAGCGGACGGATGGATCGTTGATGAGTACATCGTACAGCGTATTGGCCTGCTGATCTTCCATGATCTGGGACGTATAGCTGGTGACATGAAAAGGCGCATCCATAAAATCTCTGTTACCCAGTACGCCGAGATTGGCGCCGCGGGCCACCTGTCCACCAGCGTAGGCCGGGGGAAAAGCTGCACGGCTGGCAGTCACTTCAACTCCTTCCAGGATGAATTCCCCCTGACCGACAGTCGCTTTAGCGGAAGAAACTGGTTGAGTATCGGCCTGGCTGGCAGCAGTAACTATTTCTGCCGTATCCTCAGCATAGACAATTGCCGACGTATTCCAGAGCAGGCTGCTGCCGACCAAGACGTAAAGCAGGCGGTTTTTGGCAGGGAACAATGTTTTCTTCATTGGTATCAACTCCTTTACTGGTGCAATGCATTGCCACATAGCTGCTTTCAGCCACAAGACCGTAAGTCATTGAGCTTCAAGGCCCTGCGCAAAACTAGTACTTATAGAATACCAAGTAAAAAAGTTTGAGTAAATGGACATAGTTCCAAAGAAAAAAGTGGCGTAAATCAACATCATTCCAAGTAGAAAAGGTTGAATAAATGGACAGAATTCCAAAACATCCTATTTTTATTCTTGAAAATACGAATGATTTTCCCTTGAATATCATGACAGAACAGTTTGGCGAAAGGTTTGACATCCAATAGTAAAATTATTATAATAATGATAATCAATATCATTATTATAATGCAACTTATATTTTTAATAAAGCAGTATCTGTTATTTTATCGCCTATGACAATGATTTATAAGCGCATGAAGCCGGGAGCTTTCTGCACAGGTGAGTGGGGAGGACCGAAAATGCACGTGGATATCAATCAACTGGCGGGAAACTTTTCCCGAACCGAATTCCAAATCATTGATGTGATCAGAGCGAACGTGCCGCCGGGGAAAAAATGTTTTGGTGTCTTCACTCCGCCGTTCTCGGGTCTCATTTTTCCCATAAAAGGACGGGCGAGGATGTCTTTTGACGGTGTGCCTTACGAAATGGAGCCGGGGAAAATTTTTCACGGCGGTCCCAATATCCCTCTGGACAAAGAAGTGGTGGGGTGCACTGAGTGGGATTATATGATCATCCATTATCAAGTTGACGACAATGCCAAAATCGAGTTTCCCCAGGCATTTTCCCATTATCAGATTAATTCGGGTTACAGCACCCGCATCAATGATTTGCTGCACCGTCTGTATAACGTCTGCATCACGCCGGGCAATTTGTCCGCCCTGCAGGCCAAATTGCTGTTTTTCAGTATTCTGGATGAAAGTTTGACCTGCGCTGACAGTCGTCACAGCGAATGGGGCCGGGAACTGGTGGAGCAGGCCGTAGAATATATGAAGACTCACTACATGGAACCACTTACAGTAGCCAAATTGGCTGGCCAGTATGGCTTAAACAGCAAACAGTTCTCCTATCTGTTTCAAAAGCATACCGGTATGGCACCCCTTGAATATTTGATCGAACACCGATTGCGGCGCGCCCGGGAACTATTGTGCACCACAGCTCGCTCAATATCGGAGATTTCCTCTTGCATAGGTTACTCTGACCCCTATTATTTCAGTAAGTTATTTAAAAAACGTACAGGCTTTTGCCCTACTTCACTGCGCGGAAATTTCACCTCGCGTAAGGCACTCTGACTCCAATTTCAATCAATTACTTAACTTTTCCATCAGTAAATTACGGTAAGCAACATTAGCTGTTTCACCGATTACACACCAGTATCGCCGTCTATCCAGCAGCTCAAATACGAATTTATTTCCAGTTTATTGTTTAAATGTTAAAGAAAAGCGACTCACGTTTATAAACATGAGTCGACACTATACTAAATATAAGAAAAAACCCTGCTCTGATTAATTCTACTGCTGAAAGAAAACCAGTAATGACCTCTGCCCTTACTGTTATTTTTACTCACCAACTGCAACGCCTTGCTTCCAGCTGCTAAAGGATTTTTCAATCAGCTTTAGGGCATAGTTTATTCCCAATCCCATAATGGCTAACCCCACAATGCCTGCATACATATCAGGGATATTAAATGTTTCCTGGGAATATAAGATTAGATATCCCAATCCAGAGGTAGCACCGATCATTTCTGCTGCAACAAGGGACATGACGCAGTAAGATCCTCCTAAGCGAATCCCTGTGAAAATATCGGGAGCTGCCGCAGGTAATATAACCCGTAAGAAAATAAATTTTTGTGATGCTCCCATGGATTTAGCCGATTGTACCAGTAATGTATCCACATTTTTGACCCCATTAATGGTATTTAATAAAATAGGCCACAGAGAAGCCCAAAAAATAATAATGGTCTTGGAAAGCTCGCCCACTCCAAATAAAAGAATAAACACAGGAAAAAGTGCAAACGCCGACATTTGCCTAAAAGACTGAAACAAAGCATCTAAATAGCCTTCAATCTTTTTGAAATAGCCAATAAATAACCCGAAAATCATACCAAAAGAAACAGCAACCGCCATGCCCACCAAAGCTCTTTGGAGACTGATTAATAGATGCTTAATCAGATCCCCGCTTTTTAGCAGGGCTATTAGTGCAGATACGACTGCCGATGGCGGACTTAAATAGGTAGAATTGACCCAACCTGCCCGAGGCGCCAGTTCCCATAATGCAATAAATAAGATTAGGCCAATCGTCTTTTCCAAAGAACCGGTAAAGAAATTAGCCAATTTTCTCATTGTGTCCACCTATCCTTTTCTGAATCATGTCCTTAAATTTTTGTTGCAGTGAAAGAATAGGCTGAACCATTATCCTTCCCTGATCGTTTTCTATACTTTCTTGCAATCCTTGGGCTTTCGTAACTTCATTTTTAATCAGACTCCAGGCATATTGTCTAATTTGAGCAAACTCAGATGAATTGCGAATCTCTTCTGAGCGAGGCCTCGGCAAGGAAACATCAATAATTTCTTTTACTTTGCCTGGTCTTGCTGTCATTACGGCTACACGATCAGAGAGCAAAATTGCCTCATCAATGCTATGGGTAATGAAGACAATGGTTTTCTTATCGGCTTCCCAAATTCGAATTAGCTCCAGCTGCAGGGTTTCTCTTGTTTGAGCATCTAAGGCAGCAAAGGGTTCGTCCATCAGCATGATATCCGGTTGATAAGCCAGTACACGGGCAATGGCGACTCTTTGCTTCATTCCTCCTGACAGTTGATGAGGGTAACGATTGGCAAAAGCTGTCAAGCCAACCATTGCTAAGTAATACCTGGCAATTTCCTCCCGTTCCTTTTTCTCTAATCCACGAATTTGCAGTCCGATCTCCACATTTTCCAGAACTGTACGCCAGGGAAAAAGTGCATATCCCTGAAAGACCATGCCACGGTCAAAACTTCTATCACTTACGAGCTTACCATCAATCAATATTTGTCCGCCATCTTGTTTATCCAACCCGGCTAGCATGTTTAGAAAGGTAGATTTACCGCAGCCACTGGGTCCTAGTATAGAAAGAAACTCTCCCTCACGGACCTGCAAGTTAAAATCATCCAAGACCGTTAATTTTGTCTTTTTTCCAAAATCATTGTTCACTTGGAATTGGCGATGAATCTTGCTAGCTTGTATTTTACTCATGGTAGACTTCTCACCTTTCTACTGTAATTTATTTTTTATAGTTAGGATTGTACTCATTGGTATAAATTTGTTCCAGTTTCACCTGACCTGGTGCCAGCTTATTGACTTCAACCAGTCTGTCAATCCAATATTGCACTCCTGCTTCCGGTACCAGCTGATCTTCTGAAAAATTATAAAGTTCCACTTGATCCGCTTTCATATTAAAGCGCTTAGCCATAATATCTTTTGCTTCCTGAGGATGTGCATTACTCCATTTAGCCGTTTTAATCAGAATTTCCGTTAATTCTTTTACTGCTTCGGGATGTTCTTTCAGGAATTTACCGTTCACAGAATAAGGGCACATACCGCTGAGACCTTGGTCAATATCATAATCGCTGAATAGCATTTTAAATTTAGGATCATTGCTGGCACGTCCTGAAGCAGGCGGATGAATAATGGCAATATCCGTGTGTCCTTCTGCCAATGCCATTTCATGCTGGTCATCTGGTGCTGTCTTGAAATTAATACTGCTGGGATCGCCGCCATTTTCCTGCAGATATTTTTTCGTTACATATTCGGCGCAGGCCCCAAAACTATTAAGACCAATGGTTTTACCGCTAAAGTCTTTGATTGATTTAATATCAGAGTCCGCACGGACAAAGTATTTCATATGAGGCCACTGTTTGGTGGAGCTGCTGCCAGAGGTAAAAATTTTAATGTCTGCACCGCTGGCAATGGCCGCAATAACGACGGGGGTATGCCTGGTGGCAACATCAATTGAACCATTTACCAGTGAAGGGATTACTTGTCCAGCGCCCATTTTTCCTACAAACTTAGGCCGAACGTTAGCGTCTTTAAAATATCCTAATTCATCTGCTAAATAGATATAGTCAAAATAAACAAGTTCTGGATACTTGAATTCTACCACCTCTTTGGCAGACTTTGCCACTGACGGCTGTGCCGTATTACTACTGCCGCAACCTGCTGCCACTGCTGCAATAAACATCATAGTAACTAGTAAAATAAGTGCTTTAACGTTTTTAACAATCATTTCCTCATTCCTTTCTTTTTCTAAGACAAATCAAAAAAGGCTAAAGAAGCGCACGGGTACGCATCTTTAGCCTTCATTTATTATGACCAGCTTAGAGTAAATCATCCTATGTTCATCAATTTATCGATTAGCCGTTTTTGACCCTGCTAATCAAAATTAATTATGATCTTAATCATGCCATATGTTTATTATTATTGTCAAGCACAAAAAATAAATACTTTTTGCCATCTTTAAGCATAAGAATGCTAAAAGTAATCGGAAAAATAAAGAGTCTGCTGAGAAATCGCATCTTCCAGCATCTTAACGGTCTCCAAACTACAGGAAAGGCGGCCTATCTTATGAAGATAGCTGGGGCTTTTATAACTGAGCAGCATGGTTGTCATGGTTTGGATATCGATCTGGGATTTGCTGCGCTCTCCTACCCGCGCTACCTCACCTTTTCCATTAGGATGAATACATATGGTAAAGGTTCCTTGATTCCACGGCAGGAGGGGATCATCAAGGGTAAACGTCCACACACGTTTCTCAGTATTAGGCTTAAAGGGATATTGCGTAATAAACTGCTCCAAATCTACAATCCGAGCCATGAAATACGGGGAAATCGTTTCTTTGATATCCCCATCTTCCAGCAGAAAAGCTAACGGTTCATCCGTATAAATATTGCCTACAACCTTTGAAATCATAGAAAAGTGGGCGCTGATAAAGTTCCACAGTCCGCTGCGGGCTTCTTCATTAATGAATATCATATCTTTAATGTGAAACACTTCATCTGAAATCCAATAAAGCACATATCCATCAGGCTGCCTGCTTTCATTGTAATAAATTGCGGCTGTCAGATCATCCGTATCCCACCGCCAATATTCATCCCAGGCTAACTCGTTGCGCAGCATCGCTCCATGGCTTTGATAGGCAAAGCGCTCATAAACTGCCTTTAAGTCATTATTTTCAATATCAATGCGTTCAACCTCTCCGAACACTTGTTTATTTTTTGGCAATTGATAATCCTTGACTTCAAATGTTATTTTATCTGAAATAATTTCCCACCCCTTGCGGCGGTAGTACGGGATCGAATAGGGATACAGGTAAGAAATCGACTGTTTCTTATCCCGCATATTTGCCAGTGCCTGGCGGAGCAGCTTGTGCATCAAGCCCTGATTGGAGTATTCGGGAAAAGTTCCAACCCCCGTAAGCCCTCCCATATCATAAATCGCATTGAAAATTCTCACTTGAAAAGGATAGACAGCCACCTGAGACACCAGTTTTTCTCCATCAAACCATCCAAGAACATCCGCTTGTTCCAGCACCGGAGATTTAGCAAGGATTATATCTCTTTCTTTCCAGCCTATCCTGTGTAAATCATTATCAGTCACCTGAAAGACATACCGCAGCAGTTGGTTATATTGCTCTAAATGTTCTACGCCAACCTTTTTTATTTTCAATCTTTTTTCTCGACTCATAAGAACCCGCCTTCACTGCATTAAACTTTGGAATTTTTTCTCATTTTAAACCCTAGCCGGTTTTAAGTCATTGTATCGAGTCACACCTCGTCATCTTCAAAAATCTTTTTTTGAAACCGATTATTTATAGAATATCCCTAAAGCGATTTTGCCATTCTATCCTACCGCATTTTTTGTATTCGCCAATACGCTGCTGATCTGACTCAGCAGCAAGGGGACTCTCGTAAAAATACGAGAGTCCCCTTATTTTGTCCTGATGCTATATTAATTTGAAGGAATACCAGGATGTATCTGCTGTTCGTTAAGTTAAAGGGTGAATTTACAAAAGTGCTACAACAAGCAATTTCCGAAATAAGGCCAGAAAGAATTTTAATTGAGCCGACGGGGATAGGAAAGTTATCTGAGGTGCTTCAGATTGTGAAGCAGCCTTGTTTTCATGATGTTATAAGCCTTGATCACGTTATAACAGTAGTTGACGTCCATCATGCCCATTCTTTTTTAGTAAATTTCGGCGAATTTTATAAAGATCAAATTGCTTATACACAAACAATTATCTGCAATAAAACCCAGGACGTTTCACCCCAGGAAATCGAAGAAGTCGTAAAAATGATTCGTCGGTATAATGCTTCATCGAAAATTGTAACGACTCCTTGGAATCAGTTATCGATTCAGCAGATTTTAGCAAAAGATCCGTTATATGAAAACCAAAGTGCTAGTGAACCTGCCAGCAATATAAGGAAAAGATTTTCCTCAGGCGCAAAACAACTACAAGTTCTAAATCATGTGAAGAGACATTCGGGAGCAGACATTTTTCAGAATGTTTCCTGGAAAGGTTCTCGCGTATTTTCTGTTTCCATATTAAAGAAAATGTTAGACCATATAAGCACAGGGCAATATGGTCAGATTGTGCGAGCTAAAGGGCTCGTTGCCGGGGAAAAAAGTTGGTTTCATTTTGAATATGTTAATGGCAGATGGGAATATAAGTCAGCAAAACCACATACTATTGGCCAGGCTGTATTTATTGGTCAGAATTTGCTTTCAGAGCAGTTATTAAAGACATTAGAGGGACATAATGCTGATAGTGGTTGACTCGTTCAGGGATTTCTTGGTTCGGGGAAAACGTCTCTGATCAATCATCTCATTCAACATGTTTTTGAGGATGAGACGATTCTGGTTATTTTGACGGAATGGGGCAAAGCGACAGGCGGTGATTGGGCTGATTGGTACACAAGAATTTTAAAAGGGCAAAAGAAAACAATCGTGCAGCAACTTGCCCCCTATATTACGTGCCTTACAGTTATATATTTAATCTATTTTTATTTATTGCGACTAACAAGATGATGGTATGCAAAAATAGGACAAAGTATCTACTTCTTCCTCCAAAGTACTCAAAATTGCTGTTTATTGTTCAATTTGTGGGCTAAAATTCAAAATCCTGCAAATTTCACAACATGAAAACCTTGATGTACGATCTCTTTCGGGTCAATCTGCTGATCTAAATGCATACAGTAAACCTGATTCCGTAAGTCTGAGTGAATTGTCTCTTTCAACTTTCTTAATGACATATGGCTGTTCCCCTCATAATCAAGTCCACAGGTATCTTGATAGATCCGATCGAGCTCCCCATTCTTAAGTCTAATAATAATTTCATCCTCTATATGATTTGAATCTCCGCTATAGTAAAACACACCTTCTATTTGTCTCATAACAAAGCCATATGCCGGAATGGTTTTTACATGTGAGACTGGCAAAAATTCAACACTTATCTCTCCCAAGTTTTCATCTGCAAAACCGACTTTGCTGCTGCTTTCCAGCAAATACATTTCCTGGCTGACTCCTATACTCGTCAGGAAGCTCTTCATGAGTTCCTCATTTGGAAAAAATATGGTTGGTTTATGCCTTAGAATGTAATAGGAATAAAAAATTACTTCTCCAAGACTTCCTACATGGTCAGGATGGGTATGAGTAATAATAATGTATATCTTTTTTAGTCCTTCAAGTATATTTAATTCTCGAAGCCTGTGAAAAACTGTCCCACCGCTGTCAATAAGCAATAGACTATCCTTTTTCTTTATAAAAGCGCTTGTATTTCCTAATTGAGTATTAAAAGCACTTCCGATACCAATGAAGCTGATCATCTGCAAAGTATCCTCCAGAATTTTCTTATAGCTTGTCCAAAAATTTTTGAAATGGATCATCCATTTTTCCCAATATGAAGACAAATGAGACCTACAGTCTAGCTAGTAAAATCAAATAAGACCTACTAGTAGAACTAGCATTATCTCTTATATTGATAATAATCTTTTATTCTATTATCTAAATCTCTGCTTATCTTGATTGCCTCCGTTGATACGGGTCCTTTTTTAGCAACGATATGAATCAAATTTAAACGCATCCGTTCTATTTCTTCCTGCAGCTCTTTTAAATTTATCTCTGAAATAACCAACGCCTCCTATATTCGATATAACATATCATCGAATAAAAGAATTTAAATTTCATTTGATTTATGATAATAAAGAATAAAAGTATAACAAAGCACCCATAGGACGCTAACGTATCTATGTAGACTTCAAAAGAGCTGTTCTTGGTCTGTTACGAATGCCTGGATAGTAACTGGAACTGGTATCCGAATGCTTCAATTTCATCACGAGAGAGGATGATTCCCTCAGGAGGCCGCCTGTTGAGCTTGAACACCAGTGCCTGCTGCCCCGCTTCTTGGTGAAAGTCAATTCGATTCAAAGCGACTTCTGTATCTAAAAGATCGGTAATTATTTCTGCTGTTGCCTTATGCCCTACTGCAGAAATAATTTCAGGTGCAGACTGAATCAATTTTTTGCACTCTTCCAAACTGATTGTTCGACAGGAATATTCTCCATCCGCTGTAATAATAGCACCATTCAGGATCGCAATGGGTTGCCTATTATCCATTATTATTCTCCTTCCTAACGTTAGTTTTCCACTATTATATTTATTATCTTTCTGCCAAGCCTCTTAAAAGCCCTGCATGTACTGCAAATAATCCCGGCAGTCAAGCTGCCGGGATTATACTAGTCGTGATCACCTAGCTGGGTAAGAAAAAGAAGAACTTGGATTTATACTTCCTTTTTACTTGTGTCTGCTGAATCTAATAGTCCGAGTTCCTCAACAAGAGACAATTCCGGATTGATCTTAGTCCAAAGAAACGTCCCAATGATAAGAATCCCACTGGCAAGTATAAAGGGATACACCCAAGATCCAGTACGTTGTACAATAAAGCCAAAGATCAACGGGGTCATTGCTGATCCTATTGCACCGATAGAATTCATTGTTGCTGATACAGTACCTGCATAATCATGTCCAATATCAAGACAGGTTGCCCAAAATACTCCCACAGTCATCTCAAGACCAAACAAGGCACAAGCGAGCAAAAATACGGAGAGATATTGAGATTCCGTCATGGCTCCCGGAATCATACAAAAGGCTGCAATGAGAAAACCAGCCATAGCCACACCACGGCGAGCAATTTTACCATTTTTAGTATGTTTCCAAATCTTATCCGATAGCCAGCCCCCTAACGTATCACCAATTGTACCAGCAAAAAGCGGCAAGCTTGCAAATATTCCCATTGTCATAATAGCGAAACCACGAGCGTCCACCAAGTAAGTAGGAAGCCAAGTTAAGAAAATCCATAGTGTATAATTATAGCAAATATATGCTAAGCAAAGGCACCAAAGATTTTTGCTCTTAATGAGTGTGCGGAAGGGTAATTTTTGAGTCACTTTTTTCTTAACTTGTCCTTGATAAATCAGATCAATTTCTGCCTGATTAATACCGCCCCACTTAGCTTGCAATTCTTCTGGTTTATTCCGATACCAAATGAACCAAATGATGGCCCAAGCCAAAGCAATAGCGCCTCCGAAATAAAAGGCTGGTCGCCAGCCAAACTGGCTCATAATCCCTACCATAAGAATCGGAGTAATCGCCCCGCCAAGCCTTGAACAGGCATGAGTTAAACCTTGTACAAAGCCACGTTCTGTTGCAGGAATCCAATGAGAAAAAGCCCGAGTGGCAGTAGGAAATGCACCGGATTCGCATATTCCAAATAAAAAACGAATAACAATTAAAGACGTAAAACTCCAGGCTAAACCAGTCATAACATCTACGGCCGCCCACAAAACAACGAGTACCGTTAACACTTTATGCGGACCATATTTATCTCCCAGAATGCCAACGGGGATCTGGAATATGGAATATGCCCAGGAAAAGGCGGCAAAGACGACTCCAAGCTCAACCTTGCTAATATTAAATTCTTTCATGATGAGTGGAGCTGCTACCGAAATATTAACCCGATCCACATAGGTTATAAAATAGAGTATACATACAATAAGCAATACCCAATACCGCGTTTTAGTTGGCTTTTCCATTAGTATTTTTCTCCTTTATTGCATAGTCTGGCATTATGGTCTTAAAACAACTTTAATGGCGCTCTCGTCTTCTACTGCAGTTTCGAAAGCGTCTTTTATATGATCCAGCTTAAATTCATGAGTAATCAATGATTTGATATCGATCATATTTTTAACTACTGGACGCAATGCCCAAGGAGTCCAAACTTCACGCTGCTGACGAGTATGATGGACAAGACAAGTGTTACGAAATTCCAATCCATCATCGTGCCAACGGCTAATATTCAGGTTTACTGGTTTGGTCATCCAACTATAGAAAACAAATATGCCGTTATGCTTAATTAATTCTGATGCTGCATTAAAAGAAGATTCAACACCAGCAGCTTCTACAACAACATCTGCACCAATTCCATCTGTAAGGTCTTTTACAAAATCAACAACATCCACTTTTCTGCTATTAATGGTTACATCTGCTCCAAGTTTCTTAGCAATTGCCAATTTACCATCTTCAACATCGGCGACAATCACTTGGGATGCCCCCTGTCTTTTTGCACACTGAGCAATAATTTGTCCTGCAAATCCACCACCCATTACCACTACAGTATCACCAATATTGGTGCCAGTTGTAAGGCCTGAGAACATTCCACAGGCAATTGGTTCTCCTAAACTTGCTAAATCCATATCCAACCCTTCAGGAGCGAGCTGCAATTCCCAAACCTTAGCTTTGAAGTATTCAGCAAAATTATTATTCCAGCCAAAGCACATGACTTTGTCGCCGGGTTTTACTTCACGTACCTTTGAGCCGATTTCTACAACTGTACCGCCGCTTTCATGACCAAGATAAAAAGGAAATTTTGGATCCTGGCGAAATTCTGCCGTTTTCGGAGGAAGCTGTCCAAGATAAAAATTCTTATCCGATCCGCAGATACCCATAAGATGGTTTCGGACAATTACTTCATCCTCTCCCACAACCAATTCTTTTTCAATTAATTCAATATCACGCTGTCCTTTTAATAAAGCTGCTTTCGTAATTACGCTCATCATTAACACTCCTATTTTTTATAAATTTAAACTCTTACAAAAATACATAATCTGTAATCCTTCTTCCTTTGCGATCCTCACCTCACAATATATCCGAGTCGACTTCATCTTTAGCTTTCTGCACATTTACAGAAAGCTTTCGTCCTTTACCGTTAAATGCAATAATTATGCCAATCTTTAATAAATTTAGTAAATAATTATAAAAGGCAGGCTTTTAGCCTGCCCGTAAGGATAGATTCTCCTTTTCATTTTTTTAATCGACTGACCAGAATACCCTTGCTGAACAAAAATTGTTCATTTCGTTCAAAACGTTTATCTTTTTTATTTGATCTCATCAAACTGCTTTAAACGTTTCCACAATGTGGTACGACTTATGCCTAATTTAGCCGCTGCCTTACCATAATGATAATCAGTCTCTTCTAAAGCTTGATATAAGCATTCCCGATCCAAGCTGCCATTGCTTCTAATTGCATCCTTTGCTGCCTTTTCCCGATTAGGCAGTACAGCTTCAACCTCTTGAAGGTCAACACAGCTGTTTTTACTAAGTACTGCTAGGCGTTCCGCAATGTTCTTTAATTCTCTTACGTTGCCTAACCAAGAATATTGAAGCAGTTTGCTTTTAGCCTCCTGGTTCATTTTTTTGCATTCTTTTTTGTTCTTTATACAATACCGCTTATAGAAATGGTTCATTAATAACATAATATCTTCTCCACGCTCCCGCAGGGCTGGAATGCTAAGTTGTAATATATCAAGACGATAATATAGATCTTCACGGAATAATCCCTGTTTTACAAGGTCATACAAATCTTTATTGGTAGCTGCTATTATGCGAACATCGATGGGAATCACTCGATCACCACCCAGACGCATAATTTCACGTTCCTGCAAGACCCTTAGCAATCGTCCCTGCATCTTTGGCGAAATCTCAGACACTTCATCCAATAAGATGGTACCACGATGAGCAAGCTCAAATAAGCCAAATTTTCCCCCACGAGATGCCCCGGTAAATGCTCCTTCCACATATCCGAAAAGTTCACTTTCCAATAAATTTTCCGGCAAGGCTGCACAGTTTACAGCAACAAAAGGTCCTTTATAGCGGTTACTCCCGTTATGTATGCTCTGAGCAAATACCTCTTTACCGGTACCCGTTTCTCCTACAATAAGAACATTGGAATTCACTTGACTAAATTCACGAGCAACAGAAATAGTCTCTTTAATCGCTTTACTGCTTCCCAAAATATCCTCGAATTTCAGCTTGGCTACATGTCCGCGGTTATGTATTTTTTCACGGATTTTTCCTTCAAGCTCTTGAATGGCACCAACCGGTTTAAATGTTGCGACAACCCCAACCGTTTCACCGGCAATAAGAATCGGCACCGTATTAATTGCTATTTGTTGATCACCTACTGTCTGTACCTCTCCTATTTCGGATTTTCCTGTAACTAAGACCTTGCCCAAATCAAGCTGCGGCAAAAGGTCTCTAACGTTTCTTCCAATAACTTCATTATCAAGACTGGTAATATGAATGGCCGCCATATTCATTAAATTAATTTTCCCTTGCGTATCTACAGCAATGATTCCTTCATCAGAATAATTTAATATTGCCCGAAACTGCTCTGTCCGTTCCTGTTCCTGCCGTCTTACTGCTGCCACCCGTTTGGCTTCTTGCAATGCAAAATAAACACCTTCTCTGCCGGATTCTATAAACAAGCTATTCATCCCGATTCGCCGAGCTATATCGCTTGACATTACACCACCAATTACTGTCTGAATCCCATCTTCTTTTAATTTCGCTATACTTAATTCAGCATCGTCTTCATTATTTACTTCGACAGTAACCAGCTCAATATCCATAATGCTTTCTATGCTCTTCGCTCCGCAGATCATATCGTAAGAGCCTACTATACCAATTTTTCGGTCCTGAAAGCGAACTAAGCACTCCTTAACAGAACGCAGGATATCATAACCGCTTACCAAAAGGTCAACTACCGGCGTATTCGGCAAGAATTTTTTCAGCGCACTGGCAGTAACCCCCCTGGCAATCACAACATCCGATTTAATATCTTGACTGACAATAGACCGGACTCCTATATTCACAAGGATCTCATATTCCCATTCCTTGTCGTCTTGTTCTTGTATAATCGTCTTGATAAATTCAGCAACACTTAAATAAGGTACAACAATAAGGATCTTCATTCTGCCACCTCTAACAATATACTATTCATCACCATATTCTCCATTTTTCCATTCATAAAAATAACGTTATACAAATGGTTCGATTTCTGTAAGCGTTCATGCCTAACTTCTCTTTAAAAATTCTGAATCCTGCAGACCTTTATACTATAGCATTATTTCTTCAAAACAATGGAATGAGACGACGGCTTCACTCCCGAAAGGCATACATCGACGCATTAAAATATACACTCCATTTTTTGTCTTCCCACTGGTATAGCAGGAAACAGCGGTAAGTATCTGGAATAGTTACAAGAAATACAACGCCTTAATGGCGATTATGTCAATATTGAGACAATGATGGTAGGATGGTGATACAGGTGAAGATTTCAGTTTTAGGATGCGGTCGTTGGGGAACATTTCTAGCTTGGTATGCAAATCGGGTTGGGCATGAGGTAATGTTATGGGGCAGAGAGTCTTCGAAACATTATTTACAATTAAAAGAATCTAGAACAAATGATTATGTGACCTTGCCCCAAGATATCATGTTAAATAATTCTTTAGAGGCAGCAGTCTCTTTCGGTGAGATTATTATTATCTCCATTAGCGCTCAGGAACTGCGCTCCTTTGCACATAGCATAAGCTTACAAAAAGGATTAAAAGATAAAATATTTGTCTTATGCATGAAAGGTATCGAAGCGAATAGCGGCAAGCGGTTATCCCAAGTGTTCAGCGAGGAAATGGGGATAAGTTCCAATATAGGGATTTGGGTAGGGCCAGGACATGTACAGGATTTTGTTAGGGAAATACCTAATTGTATGGTTATCGGTTCTGATCATATTGAAGTAACAAAAAAAATAGTTGAATCCCTTAACAGCTCTTTAATACGATTTTATTATGGTCAAGATCTGATTGGAAATGAAATCGGAGCTGCTGCCAAAAATGTGATAGGAATCGCTGCAGGAATGTTAGATGGGCTATGCTATAGCAGCTTAAAGGGCGCACTTATGGCAAGGGGTACACGAGAAATTTCACGTCTTGTGAGAGCCATGGGCGGAAACGATACAACGATATACGGATTAAGCCATCTGGGAGATTATGAGGCAACCCTCTTTTCCCTGCACAGCCACAATAGAAGATTTGGACAGGCTTTAATAGCTGGTGAACCCTTTGATAAATTAGCGGAAGGTGTTTCTACCGTAAAAGCATTACAATATCTAGGACAAAAATATGAAGTGGAACTTCCCATTTGTAATGCTGTATACGAAATTATATTTGAAAATGCCGACCCAAAAGAAAAATTAATTGATTTGTTTTTAAGACCGATTAAGTTTGAGTTTTAAAAGAAGATCGCGAGAATCTTTCGCTGACTGGTAAGGTTCTTCTTAAGGTATCCCTTTGGGTAGTATCTGACTAAAAAGTGCATACTATCTTTTTCCGAAGAATACTATATTATATAGGTAAGAGTAAGCAGTGAAGAATTTAAGAATGGAGTGGTAACGTGAAGCTACGATTGTATTTGTTAATTACTTCTATTTGTTTAGGATTTAGTTTTAACGGTGCGAATACCGTTTTCGCGGAAAGCAGTGTCATCCCTTACCCTTCTGGCTATGACCTTACTAGTGAAGGTGCATCTTCGTATAACGGCCTGGGCAATGTGACAGACTCTCCCTATTACAAAGCTGTCGATTTTTTCAATATGAAATCGACAGATACATTAACAATTTTACCAAAGTATAAAACCTATCAGCAAACAACAGAAATCACTTGCGGTCCTGCGGCTGCGTTAACGGTACTGCATCATTCCGGGAATACAAAGTGGGATGAACTGAAAATTGCTGAAATAATGAAAACAAAACCAGGAACCGGCACGGATACAAGCGGAATGGCTGCGTTCTTTAAGAGCATTGGCTGGGATGTTAAATCCAGTCTAACGACTGCTAAGAAGGATGGCAATACTTTCGCAGACGTTACTGATTTCAAAGAATTCGTAATCTCAAACTTAAAAAATAATACTCCTATCATGGTGGAAAATATTGATTGGGGCGGACATTGGAGAGTGATTATCGGTTATGACACTATGGGGACGGTGGCTACAGCGGATGATGTCCTCATTTTGGCAGATCCCTATGATACAGGGGATCACCTCCAAGACGGATATGTTATTAATCCAGTAGAAAAATTTTATTATATGTGGTTTGATGCCCATATGCTGCCAAAAGGTCAAAAAACACAGCAATGGTTGACAGTGAAAGCACCTCACTAAAAAATAGAATGGAGGCGTTACTATGAATTTTTTAGAATTGGCAAAAGCAAGATATTCCGTTAGAAAATTTAGTCAGCAGCAGGTAGAGCCAGGCAAGCTGGACCGCATTCTAGAAGCCGGCCGCCTTGCCCCAACTGCAGCCAATGCACAGCCACAACGTATCCTTGTGCTCAACAGCGAGGCTAGCTTAAGCAAATTGAAAACCTGCACAACCTATCATTTCAATGCACCTTTAGTGCTGCTTATTGGCTATGACACTACCGCAAGCTGGAAAAGGCCCTATGACAACAACGACAGCGGTTATGTGGACGCCAGCATTGTCACAACCCATATCATGCTAGAAGCGGCCAATTTAGGTCTGGGAAGCACCTGGGTCGGACACTTTGATCCAGCCGTAATCCGAAAGACCTTCGCCATACCGCCTGCGATTGTTCCTGTTGCTTTATTGCCCATTGGCTATCCGGATAAAGCTTCAGTACCAAATCCAAATCACGACAAACGATATGAGAAAGACAAAACCATATTCTATAATACGTTCGCTGACAGTGAATAAAATTAGCTACCCATACATCTACTACTGAAGTAGATCACGGGTAGCTTTCTCTTTACTTCATGCCTGATGTCTTCAACATCTACAATATACTATTTTTCCGCTGCAGCAATAGACACCGTCTTCATCACGGTGACATCAGGCAGCCTACAATTTAAATCGCCGGACGGCTATTTGCATGTCTTCAGCAAGTTTAGCCAGGGATTGGCTGGCTGAGGCCACTTCTTCCATGGATGCCGACTGTTCCTCAGTGGCCGCTGAAGCTGCCTGTGTTTCACCGACGGAGGTTTTACTAAAATCATCAATTTTTCGAACGGAACTTACCATTTGCTGGCTGCCTCTTGCCATTTGATCAATGGCGGCTGAAATTTCCTTGATCTGCTCGGATACCTGATCAACAAGATCACTAATTTGGCCGAAGGATATTCCGGCCTGATTGACCACTTCAGTTCCCACTTTGACTTCATGAAATCCTTCACTCATCGCTGTAACGGCTTGGGCGGTATCTTGCTGGATCTCACCGATGAGGGAGGCAATCTGTTTGGCTGCCTCTTGTGACTGTTCAGCTAATTTCCGCACTTCCTCAGCTACAACTGCAAAACCCCGCCCCTGCTCACCTGCGCGGGCAGCCTCAATGGCTGCATTGAGGGCTAGTAGATTAGTCTGTCCGGCAATTCCAGCAATAGTATCAACAATAGTCCCAATCTGCTGCGACTGAGAACTGAGCTTATCCACAGTTCCAGCAACAGCCTGTACCGATTTCTCGATCTCTGCCATTTGATTGACTGCTTTAGCCACTGCTTGACCGCCAGCTCTAGCCTGATTAGCAGCTTCGGCAGATTGTGCCGTAACCTGAGTAGTACTAGCTGCTATTTGCTGTAAATTGGCAGTCGATTGTTCAACAATTGCTGCGGTTTCGTCCGCCGCTTGGTTGGAAGCCTCAGCCCCTTTTGCAACTTCGGTAATGGAGGCTGCGATTTGGTTAGCTGCCTGAGCAGACTGATCGGCGCTAGCTGTCAATTCCTCGGATGAAGCGGCAACCTGCTCGGCATTCGTTGCCACCTGCAGTACCAGATCGCGCAGATTGGTTACGGCAATGCCTAAAGCAGCAGCTAATTGCCCAACTTCATCTTTCGTTTGAGGCTGTACATTTATGGTTAAATCGCCGGTAGCCAGTTTTTCGGCTGCCTGAGCCATTTGTTTTACGGGGTTTGCTATACTGCGGGCGGTAAAAAAGCCAATCGCAATCCCTAATACTGCAGTCAGAAGAGCAACTATGACTGAGGTATTTCGGGCGGTTTTGACAGAGCTTTGCATAGTATCAAGAGACTGATCAATCGCTGCATTGCGGAAGGTTCTCGCTTCGTTAATCTTGCTTTGCAATGCTTCAGTAGCCGGTATGACTTCATTCATCATGACACGGGTCGCTTCCTCCTTGTTACCAGATTGAAGCAAGGGAAGTATTTTATTCTCTATTAGAGCTGTATATTTTTCGTTGGATGTCCTGAGCTCTGTCGCCAACTGTTTAGCGGCTTCTGTGCCGGACTTTTGTATAAGCTCTTCCTCAGCCTGCATATTTAAATCCTTTAAATTCTTATATTCCTTCAGCATCTGTTCATTGCCGCTGATCCAATAACCCCGCATAGCTGCAACCTGACCCGTTGCATTGTGAGCGATTTCATTACTTAAAGCCAATCTTGGAAGATCGGTCGTTTTAAATTTTTCAGTAATACTATCAATATTGTTTATTTCATAGATAATATAGATAAATCCAAGCGAAGCTACCAATACCACTGCAATAAAGTAAGCCACCATTTTCCCTGTCAGTTTCATGATATCCATCTCCTCGTATATGTTAACTACTATGGATTGCTGCCTTTGTGCACCTCTATAATGTAGATACGTCTGCAAATATCGACAGTGAGAAGGAACATGTTTACTAATGTCGAATATTTTAGAACAATAGGGGTTAGTTTAGTATTAAATCTTCCCCTTTTTTCAAGCTGCCATCGCAGGCCATATTTCCTCTACCGTCTTGCCGATAATGTCCGCAATTTCTTTTTGAACCTTGCGGCTCTTAGAACGTCCATAAATAACATTGCTGATAGCACTGCGTCCGATCTTTAATTTTCTTGCAATTTCAACAGGTCGGTGATTCTTCAAAAGTAACGCTGCCAAAATTTCATTAGGTTTCATTTTTACCCTCCCATGAGTATTTTTATCGGCCTTTTCACCACGTCTGTCATACGTGGTAATTTTTAGGAATAATAAGTATACAAGTTCATTATAGTACGATCATACTATAACGTCAAGAAGGAATGTGTCATATGTACGATTTTTCTGCATTTTCTAGTCGATTAAAGAAAAGTATTGACGAAAAGGGATATACGCAGGTTGAAGTAGCGCAACATTTAGGTATTTCAAAGCATACGCTTACTAAGTATCTCGGTGGCCGACTTCCTGAAACCACAATCTTATATGCCTTATCAAAATTCTTTAATAAATCCATGGAATGGTTTTTAACGGGTGAAGACAACATCCATAGTACAATCGAACCATCTAAAGACATCCAAAAAATCGAGGCCATTTTCGACCCCGATTTGAAACGTATGGTAGATGTTTTGAAATGCCTCATGGAAAATGATAACCAAAATCTCCGCGGCTGGGCAATCATCCAGTTTGAAGAGGCTTTTAAGCAGCACTGCGCTACACACGATGAAAAAAAACTGCATGCATAGCCTCTTTTGGCAGCAGAAACTGGCGAGAGACTGCCGCTCGCCTAGGAATAGGAATCGTAAAGTGTCTTTAGTAAGTATAATGATGATAACATCAAATGTTACCTGAGGGAAGAATCATTTTGTTATAAGTTGCCTTAAGGCAATCATGAGTATCACCAAATTCTGCTATAATTTCAAGGATTCAATAATAAGAGACCAGTACTGCATCTAACAGTACTGGTCTTCTCTATATTGTACTTTTAATGAATGGCTTTCTTTTTAAACGTGCCACCCATTACATCATGCACATCGTTAATCGTTATAAAAGCATCCTCATCAATCTCTGAAACAAGCGATTTAAATTTTGCCATCTCGAGTCTGGTAATCACGGTATAGAGAATATGTTTTTCGTCGCCTTTATAGGCACCTTCTCCGTGCAAAATAGTCACACCCCTACCCAGACGGGCCATGAGGGCCTCGGCAATAGATGCCGAATGATCTGAAACAATAATAACAGCTTTTGATTCATCCAAGCCTTCAATGACGATATCAATTACTTTCGAAGCAATAAAATAGGTAACCAGGGAATACATGGCTCGATCCCAGCCAAATACCAGTCCGGCTGCACTTAAGATAAATAGGTTGATAATCATGACAATTTCGCCTACAGAAAAGCTGCTTTGCTTGTCCATTAAGATGGCTACAATTTCCGAACCGTCCAATGAACCGCCATAACGTACAATGAGTCCTACACCGACTCCCAGAATGATACCGCCGAAGATTGACGCTAAAAATAAATCATCTGTGAAACCGGGAACCGGCAAGAACATTTTGGTGAAATAGGACAAGACTAAAATAGAAAATATCGTTGATAATGTAAAAGTTTTACCAATTTGCTTATATCCCAAATAAATGAACGGTATATTTATGGTAATTAAGAATATTCCCAGCGGCAAGCCCGTCAGATGACTGGCCATAATCGCAATACCAACCACACCACCATCAATAACGTTGTTGGGAACTAAGAATATTTCCAGACCAGCAGCATAGATAACAGAACCAATAAACAGGATAATATATCGCTGTATTTCTTTCCAGACCCGTTGTTTTTGTTGTTTTTTTGGCATGTATAAACCTCACTTTATATAGATTGAGCCGCAGAAACGAAGATTGCCTCTTGTTGCATAGCGGCATTTGACATATTAATTACATCGCAGACAACCAATCAATTCAACATTATCTTTTGTATTCCGAAGTATGATTTCAAACCTCCTCCTATTGGCAGTCTGATTATGTATTTTTTATTTTGTTCATTAATTATAATTTCATCCTCTCATAAGACAAGAAGGGTGACTACATTGCAGATTTTTTTCATTTTAAGGATTTTATATTGCTTAAATAAACAGTTCCCCATTCGCATACGACGTTTAAGACAGGTATAAAGCTTTGACCGATTTCAGTTAATGAATACTCAACCTTAGGTGGTACTTCCTTATAGACCTCTCTATGAACGAGTCTATCCTGTTCTAATTCCCGCAATTGGTGAGTAAGTATTCCTTGTGAAATATCAGGCAGCAGCTTTTGCAGCTCATTAAACCGTTTCGTTCCCTGACTCAGCTGCCATAAAATCAGAAGCTTCCATTTTCCAGTAATGAGATTTTGAACGGCGAGCACTGGGCAAGTTCCTTCTTGAAAATGAAATTTTGCCATAATTCATGTATCCCTCTCAATAGTATTGTTTTTAGTAGTATATCATATAAATGTGCGTACTTGCAAAAATATTCATATAAAGATACTATTGAACTCAAAGAAATAGGATAAAAAATGAATAGGAGTGAAATTATCATGGAATTCTTTGAGGTAATACATAAAAGAAGATCTATTCGCAAGTATAAGACAGATCCGGTAAAAAAGGAAGATATACTCAAAATATTAGATGCTGCCAATTGGGCCCCGTCGGCATTAAACCTACAACCCTGGGATTTCTTAGTAGTATCCGGTGATACCAAAAATAAAATGGGGGAAAATTACGGAAGAATTGTCGATGAATATACAAAAGATTGGGATGCTGCACCCGACAAAGCATTTATGCCACGCAATGAGTTTATTAAATTCGCTAATGTCTATGGAGATGCTCCCATTGTAATTGTAGTTTTGACCGAAGCCAGCAGTGATCCAGCTTATCGAAAGGCATATTTGGAAAGCACTAGTGGGGCCATAGAAAACATGCTGCTGGCAGCTGCCGCCTTAGGATTAGGAGGTTGCTGGATGACTGGTCCCTTGGACGATGAGAAACATCTGCGGGATTTGTTAGAAATCCCTGAAACTAAAGAAATTGTCGCCATTACTCCATTGGGTTATCCAGCAGTTACTCCTCAGCCCAGACCACGACAAGATCCGGATTTGACCAAAAAAGTCAAATGGCTGGATTAGTTCGATGCAAAGCAGCAGGCTAGATTGTTTGGGACAAGGAACCTGTCCCCGTGTCCCGGATAGCAGAAAACAGGTTTGGCAAAAGAGCCAAACCTGCCAAATTTCTATTATTTTGTAGTGCAAATACAACAAGAACGATTTTATGACATTACTGCCTGATCCCAAAACCATTGCTGTTGTGTGATATCCACAACTTTCACTTCATCTTTTTTAACTTCAGCAGAAGATTCTTCTTCCGGCTTATCAAAGATTCTCTGATCTAGAACATTGATTGAACTGCTCATAATATCCCTCCTAATCCTATGTTGGCTGCTTAGCATACTTATAACGCCTGCCTTGATCTTATTGTATTCCTCTTACAATCGGAAGTGAAATACGGATTCGGCATATATTGCATTTAGATTCGGAATAAGTAGCCTAAAAGCAGTCATCACAGGATAGGGTTAGTGTAATTTCCTATGTATACATAGGTGAAACATGAAATTCATGTCTTTATTTAGGACGGAGCAGCAGTATCCCAAAACCATTGATGCCGCGTAATATCAGGTTTTTTATCATCGAAATCGATCTTATCTTTTACAAACTGCAGCCATGCTTTTGTGGCATGAGAAACATATCGTTCTTTTTTCCAGGCTACTCCTAACTGTAAATAGATTGGCGGATCAGCTAATGGAAGGGACGTAAGTGCATTAGCATCCAAGTGTTGACAAACGGTACTCGGCAATAGAGCTACGCCAAAATGATCTGCTACCAGTTGGGTCATCAGTTCAAGCTGCAGCGTTTCAAAAATAACATTAGGGCGAAAGCCGGCTTGCATGCACCGGTCGATAATGAGATCATTTAAACTAAAGTCATTACTATACAGCACAAAGGACTCATTGATCAGATTCCCATAATCAATGATTTCACATTTGGCAAAAGGGTGCTCTGGATGAACGACGAGTCGCAGGGGATCTTGGATACTGCAAATCATTTCATAAAGCTCCTGATCACTAGGTGGAATACATATTATGCCTACGTCTAGTGTCCCGTCTAAAATGCCAGTTTCAATTTTCTTCGATCCGAACTCAAATAGCTGTATATTAATATTCGGATAGGCCCTTTTAAAAGGGCCAAACAAACGGGAAAATGATGTCAGACCCGTAATTGGCGGGATACCGATCCGTATTTTCCCTGATTTTAAATTAGATCCTCCAACTAAATTAGCACTTATATTTTGAAAAGATGAAACAATATTCTCTGCTTGTTCTAAAATAATTTCACCTGCGTCAGTCAATTCCACATACTTTGTAGTACGATAAAATAGTACCACTCCAAAATGACCCTCAATCTCTTTAATTATTTTACTAATCGACGGCTGGGAAATATGCATTTGGTCAGCCGCCTTGCTAAAACTCTTTTGCCGCGCCACCTCTATGAAATATTCCAGATGTCGTATCTCCATTTGGACCTCCTTTACAAAAAGGTTCTAACTTAAACCGTAGCAATAAACAACTCTTTTCAAAGCAATTATAATCGCTATTCCATGATATGGCAACTCACGAAAAAATGTAACAGGCAGCATAATAATAGGGCTCATTTACCACGTCTTGTACAGCGATTGTGGTAAATAAGCCCTGTTTCCATGATAAATCATGTTCGGCATTGAATCAGGCAGCAACCTAGTTAAATGAGAAAACAATTAGGACAGCAACTAGGGCACAAAACATTCCCGGGGCGGTACGTTTAGCGATCTCCATCGGATTTACACCAGCTATTGTTGCACATACAATGGCGCCGCCAGCAACGGGAGACATTGTGCGTCCTAAACCACCAGATATTGTAGCAAGGGAGCCCATATCTGTAATTTTAAACCCAAACTGCGCAGCATGCGGAGTAACTGCACCATTGAAAGCAAGGGCAGCCGCATCACCTGATCCACTTAAAACTGCGAGAAAAAATGGACCGATGGATGCCGCGTATCTTGCAACATCCTGTGATTCTTTCATATTTTCAATCAGTGCGCCCGTAAGTCCAATGGTATCCATTCCCTGGGTGAACACAGCTGCTGCAATAATAATACCCATTATTTCTCCATAGGAGTCCCCCATGCCCTTAAAAAAGCTTTTGGATATTTCTTGTGCATTGCCCCATGTTACGACAAAGCCAAGCATGGCACCTATAATCATAGCTTGAGGAACTGTAACCTCAGGAATCAGAGCAACCATTTTGCTCCCTAGTACCAACAAGACCAGAGGAATGACAGGAACTACAGCTTTTACAACGTTAATCTTAAATTTTTCCCCATTATTAACAATTTCAGTAGATCGCTCAGCACTGGCACCTTCTTTTCGCAAATGACAAACAATCGTTAGCATCGTTGCTGCAACAGCAAGAGAAATAAGGGCAGGAATCGTATGACCAGCGATCACTGTCATCACATCAACATTGGCTAATTTCGCCACAAATGGATTATGTGCAAGACCAGGACTCATGACACTGCCAATCGTACCAGACATGACGCAAGCAGCAGCCATCGCAGGGTGTACGCCAGATACGATCAATGTAGGTATTAATACGGCACCAACAGCAGCAGCACAGCCAGCGGTACTCGGTAAAGCAATATTAATGATCCATGTTACGATAACCGCTCCTGGTATCAGGATAAACTTAGCTTGTTTTAGTAAACTCGTTAATAAGTTTACCAGATGGCTATCACAGCCAGTTAGTTTCATTACATAAGAAAAGCCCATCACTGTACAGATCGTTGTTACAAGTCCTCCGCTAACCATTGTTTTAGCGAAAGCATCTATGGCTACTAAAGGCTTGCCAACAACTAAAGCCATTGCCACGCCAGCTACAAATAGAACCAGCCTGGTTTCATAACGTTTGATGATAGCAAGAAATGTTAAAGCTACAATTAAAATACCAATCCAAATCATGAATTACACCTCCTATTTTTCACCTTGACCTTATGCACTCAGATCATTTGAGCAATGTGCATTACCTTGAATTTCCACCACGTTGCACTGGCACTTTATTAACTGGATATGCAAAAATATTTAATTGCTTTATAATGCAAGGCTCTCTAGCAATATCTTCATCAATATATTTTTTAAAATGACTTTTTATTACTATAAAAAGATACTCATAACCTACACTTCTGTAAGGTATGAGTATCTTCTCTTCATCAAACACTAATTCCTGCTTTATGGCTGCCATACATGGGATGCGGCAGCTGTTTCTCCCCGTTTCCATCGGCTGAATGAAGATTATTTTGCAACATTATCTTCATTCTATCCCAAGCTGAATCTTCGGGATTCAGTTGTATCCAGCTAGTATGACCATTTCATTGCTACACCTTATTTAAAAATGAGATTTTTCCATACTTCAACCGAGTCTTCCACAGCTTTTTCTGCCGTAACAAAGTCTCTTTTTTCAATGGCTTCTAAAATATTCTTATGGGTTTGCTTCGATTCCAAACTAAAATACGTATGCTTCCGAATACTTTGTGCAATAAACGGTTTAAAATACTCCATCACAAAATTATATATTTTTTCTAACAGTTTATTTCTTGTGATCTTGCCAAGAATACGATGAAATTCCAAGTCACATTCTAAAACCTTGTCATACCTTTGTTCATTATTATTTTTAAGAACTTCCATGATTTCATAACACTTTCGCAAAGCTTGAACATCATCATCATTGGCATTTTTTATTACAAGGCGAATGACATCTTTCTCCAACAGCAGGCGTAATTCTTTTAACTCTTCAAATTCAGGCTGAGAAAGTATAAAACTAAACAGCAGCGGATCAAATAAAACTTTACCTTCAATATCAGAGGACACATACGTACCGTCGCCGCGTCTTATTTCAATAATGCCAAAAGCGGCCAGTATCTTCATTGCTTCTCGAATCGACCCTCTGCTAACGGATAATAACTTAGCCAGTTCCATTTCAGGAGGCAGCCTGTCACCAGGTATTATCTTTTTAGTTAACAGCAATTCTTTAATATTATTTATAACATAATCAACAGATGATTCATTTGGCTTTGGCATTAATAATATTGAAAAATCAAATTCATTACTTTGCTTTACATTCACCTTGCATCTACCCCTCTGTCCGCTTAATTAAACATGTATCAATATTTCCTATATTATAACATTTTATTAGTTTATTTGTTATTTTTAGCAAACAGATGATGACAATAAATAAAAAGACATGTAATGAATGAAATATGTGATTGTCTCTCTCTCAGGACAATCACATATTTCACTCACTTTAAATTTGGGGGTTATGGGGATGAAGCATTGTCGCAATCACATTATCTAAGACTTCATCATCCCAAATTCTCTTCCAGTCATCTCGAAGTACCAGGCGATTACCAAGATCAATTGCAACAAGGCAGGCATCTGAAACCTTCGTATTACCCAGCTTGCCGAGGAAATTAGCCGAAAGATTATATACATGACCGGCTAGAAAGGATTCGGCAGCAGCTCTTGGAATGCCGCGCCTTTCCGCCTCTTTTACCGTTTCTGCCATTGCATACAAGGTCGTTGCTCCTAAAATTTCCACTAAAGTTGGTTCTAAAAAAGCAATATCTCGAATCCCCATAACATAGCTATTTACAACAGGTGCAAACATGATTTCGCTCACCATTCTGGCTTTTGTGAAGTTTTCATCAGAGCCTTGAATTTTGGCAATCACAATGTCCTGTTTCCCAGCAATTCCGCCAAAATAGTCATGTCGTGCCTCATAGGTGTCCTGGTCTAAGAAATAGGAAGGATGGCATGGATGCGTGACAACAAAAGTACAATCATCCCGCAAAGCCAATTCTTTAGCCACTGCTGCTGCTGGATCTAAAATAATTAAACTTTTATCAGCCGCCATCAGGTTCACAACACCAATAGAAACATCATAAATAATTTTATCAGGAACAGCTAAAACAACAATATCACTTATGGGTACTGCAACTTCAGCAGGGGTAACATCAAACCCCCGCTCTTTGATGGCTTTTATGCCAAGCTCTGCGTTCTCACAAAAATATAATTCAATTGTATCAGGGTGCTTCATTAAGTTATTGGTCACTCGAGTACCCATTTTACCCCCTGCACCGATTACGCTTACAACCAGTTTTTTATTCACATCCACATCCCCTTTGCTTTTTTTGTACGACTTTTTGCACGGCGTCCACAATATGGTTGACCGACATTCCATAATAATCGGCTACTTCTTCAGCAGGGCCAGAGCTTGGGAAAATATCTTGCAGACCGACTCGCTCAATACGTACAGGGCAATGCTCTGTACTCACTTTGGAAATAGCATCCCCAAGTCCTCCGATGATGTTGTGATCTTCAACCGTGACAGCAACACCGCATTCCTGCAAAATAGCCGTAATTCCCTCTGCATCAATGGGTTTTAAGGTATGAACATCGACTAATGTAACCTGAATTCCTTGTTCATTGAGACGTTTGGCTGCTTCAATTGCTCTGTATAAAATAAAGCCATTGGCAAAGAGTGCAGCATGATTTCCATATTTACGTAACACTCTAATTTTTCCTAGCTCAAAGGGAGTCTCTTGATCGTAGACCACATGCTCCCGTCCACTGCCAGCTCTCAAATAAACAGGACCGTCAATCTTTGAAATAGCTTTGACTGCCTGGTAAACTTGATGAGCATCTGAAGGGGCAACTACTGTAATGCCTGGAATACTTCGGACAATTCCTAAATCCTCAAAGAACTGATGGGTAACGCCTTCACGCTCACCGCCGAAAACACCGCCATTGATACCGATAAATTTTACATGTAAACCGGGATAAGCAACAAACGTTCGTAATTGCTCACATGCTCTCATCGTAATAAAACCGCCATATGTGCCGACATAAGGAATAAGACCGCAGCTAGCTAGTCCAGCGGCAACAGCAACCGCATTCTGCTCTGCAATGCCGACTTCAATGTATCTGTCAGGAAACTTTTCTGCAAATGCCGTAGCTCTCATAGCTTTTAGCGAATCGGCAGATACAAATACGAATCGATCGTCCTCTTGCGCCAGATCAATTAACGCTTGGGAAAAAGCTTCTCTTGTGCCTTTATAATTACTCATTTACATCACCGCCTAATGTTTTTAATGCAATGGCAAGTTGCTCATCATCAGGAACTCGTTTATGCCAAGAATTATCATTTTCCATATAGGCAAGACCTTTACCCTTGACAGTATCTGCGATAATAACGGAAGGCTGCGGGCTCTTTTTTGCCTGATCAATAGCATTTATAATTTGTGTAACATCATGTCCATCAATGGTTTGGCAATGCCAGTTAAAAGCCTGCCACTTAGGCAGGATTGGTAAAAGACCGCTTACCTGTTCAATGCTGTCCCCGCTCTGCCACCCATTATTATCAATAAATAAAATTAAATTATTTAATTGATACTTACTGGCGCACATGGCCGCTTCCCATACAATTCCTTCTTGGATTTCTCCATCCCCCATTACGACATAAGTGGTATACGACTTTTTACGATATTTTGCTGCTAATGCTATACCCACTCCAAGGGATAAGCCATTTCCCAGGGAGCCGGAAGTCATGTCAATACCCGGGGTCTTGTTCATATCCGGATGCCCCTGCAGCATACTGCCCAAACTTCTAAGTCCTCTGCATTCGTCAATTGAGAAGAACCCGCGCCTTGCCAGTGCTGCATATAGTACGGTGCAGGCATGACCTTTGGAAAGAATAAAGCGGTCGCGATCTTCCCACTGAGGATTGTTTGCATCAATCCTTAATTCTTTAAAATATAAAACAGCTATGATATCGGCTATGGAAAGAGCTGGACCTGGATGTCCGTCTTTTGCCCCATGCACCATTTGAACTACATCCAATCGTAATTGATTCGCTTTGGATTGTAAATCAATACTCTTATCGTTTTTAAGCATGCATTTACCACTCCCTGTTATATTATTTTTTAATTCTTTAAATTCATTAGACGTTAGACGTTTGATGTTTTAAAACGAGATTAGCATAGCATTTTCTCTTTGTCAATATATTTTCAAAATATTTAGTATTGCTTTATTACGCTGTCATCTGCCATATTAAGCAATCATTCTAGTGAAACTAGCAGCTCTCACCAATGATATTCACTGTAATATTTGCATTTTAAACCGTCAATTCTTAATATATAAAATTTTCTGTTTATTGTATTGACAAGGCATTTCTTCTTATTTTATAATTACAATAGTTGTTAGACGTTTGATGTTTGATCTTTGTGTGGAAGGGGGCTTTAACGATTCTCACTTAGTCAATGTAAAAATACCTCGGATTAATAAATAGTCAGGAGGCTGCCATGGATGACAAATAATTTACCTTTTGATGAAGAACGTTTAATGGCAAAATTGCGTTGGAGAATTGTTCCCTATATTTTTTTACTATACATTGTAGCAATGATGGATCGGGTCAATATTAGTTTTGCAGCACTTGAAATGAATAAGGCGCTCGCAATATCCTCCACTGCTTTCGGTACCATCGCTGGTATATTTTTTATTGCTTATTTCTTTTTTGAAATTCCAAGCAACGTAATTATGCACAAAGTCGGTGCCCGGATTTGGATGGCTCGAATTCTTTTTACCTGGGGACTCGTTACTGTTTTTACTGGGTTTGTTCAAGATGCAACTCAATTTGGCATACTAAGAGTACTCCTTGGTGTTGCCGAAGCCGGATTTTATCCCGGAATGATTCTTTATATGACCTATTGGTTCCCAGCTAGACATTTAGCGAGAACAATCGCTATCTTTATGACAGGCATGGCGTTCAACAACATTTTAGTAGGACCTATATCCACATGGATTATGGACAATATTCAATGGCTGCAAATGGCCGGCTGGCGCTGGCTGTTTATTTTGGAAGGCATACCAGCAGTCATTCTCGGCATCACAACATTGTATTATCTGATTGACAGACCAGAGCAAGCTGCATTTTTATCAAAAGAAGAAAAGCAGTGGCTTTTAACGGAATTGAAAAATGAACATGAGGCCAAGCTTGCTAAGGTTAAAATTTCTAAATGGGAAGCACTTAAGGATCTTCGTGTCTGGCATCTTTCCATCATCTTTTTCGGTTATGTTAGCACCATGTATGGTCTTAGCATGTGGATGCCCCAAATCATTAAGGCATTATCGAAAACACTGACCAATACACAGGTTGGATTGATTTCGACGATCCCTTATATCTTCGGTGTGATCGCTATGATTTTAGTCGCTCGTCATTCCGATAAAACTATGGAACGGCGTTATCATATCGGCCTACCAATCTCCAGCGCATTTGTCGGTTTAATTGCTCTTACAATGACCACTGATATTTTCTGGTCTATGTTATGGATTATTGTGAGTATTATTGGCATTTACAGTTTCGCAGGAAGTTTCTGGACATTACCAAGTGCTTTTCTATCAGAAGGAACTGCTGCTGTTGGTATTGCCATGATAAATTCTATCGGTAATTTAGGAGGCTTTGCCGGTCCCTACGTTGTAGGCTACTTAAAGGATCTTACTAACTCTACATCGGGTGGCATGTACTTTTTAGCCTGCTGGGCACTTATCACTACCCTATTAACAATTGCTATACCCAAAAAACTAATTACAACCCATAAACCCGCAGAATCTGTCAATAAAGTGGATACTACTGTAATTGTATAGCAGTTATTGCAGACAAAAAGGCTTGGCAATATGCCAGCCTTTTTTTGCTCTTTTCGCTTTTTCAGTCCTTTCCAATATATCGATCATACATTGACTGCATCACGGTGGGGCACCAGGACCCAGGCGGGTTTGATTTTTGCTGTATTTGGCAGTCCCTTTACCCAGCTGGTAGCACTATACTTTTTCTGCAATTCACTGAGCTCGCCATATCCAAGCACACGCATAGGGCAGGCTGAAACACAAGCCGGTGCGGTTCCTTGCAGCAGGAGATCCTGGCAGAAGTCACATTTCTTCATCTTGTTGGTGGCAATATCAAACTGTGGTGCCTGATAAGGACAAACTGCGAAACAACGGCGGCAGCCAATACAGCTCTTTTCGTTAATCAGCACCAATCCATCTTCTTGTCTTTTGAATATCGCTTTACTTGGACACACAGCAATGCAAGGAGCATCTACACAATGATTGCAGCTAACCGATATCCAATAGGCATAGGTATTTTGATGAACAACATTGCCGGAAACGGTAAAATCGCCGCCTTCATAGGCATGAATTTGTCTAAAATTCTGACCGAGAGGCAGATTATGCTTATCTTTGCAGGCAATTTGGCAAGCACTGCAGCCCGTACAATGTTTTTGCTCAACATAAAATGCGATCTGCTTGCTCATCTTTCTGCCTCCATTTGATCCAGTTTCACCACTTCAACCAAGTTGGTATGTTGAGGATTCGCAAAAGCCAGTGGCGTCGGCTGGTATTTGGTTAATGTATTGATGCAGCCGCGTTGGTCGATTCCCTCTTTATCCGGTGACCACCAGCCCCCCTGGGGTATCGAAATCACCCCTGGCATAATGCGGGGAGTGACCTTAGCGGTGAGTATGACTTTACCCCGGGCATTATAAATACAAACCTTTTCACCATTTTTTATGCCACGCTTTTTTGCATCATATACACTAATCCAAAAGACTTGTGCTTCAACCTCCTCCATCCAGTCATTATTGTCAAACATGGAATGTACACGCCGTTTGGTATGATGACCAATACATTGCAGCGGATATGTGCCCCTCAGGGGATCTTCCGGTCCTTCCCAAGCGGGAATATATTTTGGAATGGCAGGCACTTCAGCAACCTTATCTAATTCCCATAAGCGTGATGAGAAAAATTCGATTTTCCCGGAAGGGGTGGGAAATGGATGGTGCCGGGGATCTTCAATCTGCTCCTTAAAGGCAATAGCAGGTTCCTCATACTCCCAGTCATATACACCTTTTTCTTTAAATTCTTCATAGGAGGGAAAACCAGGATTTTCTTTGCGGGTTTCATCGACAATAAAACGCAGCCAGTCTTCCAGCGTTTTTCCTTGAGTAAATTCAGCTGTAAGCTCCAATCTTTCAGCCAAATCCCTGATCCAGTCATATCCGTTTCGGCATTCATAAACCGTATCCACTGCCTTATTCATAAACAATACATAATCACCAGCAGACCAGGGTAATACAATATCTTCCCGTTCCATGAAATTATCACCCGGCAGCAAGATATCGGCGAATTTCGCGCTGCTTGTAAGAAAATGATCACTGACTACAATAAATTGAGCTAAATTTTCATCAGCTAACAGTTCTGTCGTTCCATTGGTATCAGAATGCTGATTGATGAGACAGTTACCGGCGAGATTAAATATTAGCTTAATGTTGGCTGACAGCTTATCAACACCCCGGACTCCCTCTCTTTTCCCTAGTTCAGTCCCTTTTTGAATTGCCAGCGGCCACATGTACATCGAGATTGCTGCTTGGCAGGCGTTATCGATAGGGATCGAACCAACATATTGTTTGCGGCATGGTGAACCGCAGCCAGAAGCCCAGCCGCCTTTTATGCCAATGTTTCCTGTCATAGCTGCAAGGGCAGCGCCGCTGCGGGGCGGCTGTTCGCCATAAGCATGGCGCTGGGGTCCAAATCCCTGGATGAGTGCACCGGGTTTATTCAGGGCATATTCCCTAGCCAGCTGAATAATGATCTCCCTTGGAATGCCTGTTGATCTTTCTGCCCAGACAGGGGTTTTAGGAACCGGATCTGTACCCGTACCAAGAATATAGCTTTTGTATGAGTTGCCCGCCGGAACATCTTCCGGCATATGATCCTCATCAAAACCAAGACAATAGGTATCCAAGAATACCTGATCCTGCAGATTTTCTGTAATGATCACATAGGCCATTGCATCCAAAAGAGCACTATCGGTGGTAGGGCGAATGGGTATCCATTGGTCAGCCAGAGCGATAGCAGTATCTGAATACAGAGGATCAATGCAAATGATTTTTGCTCCGGCTTTCTTAGCCTTTTTTAGATAATAGGCTGTATTCGTTCCATGAATGGTTGCCGCCGGGTTAAATCCCATCAGAATGATAAGCTTGGAATTAACCCAATCTTCTCGGCTGCTGCCAGTATTGACAGTCCCGTATGTATAGGGGGTTGCAGCGTTGGTACAAGCTGAGCTATAGGTTCCATAGTAATCTAAATAACCTCCATAGAGTGCCAGCAGCCGTCTCATCCAGACCTGTTCCGACGTTTTCCCGGCATTGCCTGTTGCGTAGGAAAGATAAATGGCCTCTGGACCGTACTCAGCCATAATTCGTTTCGTATGGTCCGCAATCGTATCTAAGGCTTCTTCCCAGGAAATACGTTGAAATAGACCTTCTCCCCGTTTGCCAATTCGCTTCATCGGATATTTCAGCCGATCCTCATGATACAAATAGCTCCTGTAGGCCCGGCAGCGAAGGCAGCCACGCAATTGGGGTCTTTTATCTGTATCGGGACGTTCATCATCACTGGTAATGCGAACAATGCGTCCGTCTTTTACATGAGCTTTAACAATGCAGCGACCGCCGCAATTATGGGAGCCTGATGTCCGTATAATAGTTTCTTCTTGGAACGTTGTATCCGTCATATCTCTTTGCTCCCTTAATTACATTTTTGCACATAGATCCAACCATCTCTTTAATAAAAATAATAACTATTGTACCTTATTTACAATTAGAAGACAAAATTCCTGCAAGCTTTTATTAAGGTTTTGGCAGGAATTTATTGTCTTATGACGACGAATACAGTTGATAAGCAAAATGATTGTAAAGGATGGATGAAGCAAAGAAAGTTAAATATTTGAAATATACATTTTTTCGACAAAATAAGCGTTACTCTTTATTGACAATGGGATTGGAGACTGCTACAATAAACCACATGTAAATAGTCTCGTATAATTTTGGGGATATGGTCCAGAAGTTTCTACCGGCAGCCGTAAATTGCCTGTCTACGAGTGAAAGTGTATCTAAGGTCTACGCTGCCTGTTCAAATTTACTGTTAAGCTTCTTTACTTATTGGTAACTTTCATTCGCAGTCTTGCTCCATGGTACAGGTGATTATACACCACACCCAAGGACAAAAGTCCTGATGGGGAATTTTCGCTCATTTTCTACAACGCGGAGATTCCCTATCAGGGCTTTTTTTATTTTAAAGAACCAAAGGAGGGCTTATGGACTTATTAAAAAAAAGGATTCAGTCTGACGGACAAGTTTTAAACGACTCCTTACTCAAAGTTGACTCCTTTTTAAACCAACAAATTGACCCTCAGCTTATGCTGAAAATGGGAGAGGAATTTGCTAAACGCTTTAGTGGAGAATCGATTACGAAAATATTGACGATTGAATCCTCAGGAATTGCCGTATCGGTAATGGCAGGACTCATCCTTAATGTTCCCGTCATTTTCGCTAGAAAGAAAAAATCAGCAATTTCCAATGATGCCTTATACTGTACCAAGGTTTATTCCTTTACCAAACGTGAGAGTAACAACATTATTGTCTCTAAGAAATTTCTTCAAGAGGACGATCATGTACTGATTCTCGATGACTTCCTAGCCAATGGAGAAGCTGCCACAGGTTTAGCATCTATTGTAGAGCAAGCAAATGCAAAAGTAATAGGAATAGGCATTGTAATCGAAAAATCATTCCAGCCTGGTGCTCAAAAGTTGCTGCAAGCTGGGTATCGTGTAGAATCCCTAGCTCGAATCGCTTCCTTTTCAAATGGACAAGTCAATTTTCTATAATCAGTATCACTAGGAGGATTATGTATGAAAAACTCTGCTGGGAAAACGTATTTGCTTGGCACTCAACATGTGCTTGCCATGTACGCTGGTGCAATTATCGTTCCCCTTATTGTTGGCGGTGCTCTTAAATTAAGCTTTGAACAAATGGGTTATATTATTGCAGCTGATTTACTAACTTCCGGTCTTGCCACTTTGCTGCAAGCATGGCGAAATCCGTTCTCTGGAATTGGTTTGCCGGTTGTACTTGGTTGTACCTTTACAGCTGTTTTCCCCATGATCAGCATTGGAAGTCAGTATGGTATGACAGCCATGTATGGCTCCATCATATGCTCCGGCCTTTTCGTCGTACTCATTGCAAATTACTTTTCAAAACTGGTTACGTTCTTCCCGCCTGTTGTGACGGGTTCTGTCGTTACGATTATCGGCATTACATTGGTTCCAGTTGCCATTAACAATGTAGCTGGCGGTGTAGGAAGTGCAGATTTCGGTTCCTTATCCAATTTTGCTCTCGCTTTTGGCGTGCTATTATTTATTATTTTATTAAATCGTTTTACCACAGGATTTATTCGATCTATTTCCGTCTTACTGGGCTTAATTGCCGGAACCATTGTCGCAGCAATTATGGGCAATGTTTCTTTCAGCAGTGTTGCCCAGGCTTCATGGTTTAATATGATCACTCCTTTTTATTTCGGAATGCCCACTTTTGAACCAAGTGCAATTATCACCATGATTGTTGTTGCCATTGTCAGCATGATTGAATCAACAGGAGTTTTCATGGCACTGGGTGAGATTTGCGGTAAGAAAATAACAGAAAACGACCTGACTCGCGGCTATCGAGCCGAAGGCATTGCTGTAATCCTGGGAGGTATTTTTAATTCCTTTCCTTATACAACATTTTCCCAGAATGTCGGCCTCGTACAGCTTTCCAATTCTAAAACGACTAATGTAACCATTGTTGCTGGCTTTATGCTCATCTTTTTAGGACTGATACCTAAATTCGCAGCATTAGCTATGATTATTCCAAATTCAGTACTGGGTGGAGCCATGATTGCCATGTTTGGAATCGTCGTTGCCTCAGGAATTAAAATGCTCAGTAAGGTTGATTTTGCCAGCAATGAAAATTTACTGGTTATTGCCTGCTCGGTTGCTTTAGGTTTAGGAGTCACTGTCGTACCCAATCTCTTTGTTAAATTCCCGCCGCTGCTAAAAATGTTCTTTGAAAATGGAATTGTAACAGGTGCGTTAACAGCTGTTATTTTAAACATCATCCTGAATATGGGGCCAAAAAAGCTGCCGACTGCCCCTAAAGTTTGAATCATTAATACAACAAATGCCGAAAAGCCAGTAGGCCGGGAAGTTTTCTATAGAAGAAAACTTCCCGGCTCTTTTTATAGTATCACAGCCACTTAAGCAGCACAAAAAAGCAGACCAAATAACCTACTCCATTTTTCTCATCTACTGAAAATTAGATTTAATAAGCAAGTGGATTAAATCCATTCCCTATAGCTATAGCTATTCCAATCACCATTTATTCTGGCTTGCACCTTTACAGGCTCCTCTCAAGCTAATCTATTTACACCATATATAAATTCCTACTCCATCTGCAAAAAGATATAGAACACCACATTACCTTACTACTATAAGTACCGATTCCCAATTAGTGCTGGGAATCGGTACTGTATTATTTCTTGATAAAAGTTCCGTTGTCAATTTCTCGAAAAGCCTGCTGCAGCTCTTCCCGCGTATTCATGACAATGGGGCCGCCCCATGCGATGGGCTCCCTGAGGGGCAGTCCAGAAAACAGCAGGAAGCGAATGCCCTGGTCTGCTGCCTGAATAGCAAATGTATCTCCCTGATCAAAAAGCACTGCTCTATGACTTTCGATCATGATTTGCCTATCAGCATCAAGATAACCGGCACCTTCAACAATGTAGATAAATAGCGTTGCTTCTGGATCCGTTGGAATATTCCACTGGCTTTTTGGTTCCAGCTGAACGTCCAAAGCTAATGTTTTTACATAATCTCCTTGTGTTGCTCCTTGCGTGTTCTTATAGTGACCCGCTATGACACCGACTGTACTGCCATCCTGTCGTATTTTGGGAATCATTGAATCGGTAATATCACGATACTGAGGATGTGTCATCTTGTCTTTACGAGGAAGGTTCAGCCAAAGCTGAACACCTAACATCCGCTCTGAGGGCTGAGGCATTTCCTGATGAAGGATACCGCTTCCTGCAGTCATCCATTGGCAGCAGCCGTCCAATATCCGCCCTTATTCCCCAGACTATCGCTATGTTCAATGTCACCGGCAATTAAATACGTTACCGTTTCGATACCCCGGTGAGGATGCCAGGGAAAGCCTTTCGTATAGTCAGCAGGGTCCCGGGAATCAAAAGCATCCAGCATTAGAAACGGGTCAAACTCCTTAGTATCATCATGACCAATAACCCGCACCAGCTTCACTCCCGCTCCGTCAAACTGAGTTGTACCAGTTACAATCTTTCGTATTTTCCTTGTTGTACTCATAGTATCACCCTTTCAGTATTACAGAGGTTACAAGACCTTCTGTTATAGTATCATATACTTAATTTAGCCCCCAGCAAATATTCTGCACAATTTCCTTTAGACATTTTCACAAAAGATTCAACTAACAATCCCACATCTTCATCAGATTTACGTTGTATTACTTGAGAAGGGTAGCTTTTAACAAATCCAAGAAGTGCTTACTGCTAGCAGACAATTTGTGATTTCTCGCCCATACAATTACTGTTTTGGTTGATACGGTGGGCTCTACAATGGTTTTATACATCAGCTCTGAATCAGAAATAAGTTCCTGTGTAGACTTTGGCACTAAGGCCATGCCAATTCCTAGTTTCGTCCATATTATATTGAGTAAAATGCCATCACTTATACATACAATATTCGGCTTAAATCCGGCTTTTCTGCACCATTCAACGAACATGGCTTTCCACCTTAGCGGAATAATTAATGGCTGGTTTGCAAGCTCAATCATCCGAATTTTTTCAGTATCCTCGCCACAAGAATATCCATCTCTTTTCATCGCAATTACTAATGGCTCATCGGGTAAAGTGATTGATTCATATATTTCTAGATCAAAGGGAGCGCGTATAATGCCAATTTCAATGACTCGATTATTTAGCAGCTCTAAAATTCGATTACCATCCCCTTCCCATAGCTGAAATGTAACTTTCGGGTATAAATTATGAAATTGATGCAGCAGATTTGGAAGCAATGTAGCTCCCGATGTACTCACCGTACCGATTGAAAGCGCACCAACTAAGCCTGAATTCAACTCTGTAATTTCCTTAATTGTACCATCGACTAACCCTAATATTTGCTCAACCCGCTCCCGTAATAACTCCCCTGCTTCTGTCAGCCTGATTCTACGACTTCCGCGCTCAAACAATTGAACTCCAAGATTATCTTCTAACTGTTTCATCTGCTTACTAAGGGGTGGCTGCGCTATATTAAGCCGCTTCGCTGCATTGCTGATATTTCCTTCCTCAACGATGGCATAAAAGTTTTTCATATCCCGAATATCCATTTTTCTCACCTCGTGCTATATATTTTCAGTATAGGACGTATATTATATTAATAATTTCATTATAGTTCGCGTCATGCTATAATTGCAACAAATATGATTAGTAAAGACTGGGAGTGATTGTATTGAATGAGCAAACTACTCTTTATAACAACTTTAACATTAAAGGAATTGCATATACCAAACCTTCTCCTTGGAAAAAATTTCATAATATATATCTACTTTTAATGACTGTACCTATATTTCTTGGAACATCCTATGTTGCAGCTAAGATTGGAATGCGTGACTTCCTTCCTTTGAACCTGGTTATTTTACGGTTTGTAATTGCGTCTTTAGTATTTGCTCTCATTCTTTTGCTTAAAAAAGGAACTAGCTGCATTGATAAAAAAGATATACCTCAATTCTTCCTGCTAGGCTTTTTGGCTATTACTTCATTTTTCTATATTCATTATACAGGTTTGCAATATACAACCAGTACAAATGCTGGTCTGATTATGGCAACTACCCCGGTCTTTGCTGCTTTATTCTGCATTATTACCAAAAAAGAAAAAGTGACTACTCGCAGCAGGTTAGGGATATGTATTGCTTTTTTCGGTGTTCTGCTAGTCATAAGCCAAGGACAATTTGGCAGCATATTCCACCAAAAGACCCTCTTAGGAGATGGTTTACTGGTTCTAAATGCACTCGTTTGGGCCTGGTTTACTCTTAAAGGTAAAACAGTGTTAGAAAAGTATAGTCCATTTATCGCAATGGCTTATATTCACATCTTTGGAACCATTTTATTACTGCCATTTGCAATTGTTCCAACAGTACTAGCCGAAACAACATTGTTGCAGCAACTTCCCACAGTTAGCAGAGCTACCCTTTTAGCCTCAGCATATTTAGCTATTTTTTGCTCCGTTTATTCATACTTCATCTGGTATCTGGGAATCGCAAAAATTGGTGCCGTAAAAACAGCAATCTTCAGCTATTTTAATCCAATTATGGCTACACTGGCAGGCATAATAATTTTTGATGATAAACTGACTCTATCTATTGTTTTAGGTGGATTATTCGTTATTTTAGGAGTGTATGTCACCAATCAAAAGAACGTCATCTCCCTAGGTAATACTCTATCAAGCAGAAAAATTTAATAGTACTGCATAGTGATAAAAAACTCCTGCAAGGTTTTAGAGTCCCTGCAGGAGTTTACTAATTAATCTATTCACTCAACGCGTTTTTTGTAAAAGATCTGATACCACTAATGTCAATACCGTCACAGCATTTGATAAGGCAGCTTCATCAAAATCAAATGCCCCATCATGATGCCCGGCAGCTCGATTAATTCCGACCATGGCATATCCGCCTTGTCCGCCGCGTTCTTGAACCCGCTCTAAAAAGCATGTGAAATCCTCGCTGGCTCCCAAACTGCCACGGTCCTCAATGACGGCGAATAAACCTGATGCCTCTGCAGCCTGCCGTAAGCGATTTGCAATAGCAGCATCACTTTGGCCGCCGGAAGCCCCGCCCATTTCACGAATGGTCACAGTTACGCCTTGTATGGCAGCAGCTCCGTGAATAATTCGCAAAGCCTCTTCCTGCATAAAGGAATTAATCGCTGAGGTTTCACCGCGAGTTTCCAGTTTTAGGACCGCTTTATCAGCAATAACATTACGCCCGCTGCCTGCTTCCAATACTCCAACATTAATGCGCGATACCCCAGCAGCATGACGGGGTATCCCATGCAGACTGACAGCTGCCTGAGCAGCAGCAAGCAATGCATTACGTCCTTCCTGGGGTGCCGCTCCGGCATGGGCCGGTACACCAGAAAAATGAGCATCAAATTTGGTAGTAGCTAAAAAACCGTCAGTACCGCAAATAAAGCGCTCACTGCTTCCAGCTAAAAAACCTAAATGCATGCCAAATAAATAATCAACATCATCAACGACTCCAGCTTCAACCATTGCCTTAGCTCCTCGCACCCCTTCTTCAGCGGGCTGAAAGATCAGCTTGATGGTTCCACAAAGATTGTCTTTTTGTTCTTGTAAGATTTTTGCCACTCCCAGCCCAACAGCTGTATGTCCGTCATGACCACAAGCATGCATGACGCCAGCATGAAGAGAGGCAAACCCTTCCTGCCAAGGACGATGGTTTTCAGCTGTTTTTTCCTGCACATCATTGGCATCCATGTCAAAACGCAGTGCGACTACGGGACCTGGACGGCCAGTATTTAGTGTGCCAACGACACCCGTTTTTCCACCTGCCATACTTTCAATTACTGCGCTGTCCGCGCCTTCTTCAATTGCTCTCTTTGAACTCTGTTCTAAAACATCCTGATTTGGTACCCCCATCATAGCAGCCTCTTCAACAACCTCACTGCCATATTGAACATCATAACCAAAGCTGTTTAATACTTTCACCACTCTGTCAGCGGTACGAAACTCAGTCCATGCCGCCTCTGGATATCGGTGAAAATCTCTTCTCCAAGCAATAATTTGCTCTTCCATCTGCTTCACGGCTTTTTTAATTTCTACGTTCATTGTTCCACCTTCCTCGTTATCTTTTCTATAAATACTGATAAAACATTTACAGATCTTACTCCATTATAACATGATCGATTTGATTTCTTAATTTTTTAGGAAATTTCCAGGAAATATTAAAATCCCGACCAACAATTTTTGCCAGTCGGAATTGATTTAAAATCTTATAAATAACCTTTTATTTTTTCATTGGCATCATCCATTGCCTGGTTTAACGCCTTTGTAATTGGATCTTTGTATCCAACATCACCAAACACCGTTTTATTTTCCGACAGTCCCGTTACTTGGAAAGAAGCAACTTTATCTTTTTCAGCGTTATAAAATTTGTAACGCAGCTTTGCTTTTGTTACTACTTTAGCTTGAAAAAAACTCATATGTCTTGTAGTTATTAATTGTGATATCTCCATGGCAATCACATAATCGGCATTCGTTTCCTTCGCAACAGAAGCTAAGATATCCTTTTCAGCAAGCTCTTGATTTGAAATATCGTATCCCGTACTGTTTAGAGCCTTTTGTACCTCTTCCAAGGGAATGATTTGAAAATTTTTGTTGGAATAGTGTTCCGTATATTTACCATCCACAATTTCTTGTATGTAACCTTTGTTTTCTTCTGTAGAGTTAATATAAGGAATGATAGCGAGACGATAGGATGTCTTGGCAACTTGAGCAGCATCATTGTGTGTTTGTTGCGGAGTAGTCATCTCTTCAGCAGACACAATGGCAGACATTGACATTACTAAAAGACATAGAATTGCGATAATCGATATTTTTTTCATAATTCCACTCCATTTACTTGTTTAATCCGTGTTAATTATACCTTTATTAATAGTCAAATTTTGTCGAATGGAGAAGACAACTAAAATATATCATTTAGAAATTACCCTTAGAGTTTTCTCTTCTTTAATACAAATATCTGTATTTTGAGAAATAATGCTGTCTTAGAAAGTGAAAATAGTAATACAGCACACCAAATAAGAAAAAATGAAATGAAATGAATTCTTGTAAAGGGTTCGCGATATAAGAAAATCCCTAAAAGAAGTGAAATCGTGGGTGATACATATTGAAAAAAGCCAAGACTCGTTAATGATAATTTATTAGCACCATCAGTAAACAGCAGTAACGGTATGGCTGTCACAATTCCGCTCCCAATCAACAAGATAGAGGTAACTGACAATCCCACAAAGCTTCCCATACCATAACTATCAAGATATATAAGATACAAAAAGGCAAAAGGCGCTAGTACCAGAGTTTCCAAGGTCAGACTCGTAATTGCACTAACTTCTGGAATCTTCTTGCACAACCCGTATAATCCAGAGCAAGCTGCCAACATTAAAGCAACCCAGGGCACACTGCCAAAATGTATTGTCATATATAAAACCCCACACCCTGCCATTACTACAGATACCGTTTGCCAAAAAACTAATCTTTCTTTTAGAAATACAATCCCTAACAACACACTAAATAAGGGATTAATATAGTAACCCAGACTTGCCTCGACAATTCGATCATGATTAACAGCCCAAATATAAATGAACCAATTGATACTGATAAAAATAGACCCCATAATCAATGCAATTAATTTTTTAGGCGAGAAAGCTAGCTGTTTCATTTCTTCATAAAAATTTTTTCGATTCACTAACACTGCCATGCCCATCATGAAGAAAAAAGCCCACAAGATACGATGAGCCAAAATTTCATGTGCCGGTACTGACAAGATCAATTTCCAATATATCGGCAGTATTCCCCATAAGAAGTAGGCTCCAATTGCCGAAATAATTCCTTGCTTTGTATTCTTCTCTTGCATCATAATTCATCCGCCTCTCTTATTTTAATTCCTCCCATGAAGGAACTATTACATTTTCTTTCAACGAAGATACAAGAACTATTATACGAGAAGAATGCTATTTGCTATGTTGACCCAAGCACTGTTTATGTTGGCAAAGCACCTTTTACAGGAGCTATGTTACAAACATAAAAAAGCAGAGCCACAGGCATAACGCCTCTGGCTCTATATAGCAGCTTGAAATTATTTACCATTTATTGTATGATGCATCATTCAACAAGTGCAATAAGGATCAGCTTAATTTACAAGTTGCACTGACGACGTTCGATATTGCAGCGGGGTGATTCCATACTGTTTCTTAAATGCATAACAAAAATTACTTGGATTTGAATATCCTACGTCTAAAGCAATTTCATTAATTGACTTTTTTGTATCCAATAATAAAGAAATAGAGTGCTGCAAGCACATTTTACGATGATAGCTAAATATAGTATCTCCATAGATTTTCTTGAACCCTTTTGCCAATTTATTTTTGTTTATCCCTAATTCTTTGGACAGAATTCTAACAGTTGGAAGTCCATGTAAATTACCCATGAGTATCTTCGGTATCTTTTTTATTTGGTAACTTTCAAATTCATCCAATGATGCTGCTTCTATTAATGTTCCCGAGGAATCATATGATACTATATTTGATAATATCTCCATTGTCTTACTTTCAAAAAATAAAATCTTAGATTTTCTAGGTAAACGATCATGAAATATCTGCAAAAATGCAGTTGCAATTTCTGGAGGTGCATTGATTCCCTGATAATACTGTTCACGCAATTCATGTTTCAGACGTTCTATTGTTTCTTCCCAAAGTTCAATTCCGCAGCTTCCAAAGTAGGATGCAATCGCTGCTTTTTCGGCAGTAATAGACACCCCCTGGTATTTTTGACCAGCACAGCGCTTTACTGATCCACGTGTCTCACGTGACATGGATATAGAGAGGTCGTTAGGGAAAAGACACATATCACCAACGGTATCTTCTCTTATGGATAAGCAGCCATCAACACAATATTCTATTTCAAAATATTCCTGTGATAGCTCAAATTCTGTTATCACATCGTGATGAAAAACAACATCCAAAATCACAAGAATTACATTCTCCATCAATTTGTAAACTTTTATGCAGCCTTCTCCATAATCAGGAGCAATATCATATATGATTTCATTAGGACTTTGATGATTGGCAGAGCTGCGTATGGATGCAAATTGTGTGTATACTTTCTCGTATTGGCTGATCATTCCCGCATAACCATTTTGAGAATTTATATAAAATCGATGCTCCATCTGTATGACTCCTTTTATTGAAATGGTAATATTTTTGTCTTTTATTAAAGTTCAGCATTATATAATTTTTACTTATTTGCCTATTAAAATACAAACTCCTGCAAAAGCATACGATTTTGCAGGAGTCTCATCGATTTTTGACCAATTCTCTTTATTCTTTCACCTCTACTGGCTTTGAGAAAAACCAGCCGCCAAGACAAATCAGAAGAAATCCACTCCAGAAAATAAGCTTCCATTCTACTGAACCGGAGAATCCTGCATCCAGCCAAGCAACTCCCGGATGTGACAACGTATAAACAGCCAGCTTGACACCTACCCAACCGACCAACAGATACGCCGCGGTTTCCAGACCCGGCTTACGAAGCAGGATATCCACAAACCACTGGGCAGCAAAACGCATGATCACCAGACCAACAAATCCGCCAGCAAAAACCACCATGAAATGTCCGCCGTCAAGTCCTCCAATGCTTGGCAGTGTAGTTTTCGGCAAACTAACCGCCAATGCAACTGCTGCCAGAATGGAGTCTGCTGCAAAAGCAATATCCGCCATTTCCACCTTTATCACAGTATTCCAGAAGCCTGATCCTTCATCAGCAGCCGACTTAACGGTCCCTCCATTGCTGCACACAACAGCTTTATATATATGATTGAGACTTAGAAAAATCAAATAAAGCGCTCCTACCGCTTGCAGCTGCCACCATTCGATCAGCATCGATATTGCGAACAACGATGCCGCGCGAAAAACAAATGCTCCTGCCAAACCGTACATCAGAGCCCTCTTGCGTTCTTCAACCGGCAAATGTTTAACCATAACCCCCAGAACGCAGGCATTGTCAGCCGCCAAAATCCCTTCCAAGAAAATGAGAATCACAAACATCCAAGCATATTCTACTACAATTGTAACATCCATTTCTATCCCTCCCTTTTCTACATCAAAAAAGACCCCGCCTATGAAAGAGACAATTTAATTGCTCTTCTATAGGCAAAGGTCTCGCATACAACTTGCATTGCCAGAAAGCCGGAGTCTGCACTCGTATTGACGGCTTACCTGTATTTAGCTACTCCCCTTTGCAGGAGGCTTTATTGAGTTATAATTTATTATAGAGGTAATAAAGGTATTTTGTCAATAATAATTCTTCTAAAAATATTCGCTGATATATTATTGCCAATGCTCCTTTACAGATCTACCTTATGCTCTAAAAGGTAAGAAGTCGCCATAAATAATATCCCAAAAGTAACAATATCAAATATCATGCTTCCAACATTCATTGTCATGGTTGTGACAGAATGAATTTGCACCATCTGGGGAAAGAGATTTGCAATTGCCACTGATAGCCCTGTCCTTGCTATGCTTAGAAGAAAGAAAATAATGAAGGAGCCTATTTTCCCTACCTTGTTCCCTTTCAAGGCGATTCTTCCAACAACCATACAAAAGTACATAAATGTTAGTGTCGAAACGACAGTCCATAGATGCATCAGGATAAAATACAATAATTCATGTATTTCAACTTGCTGCAAAATAGCATTAAGTAATCTTCCTTGATCAAGCAGACAAAACATGGATACAGACACAGTCATAACAATGCTGATTTGAATCACAGCAGTAATCAACCTTGACGCCATGATTGAGACACCGGACTGAGGAAGTGTAAATAACAGATACCCTTGGTCATCATACAGATAATCACTCATCAATGTTAACGAAGCTATGCATATAACGACCAGGGCACCGCCTCCTAAGAAACCAGATAAGACAGGTGCTCCAATTTGCCAGGAGTCTACCTTGGTCATTAAGAAGAGATTTCCGATTATAACGGTTAGGCAAATACCCAATATGGTTAGCAACTTTCCTCTTAATTCATATTTTATAAGATGAAACATTATTGAAACACCTCCCTGTACAATTCATCAATAGATTTATTCTTATTCGATCGTAATTCCTCTGCATTCCCCTGCAGCACAATTTCTCCGTCAGAAATAAATGCCACCTCATCAAAAATTCGTTCAATATCATTTACAAGATGGGTCGTAATAATCATGGAGCTGTTTTCACTAAAATTATTGATGATAGCATCTAATATTTTTTCTCGGGCAGTAGGATCTACTCCGCCAAGGGGCTCATCCAATATATACAGCTTAGCCTTCCGGGAAAGCACTAAGGTTAGTTTTAATTTTTCTTTCATGCCCTTTGACAGACTCTTAACACTGCTATTGGCATCTAGTTTCATAAACTCCAGCAGCGCAAAGGCTTTCTTTTCATCAAAGTCAGAGTAAAAATCCTTAAAATATTGAACTGCATCTTTTATTTTCATCCATTTGAATAAATATTCTGTGTCAGGCAGATACGAAACGATAGACTTTGTATACACCCCAGGTTTTTGGCCATCTATAAGCAGTTTTCCAGAGGAAGGATGCAATATGCCCGCCGCTATTTTTAAAAACGTAGTTTTACCACTGCCATTGGGACCAAGAAGACCCAGGATTTTTCCTTGTTGTATCGTTAAAGTTGCTCCTTGCAATGCTCTCTTATTCAAATAGGATTTACATAAGTTTTCAGCTTCCAATACATTATACATGTTTGTTCACCTCTGTTATATTTTTAGAAATACTCCAAATGATCTCTTCCTCGCTAAACCCCAAACGCTTCATTCGCAGGATAAAAGAATCGATAACTTCCTTTGCCATTTCTTGTTTCAAATCATCTATCATATGCTTTCGCTCCCCCACAAATGTACCCATCCCCCTTTGGGTATAGACAATTCCAAGTCGTTCAAGTTCTTGATAGGCTCTTTGCAGGGTATTGGGATTTACCTTTAACATCGTTGCCATTTCCCGTACTGAAGGCAATTTATCATTTGCTTTTAACTTTTCTGTAGCAATATCCATTTTTATGTGGTCCATAATTTGTAGATATATGGGCATCTTATCATCAAATTCTAAATCCATACCTTCATCTCCTTAGCTTGCTACATCTCCAGTCCAGTGTGTTAGTTCAATAGTACACTAGATCATTTTATTTGTCAATTTTTTCACTGACTCATCTCAACAGGATTCAACACAAAAGGGACAGATTGAATTTTTTCAACCTGTCCCTTTTGATCCTATTTAACTACTTATTAAAGCATCGCCGCCCGCAACTCTTCACCTGACTTCGGCGATAACAAGCCAAAGGGAATATCAAATACGGTAAAGGCACCTGTACTCCCCTTCTGGGCTAAGCGGAAAGTCGCCCGGGCATAGGCAACGAGAACACTGGAAGTAAATTCAGGATTACTGTCCAGTTTAAGGGCAAACTCCATAACATGGTTAGTATTTGGACTGGTGGAACCGGTACGGAAAACAAAGCCGCCATGGGGATAACCTGCATGCTCAGCTTGGAGTTCTTCGTCCGATATAAACGTAACATGGGTTTCATATCCTTCAAAATAATGAGGCATAGTTTTAATCTCTTTTGTAATGGCATCAAGATCTGCACCTGGCGCGGCTACAACATAGCATTCACGGGTATGGGCTGTGTTGGAACTGACATTTAGGGCCTCCCCTGCCCGCCAAGAGGCAATTACCTGCTCTTTCGGAACGGTATACTGTTTTGCATCTTTTACACCGGCAATGCGGCGAATGGCATCGGAATGACCTTGACTTACCCCTTTACCCCAAAAGGTATGGTTTGTTCCATTAGGTAAGACTGAACTCGCTAGAAGTCGGTTTAGCGAAAAAAGACCGGGGTCCCAGCCGACGGAGATGGTTGCAACAGTCCCTGAATTCTCAGCAATCGTATTCATGGAAGCAAAATAATCGTTAATCTTGGCATGAGTATCAAAACTATCCACAGTATTAAAAAGGGAAGCAATCAGCGGTCCCTGTTCTATCAAGTCCGTTGCCGACCCGCCACACAGCAGCATCACATCAATTTTTCCTTTATAGACGGCAGCATCCTTTATGGAGAGGACAGGTACGCCGCTTTTTGTCCCTGGGAGGCTGCGGCGTGAAAAAACGGCCACAAGTTCCATATCTGGATTATTGCCAATTGCCAATTCCACACCTCTGCCCAGATTTCCATAGCCTACAATACCAATTCGTATTTTTTGCATCTTAAAGTACCTCCTATTATTAGGTATATTTTGTCAAGTAATCAACTTCTTTGAATATTTCTGCTGCAAAGACATCAAAAATGGTTATTGCTTCTTTTGTTCTGGATTTTGCAAATTTATGAGTAAGCTTATAACAGATTCTGTCGGGAGGAGGATCACTCAATCTTTGAATCGTATAGGTGTTAGCTGCTGCCGTGGATTGAGCGATGGATAAGGGAACAATGGCCCATTGCTTTGGTGTTCTAAGAAGAGGTAAAACCATGGGGCCGTTGCTTACCTGAATATGAGATGACTGAAAAGGGTCCCACCATTTGTTATGCCAGATCTGATAAGCCGGGAACCATTCATGATACAATTCATCACGGGGATTCAGCTGATCTGGGTCAATATTGGGAGCCCCTAAATGCTCTGGCAAAGCCAAACGGACAACGACCATAGGCTCTGCAAAAAAGGGAGCTAATTCGATGTTCTTTATGATTCTCTCATGCAAAACAAAAGCAATATCGATCGTACGCTGTTCAATTAATGTATAAAGATCTGTTGAATTTTGAGTGTAGATATGTAAGCGCATGGCAGGGTGCTGTTGGATGATCTGCTGATAAATATTGGGCAGCACATGAGTATTTACGCTGTCAACTGCACCAATTGCTAACGACAGCCGAGTATGTGCTTTTAATGATTGAGTTTCTAATAACAATTGAATCCACTTTTCCGCAACTGGAATGAAATCCTCACCCGCAGGAGTAAGAGAGATGGCTTTTAATCCCTTGCCGCGTTCAATCAGAACCAGATCCAGTTCTTGTTCCAGGTTCTTGAGGCGATGGCTCACAGAAGACTGAGATAGGTGAAGTATTTCAGCAGCCTTTGTCAAACTCTGATTAGAGACAACCGCTAAAAATGCTTGAATGTCATCAATATTCATTTTTGCCCCTTTAAGTAAATATTAATTTTTTGCATATTATTAATGAATTTTATTTGTTTTACTTTAAGTATACGCACTGACTATAATAAATTCAAGAGACAGCACCCAATAAGGTTGTGCAGAATAAGGGGGGCAAAGCCATGCGAGCTTGCAGTTTTATATGCACAATTATCGTTTTATTTTTATGCATTGACCAATTTTACAGCGGTCTGAATTGGTGGCGGCTTTTTATTGGCGGTTTTATGATTGTTGCTATATGGACAGATTGTGAACGTTGGCTGCGCTATAAGATAAGGCATAGAAGACATGAATAACGTATAGTAAAAATCGGAGGGTAATGCTTATGGATCCTATTAGCTTAGAAATGCTTAGTTTTTTATTAGGAGCAGGTTTTGTTGCTGCTTTTATCGACTCGGTTGTTGGCGGCGGCGGTTTAATATCCATGCCAGCACTGCTGATGACAGGGCTTCCTCCCAGTGTTGTATTGGGGACTAACAAACTTGCCTCCATCTGCTGTTCCAGTACCAGCAGCATCTCCTTTCTGCGTTCCGGTAAGATGGATCTTGGATTAGTGAAATATCTTTTCCCTTTATCCCTGCTTGGCTCTATATTAGGAGCCTATACGGTGCGGCTGATTCCGCCGGAATTCTTAAAACCATTGGTTATCGTTATGTTGATTTTAGTAGCCATCTATACAATTTTCAAAAAGGATTGGGGAGAACAGTCTACTTATAAAGGCATTAGTAAAAGAGTCGGCATTTTAGGAGCTTGTGCTGCTTTCCTGCTGGGTTTCTATGACGGATTTTTCGGACCGGGAGCAGGATCATTTCTAATCTTTGCATTTTTAATGCTGGGGTTTGATTTTGTGGTGGCTGCGGGAAACGCCAAAGCCTTGAACCTAGCGAGCAATCTTGGTGCAGTCTCAACCTTTCTGCTATTCGGTTCCGTCAATTATGTCTATGGTATCACTATGGGGATCGCAATGATTTTTGGTGCAATCGCAGGTTCTCGGTTTGCAATTGCCAAAGGCACCACATATATAAAACCACTATTCATTTCAATGACAACCTTGTTAATTGGAAAACAAATGTGGGATATCTTACATTAGCTAATAAAATCATGGAGGAAGGCTGCTCAAGCCTTCCTCCATAATTTTATTTATCCGGTGACTATTGAACCATAAAGCCAATCGGATCTACCGCATTGCCATTTATTCTGACTTCATAATGAAGATGAGGACCTGTACTTTTCCCTGTGCTGCCCACATAAGAAACAACCTGACCTTTTCTCACACTTTGACCCATGCTTACTATAATACGGGAATTATGCCCATAAATAGTCGAAATGCCGTTGCCATGATCAATCTGTACCATATTGCCATAGCCCCCAGCCGCTCCGCTCTGTACAACCACACCATCAGCTGCTGCAACAACGGGTGCCCCCATACTGTTGGCAATATCTATCCCCGGGTGCAATTCACCCCCGCCGCCCATAGGCGAATTACGCCAGCCAAAACCAGAGGTAACTTCTCCGCTAGTGGGCCAAATGGAAGGCCTTGCCGCCAGCTGATCCGTATTTCTCGCCATTTTTTCAATGTCTAAAACCTGTCCATTATCTCTATGGAGAATCGGCTCCGGTTCAAGGAGTATACGGCTGCCAGCACTAATGCTTTGATGATAATTTGCAAAAAGAATTATCAAAAATATGCTAAGTACGCATATGGAGGAAGCAATCCATCGGACAGAGATAAACTTCATCCACTGGCTGCCTGCTTGTTGCGTATCATGAGCTTCATTCGAAATATGCATTACAATGTATCTCCTCCTTTAAATAAATATAGCCGCCAAAACATTCTGATCGTAGTAAGGTCCCAAACAATGTTTAACCACTCTACCCTACATTATACCGGAAATCCATCTTTTTTACTGTCCTATCCTGCAATTAAATTCACTTTTTTTATCAAAACTTGACGTAAAAAGTGAAAAGTGAGAACATAGTAACTACTACTGTATCATTATTGGAGGAAATATAGGTGAAAAAATTAATCCAGAAATATCCCATTGCCGTTCTACTAACCGCACTTTCATTTTCCGCGGCACTACTGTTAGCCGCCAGTCATAATAACCTGTTCCCATTTTCACTCTGGAATGAGCAAAGGGTTCCCCGAGAGCCAATTCAGCTCACTGCCGTACCCTTAGGCAGTATAAATAAGCCGGTACAAATCATTCGAATGGGTTCTGTCGAACATGCCACATCCACTCCGATTACGGCAGACTTTTCTGGTCTTATGAGTGAACTATACGTTGCAGAGGGCCAAGCAGTCAAAGCAGGCCAGCCTCTGCTTAAGGTCCAGGCATCCTCAGCGTCAGTGGTCGAGCAAACTACAGAAGGACCTTCTGAGCAAACACAAAGCAATTATGATAATGCCCTGAAAGAATATAACCGCTTACAAAAATTATTCGAATTAGGAGCGATTCCACGACGACAGGTGGAGACTGCCGACGCTCGTTTGCAGGAAGCAAAAGAAAATTTATCCGGCACCCAAAATGCAATGCCGCCTTCCAGCGCCATTATAAACGGCTCTGCCACCATTAACGCACCAATCGACGGCATCGTGACTGGTTTATCCTCGTCTTCTGGAAAAGCAGTACAAGCTGGTCAACAGCTGCTTTCCTTAGGAAGCGGTCAAGAAGTAGAGGTTGTCATTCCTCTGAATCAAAACGATCTGTATTTAGTTCATCTTGGCACACCAGCTGCGATAGAAGTATCTGACCAAAGGGTGGGAGGTCAGATTTCCAGCATCTATCCTCGAATTGAAGCAGAAGAAGTTTCTGCTTATCTTGCTCATATGAAACTTGCTGCTAATCCAAATGGGTTGCTTACATTTGGTATGTCCGTTGCCATTCATATCGATACCGGAAAAGCAGCACCCGTGCCTGCAGTTCCTAAAGCATCAATATTTCAAGATGATCAGGGTCGAAATCTCATCTATCTCGCCGTCAATGAAAAAGCACTCCTGCAAGAAATCAGCATTGGAGAAACCATTGGCGATTTCACAGAAATCACCTCTGATCTTCCACAGCAAAGTATGATCATAACAAGCAACATGGACGATATAAAAAATGGTGATCCGATTACAGTGGTGCCACAAGACGCCAATTAAGTCTTCTCTTTCAGCCAGATATCTGACTTGGCGCTCATTAAAAGGCAGTACATCGCTATCCTTCACACGCTTTTATATACAAATAAAAAGTAGTTCCTGAATCACCTGTAATGAAGTCAATGGCAGCATCATGCCTTTTTGCAATACTATAACACGTCGCAAGGCCAAGACCGGTTCCCTTTTCCTTTGTAGTCAGAAATGGAGTTCCCAGTTTAGGTCGTATTTCCTCTGGTATACCAAAGCCCTCATCTTGTACGGCAAATACGATCTTATCATTACTTTTATATACCCGAATGGTTAAAGTTCCTCCTGATTCCATGGATTCAAAGGCATTACGTACCAGGTTTAATATTAACTGACGAATTTCACTTGGATCTAACAAAGCCATTGGTATTTTTTGCAGCTGCGTTTTAACATTCTGTCCTAAAAGACGAGCATCCGATTCAATCAAAGGCAATATTGCTTTAATAAGTTCCACCAAATCGATAGGTTTGCGAACAACCATTTTATTATTAGCCAACGATAAGAACTCTGAAATGATTTGATTTGCCCGATCTAATTCTTCAATCATCAGATCAAACTGCTCACTAAAGTCAAGTAGCCGATCTTTTACCTTAAGCATTTGCAAATACCCGCGAACCGTGGTCATAGGATTTCTGATTTCGTGTGATATACCGGCTGCCATTTCCCCTACTAAATGCAGCTGCTCGAGTCGAGCCATTTCCCGCTGAATTCTTTTTTGTTCATCGATATTACGAAAATAAACGGTTAATCCTCCATCCGATAACGGATAGATGTTGACACTCATCCACTGCTGTCCCAATTGAGAAAAAATTTCAATGTGCACAGGAGTTCTTGTCTTTTTCACTTTCGTTATATTCTCAAAGAATATCGGGGTTTCGGGGAGAATATCCCATATGTATTTACCGACCAGCTGCTGAGTTAAATTTAGAGATGCATATCTGGAAACATATTCCACAGCCACTTTATTTGCATATGAAAAATGCAATTGATTATCTAATGAAAAAAATCCATCCAAGGCTTGAGCTGCCTGGCTAATAATCTCTTGATTCAGCAGACTGATCCCCATTGCAATGGCACCAGTGATATTTCCATGCTTATCCTTTATTGGGAGAGAGTTTGACTTAAAAGCTACCCCATATACTTCCTTCTCCACATTGATGCTGTAAGCCTGCCCTGTTTCTAATACTTTCCTAAACCCTGCACCATGCGGGATAGGCGCTCCCTGGGGAAGCTTTACATCAATCTCTTTGCCAGGCAAATAGTAAATAAATTTTTCCTGATCAGTAATACCAAACATAATATCCAATGGAAGAAGTTCCTGAATAATTGGCAAGGTAATTTTTAGAGCTGCCAATAATTCTTTGGTTTCGCTCTTTGCTATGTTCACAGAACAACCAACTCCTCAATACCCATATATGGCTGACATGCAAGGATCTCCTAACTTACTACAGAATGATCCCGCTTCGATTGTGTAACCCATTTGGTAACGTAGAAGTAAATAGATAGTACAATCACTACTTTTCTTTCTTAATTTCCCATTAATATACAAAATTCCTGCAAGTTCTCTTTAGAGTTCTTGCAGGAATGAATTATTTCTATTAAGAATCAACACTTTGCCACGATCCGGTTAACCCTCACCGTCCATAGTCTGACATATAATTTTCACTATTTCTCATTTGAAACAGCAAACGCTTCACTGGCAGTACACGTAAGATCAGCAGGCAAATCATCAACTCCGGTAAAAGATAGGTGGCATTAAACACCAAGGAATACCAATAGGGCGATGTTTCTGGCGGGGCGTAGCTGGCAAAGAAAACTACCCCAGATATAAAATGGCAAATAAATCGACCACAGCTGCCAACAATGGCCCCTAGCAGCATTCGATCTTTAAAATAGCCTGCCAGACCAAGTGCCATATATGGCAGGGGATAATCAAAAAGGACTTGAACAGGATGCAGGATATAAGGATCTTGGAGTAAATTAAGCAGACCATAAATAAATCCCGCCAAATATCCGAGAACCGGTCCGTAGCGAAAGGCAATCAGTAAAAGAGGAATCATTGCTCCTAAGGTTACGCTGCCTCCCTGAGGCATGTGATACAAGCGAAAAGTATGCAATATTACGGTCAATGCAAGCATTAAACTAATATGAACCATCATCGGCGTATTCAGTTTTATTTTTTTTATGTATGCAAAAGCGAGTATCAATGCCACCATAGCTGCTAAGGCAAAAACACTGGCAGGCTGTTCAAATATCATTGCTATATTCTTACTAAAAGCTGCTTCCATAACACTCATCTCCATTCCAGCATAAATAGATCCCTAGCCAACCTGTTCCTATCGAAACGCGAAATTCCCTGTTCATTTCACGGGGACGATTACTGACAGCATAAGGCAGGGCATTATGCAATGTAACATTGGCTAAAGGCCAGTGAACCCCCTCAATCGATACATCCGTACATTCCGGAGATAATGGGAGTAACGAAATTATTTCTGGAGGCGCAGCAGTTTCTATGCATACAGAATCCTTACCTTTTAATAAGATCAGTACCTCTTTTTCATCTGCAGCGCAGCAGCCCCGTATTCCAAAATCCTCACAGCCCTTTAATGAATGAATATTACTAAAGGTATGATCGAAGCGGCCTCCCCATACGCCTGTTACCGTGACTGCCGCATGTCCATGAACCACTCCCACCCGTTGTAATGCCAGTTGTAAATCCGTCAAATTCTTTTCTGCCGGATAGACCTCCACAGGAATTCCCAAGCTCTCCCCCCAGGCCCACCCCTGGGATGTGGCACTATCTCCATCACCAATGAGCCGTTCGGGAATAATGTGATTCGCGTAACAACTATCAATACCTCTATCGACACACCAAACAGGAAACTTATCAGCGGCCTGAATCAGCCAGTCAGATGCTGGTTTACGTCCCCCGGCGACAAGTAACACTTGTCTATCAGGCAGTTTTTTTTCAAAATAACCTCGTAATTGCGGCAGTACCAAAAGGTTCTTCATTCCATCAATCTCCTGAATCTCTATCATTACATCTTTAAAAGCAATCTTATCCTATGATTTATATTATATATTCTTTATTCAAAAAAATCATCTATATAGTAAAACCCCCGCAATATATACCCTCTTGGAGATATTGCGGGGGCTTTGCAAGCCAGCCTCTTTTTTTTTCGATTTTGTTTTTGATTACTTTTTTATTTATTTCTTTTCATAACATACAGCTGCTCCGGTTTCCAATACACCTGCGATGTATGTGGATACTTCCATATGGACTGGATGAACCAGATACGCATCAAAATCTTCCATAGATGCAAATTGAGTAATCAATATGATGTCATAAGACGATGCTCCATGGCGAATATCTGTTTCTACTTTCAAATCATGAAGATATTCGATTTTCCCTTGCATGCTCAGCAAAACATCTCTAGCCTTATCGATGTTTTCACGGTCTCTGTCTTTTAGTTTAAGAAGTAAATTGTTTATAATCATTTTTATCTCTCCCATGCCTTTTCCTTAATTATAAAGAAGCAATGAGACAACTATATGTCATATTAGAAATTCAGATGTTAAATAAAATGCAGTATATTTTCTCTATTTCCTTCGTATCCCTTAGTGACAGTATCCAATCACTCTTTTCCTACAGTTTATGACCTCCCATATCGATCATCAAAACGAACAATATCATCTTCACCCAGATAGCTGCCGTTTTGTACTTCGATAATCTGAAGAGGCAGCCTTCCGGGATTTTCAAGGCGATGATTGGTGGTTTGAGGCACGAAAACGCTCTCATTTTCATGTACCATTTGTTCTGCAACACCGATGGTGACCTTTGCCGTACCGCCAATAACAATCCAATGCTCACTACGATGATAATGCATTTGCAAACTTAATATTTCACCGGGATTTACAACAATCTTTTTCATTTTATACCCTGGACCAGAACCAAGTACGGTATAGAAGCCCCAGGGTCGATAAACGGTTGTATGCTGGTCCGCCTCAATCCTGCCCTTCTCCTTAAGTTCACAAACCAGATCCTTGACCTTTTGGGATTCGCCTTTTTTAGCAACAACGATAACATCTTCTGTCTCTACTACCAAAATATCCTCAAGACCGATGCCGGCAATTAGACGACTATGTCCCAGTATCAGGGTATTTGAGCATTCAATCGGAATACAGTCCCCTTTTACTGCATTGCCGTCCAAATCCTTATCCAGCACGTCATAGATTGCATCCCATGAACCGATATCATTCCATTCCGCCGTAATAGGCAGCATTACCATCTTTTGAGATTTCTCAGCAATTGCATAATCAATAGAGATGTTGGGCATTAGAGTAAAATTCTTTTTCATTCCGTCCAAACCACTTTGGACCAGCTCGTAAATATCGGACTGATACGCTGCCAGTTCCTCCATAAAACACTGAATCGTAAATGCAAACATACCTGAGTTCCAGTAGTAGTTACCAGCAGCCAGATATTCTTCTGCTGTTTTTAAATCCGGTTTTTCCCGAAAGGATTGAACGGCAAAACCACTGCTAAAGGGTGTACCTGCCTGCATATATCCATAACCTGTTTCCGGATGATTGGGCTGTATACCAAGAGTCACAATCTTGTCCATATTCGCTAATCCAATGGCCTGGCGAACATTTGCGGCAAACGTTTCTATCGGGCGAATAATGTGATCAGAAGGTGTTACATACAGTATTTCATTGGGCTGACAGCCCAAATCTTCAAGGCAGTATTGTGTCGCGAATGCCACTGCCGGCGCCGTATTTCGTGCCATCGGCTCCAGCAGGATATGAGCTCCCTGAGCCTTAGCCAGGATGAGTTCTGTCCGGACATGATGAACATACTCCTGATTGGTCACTACTACCATGTCAGAAGGTTTGACCATAGACATAAATCGGGTTATAGTCTGGGCAAGCAGCGACTCTTCACCATTGAGTTTTAAAAATTGTTTAGGAAACAAAGTACGGGAAAGAGGAAATAATCGACTACCTCCGCCACCGGCGAGAATAATAACTTTCATAGGATCATCATTCCTTTTTATACTGAATACCGTCTAAAATCCTTTATTTGCGATTGACTTGACGCCATGAAGGTAAAATAACTTTCCCCAATTTTCTCCAATTAGATTGCGGGGATGCTTCTTCTTTATTTTGTAAAAAACGGTTATGAATCCCCAATGGTGCTGATGCTGCATTTTCCAATGCCAGGTTAGCCATTGCATACCCAACAATACTTTCGGCACCTTGGTTGCGGTTTAGCCCATCAACCATAATACCATCATAACAACCACCGGTTTCAGCATCAATCAGACTTTCCTGGCGGGAGTTCTCGCCCAAATACCAGGCAAAACTCCTCTTTGCCAACTCTAGCATGGATTCATCGCCAGTGACCTCATAGGCGGCCAAGTGAGCCAGCGTGGACATGGATGCCTCGACAGGCTGTTGATCAAATAATGCAGGCTCACCGCCCCGAATCCACCATCCTCTACAACCTACGGGTCGGAAAAATCCATCTCGGAAGGCATCATTATCAAGAAATTCTATACTTTTACGTGCGATGGAGAGAAACCGTTTTTGTCCTGTTTTGTGGAAAGCCACGAACATAGCCCAAGGCAGTACCGCATTATCGTAAGTAAGGCTGTTTTCAAACCAGTACCAGTCCTTTTCGCCTGCACACCATTCAAAGGAATGAGCAATGGAATCGGCGAATGCAAAGATAAGGTCATCACTCTTAGCCCCATCGATAAAGCCAAGACCAATGAGTGTATATGCCTGTCCTCGCAGATGCTTTAGAAAAGAGATCTGCGGCAATGCGCGGCTGACAGCACTGGTACATGCCTCCTTAATCCCGCGGGGCATCACAGACGAAGCCAATGTATACCCTAAAGCCCAGATACAACGTCCAAAACATTCTTCTGATCCTTGAGTTTCGGTAAATTGTCGATTATAGGTCATGAAATTCCGAAAATGACCGTTTTCATTCTGGGCATACAAGATGAATGCTAAGTAACGGTAGATTAATACAAGATACTCCGACTTTCTTTTATTTTCATAGAGCATCACTGCCATAATTAATGCCCGGGCATTGTCATCAGTTGTATACCCCTTATCCAAATCAGGAACATTGTAGCGTGTATGCTGAAACATACCTGTGTCATCAGTCATCCTAAAAATGTGCGCATCATCAAGAACATTGCCGAATTGGGTCATTATATTGCCCTCATTCCATTGCGCTCAATTACAGTAAGGTGGGATTGAGCTTTGAGCTGCAGCAGATGAGCTGCCCCAATGATATTCATGCATAATTCAGCATATTGATCCGCAACAGTAGACCATTTCATTGTTCGGCCAACTGCCATTGTCTTCATTTCCATTTCTTTTTTCTCAGTTGGATTGCCAAGCACGGTTCGAATGCATGATGCCATCGATTCAGAATCTTTAAAATTACTAAGCATTCCACGACCGTCACCTAACATTTCCTCGGCATAACGATATGGAGTCGATACAATTACCCTTCCGCGCCCCATAGCATATGCCAATGTTCCGCTGACTGCCTGTTCTTTAGACAAATAGGGTGTCAGATACATATCAGACATTTGAAGATAGGTAATCACTTCTTTTTTTGTTAGGTACTTATCAATAAATCGAATGTTATTCTGTACCCCAAGGCTTTGTGCCAAATCCATCAGACTCTGCCTGTATGTTTCACCCATGCTTTCTTTGACACATGGATGGGTTTTACCAAGAATCAGATACATCAGATTTTCATAATCCGGGACGACCTTGGCCACCGCTTCAATTCCATATTCCAAACCTTTAGCTGGACTAAGGAGTCCGAAGCTACTGATGATTTCCTTATTTCGCAAGCCGTAATCCATTTTTAATTTTCCCCTTGACTCGACCTGCATGTTAGGAACTCCATGGGGTATAAACAAAAGTTTCTCTGACTCAATGCCGTAGGTTCCAGCCAATATGGGCATAGAACTTTTCGCCATCGTTACTACCTTTGTACTAAGTCTTCCCAGATCTCTGAGAACAGTTCGTTGTTTCGGCGACGGTTCTAACAACACAGTATGTGTCGTAATAATGAAAGGAATTTTCAGCCCCTTTGCTAAATCAATGATGTATTCGCCGCATTCACCGCCAAAAATCCCATATTCATGTTCAATAACTAAAAGATCCAAATTATCATTGGCCCATGATGCTGTCATCAAATAGCTTGTACGATCGTGCTGGCTCAATCTATATTTTATTCGGGAATTCTCACATTCTTTCTTATCCACTACTGCAATGACACTTGGACGTATGAGTCCCATTTTGGCAATTTCAGTTACTAGATCTTCTGTAAATGTGGCTAAACCACATTCTCTAGGAGGATATGTGCTTAAAAAACCAATATGTTTTATTCTATTTTCCCTAACCATTTTCTTTATCTCCTTCTTTTTGAGCAGCCCTATTTAGATGTTTAGCTGCATCTTATCGATTTACGCTGCTTAGGTTCATCAATCCACTTTTATAACTTGGATTGTGCCAAACCTTAACAAGGTGCAAACCACCATTGTGCGCTCATCTTAGCAAAAAAGGTCATCACCAGCAATTTAAAACACCTTTAGATGTCTTCTAGATCCACTGTTGATGACCATTATCAGTCATTACATTTTTCTGTTTTTATAGCTTAGTCCTTTATGAATCCCCCAATGACCTTTTCTGAGAGATTCAACATCAATCCATAGTTTCTGAGGAATCGGCTTACACGTTGTATACCAATCCTTTGCACCTTGTACTAATTTCTGCGGCGGCGCGTTTTTGCCAAAATGGGATATGTTAAGAAGCGACACGCTGATTCGGATGGTAGCATTATTTCCCCCAGACCATTCCTGGGCTTCTAGTTCCTTGTTCTTCGTTAGCCATACAACACCTCCACCTGACTGGTTAAGGCAGCCATGCTCTAATATTTGTTCCAAATTTTCTTCTGTTGTAAAGTGATATAGTTTCATATTTCACCCGTGAAAATTAGTAATTTTTTTATAAAATTCATTTATTCTCTTCCTTTCTTCAAGACTCATGGTCACATGTTATAGTCTTTTTTTATTTTCAGCTTAGGTATCTAATGAAGAGTAGCGTCTGATTTAAGCATCGATTCTGACTAATAAAGCGCTTCATCTAAGGGTTCTGGACACTTTTTAACATATTCCAGCAAATCCCCTACTCTGGCAGTAGCCAAGGCAATACAAGAATCGGCCCCTCCATAGTACATTTTAAGCAATCCGGTCTTATCGTCCAGCACCCAGCCACTTGGAAAAACGACGTCATCAACGTCCCCCTCCCGTTCATACCCTTCCGTTGGTCCAAAGACCCATTCATCAGTGCGGTGCAATACCTTTGCCGGATTATCCAGATCCAGTAATGCCAGACCGATTCGGTAAATCGAACCAGAAGCGGTTTGGCGCACTCCGTGATACACGAGTATCCAGCCTTCAGCAGTCTCGATGGGTGGCGCTGCAAGACCAATTTTTCCACCATCCCACCAGCCACCCCGACGGGCGTGCATTACCACCTGGCGGTCTCCCCAATGGGTAAAGTTACTACCAGAATATGATAACCAAATGTGAGAACCTGGTACATAATTAGTAGTAATTGGCCGATGAATCAGGACCCATTTTCCCTGTATTCGACGAGGAAAAAGGGCAGCATCTTTGTCTTCCGGCGGCATGAGCGGTCCGATCCGCTCAAACGTGATAAAGTCATTTGTCAGTGCCATCGCTACAAGCGGTCCACGACGAGAGTAAGCAGTATAGGTTATCGCCCACTTATTCAGCTCAGCAAGCCAAGTAATCCTAGGATCTTCAATTCCCCACCGTTCTTCCGGATAGTTTAGCGGATCTGATTCCAGCGTTGGCACTCTGTCAATCTGCCAATTGCTGACTCCATCATCACTAATCGCCTTAGTCAGGTGGGAAAAACCTCGCCGATCCTCTACACGAGCCAGCAGCAATACTTTACCGTGAAACATAGTAGCTGCTGGATTGAATACTGAATGTGCAGGATAGGGCCAGTCTTTCGCTGTCAAAATCGGATTCTTTGGATGCCGCTTAAACAGTTCAATAAATGTATGATTATCGTTTTTCAACTGAGTGTCAAACCTATTTTTATCCATAAAAAAAGCCCCCTACGTTTGGATATTCGGCGCGTTGCCGGCAAGTGTGATATCTCACACCCAGTCTGTATATCCCGTGGCGGTTAAAGCACAATATAGTATTGTTACCAATCGTCAGACAGTAGGTTCAAACGATTTATACTTTATTATACTACAAATAATTATTTCCGTCAAACAATCGTTTTTCCCGAATAAACAATCATCCATTTCTATTGAACATTTTTTAACAATTTTCGAATTTATAGCAGGGTATATGCATAAATCAATCCTCTATTTGTAATTTCCAAGAGCTTATTTATTTCTTATTATATCCTGGCAGGACATACCATGATGACTTCAATTTTAATAGGATTTCTGATTAACTATATTTTTTCAATATTTCTTTGTAAACCTCAATATATTGTTTTACCATTTTCTCCTGTGTAAATTTGCATTCAACCGTTTTGCGGCAGTCTTCCCGTGAAATATTTCTGACATCTTTAATTTTCTCAGCCATTTCCTCCACATCAGACACAATAAACCCATTCATACCATCCTGAATAATTTCGGGCATAGAACCTTTATTAAATGCAAGGACAGGTGTTCCGCATGCCATTGATTCCACAATACTAAGACCAAAAGGCTCATTAAAATGAATGGGATGCAGCAATGCATATGCATTACCCAGAACGTTATTTCTTTCTTCAGGACCTACGGAGCCAATGTAACATACATCGTCATTAAGATATGGCTCTACGTTATTTTCGTAATAGGACTTATCCTGTATAATACCAGCAATAACCAGCTTCATTTTTGCTCTTTTAGCAACTTGTATTGCCTCCCAAGTTCCCTTGTCCTTATGTATTCTTCCAAAGTAAACTAAATAATTGCCCTGTTCTTTGTTTAATGTAAATTTTTCGATGTCAATGCCATGGTATACAGTCCTTATATAATCCAGATCCTCATGCCGGTCCGCATTACTAATAGAAACATAGTGAGTTTTTTTGTTATATTTTCTATACACAGGCATAATTTTAGGCGAGGAGAATCCATGTATCGTTGTTATAACTGGTGTTTTTATAAGACCGCTATAGGTCAGAGGTAAAAAATCATAATTGTTATGTATGATGTCAAATTCATCTGCCTGCTCCATGATTTCGGATATATGCAAAGATTCCCAAACTTTTGCATCCAGTTCTTTGTCTTCTTCATAGGGCGCTTTGCACACACTACGAAGCTTCGCACTGGTTAATGAATCGCCAGTAGCATAGAGTGTTACATCAATCCCCTCTTTCACAAGTCCCTCTGCCAATAAGGAAACGACTCTCTCCCAAGGACCATAATGCCTAGGCGGCGTCCTCCATGCAATTGGTGAAATGATTGCAACTTTCATATTAAAAATCCCCCTCCATATTTCCCCTCAAAAACCACTCTACATACTTACTATATATGAACTTCGGCAGGAACAAGGGTGAAGCCTCTATTCCTCAAGTATCCGGAAGCTTTTATTTTACCAGAGCGGCTTTACTATGAAAGATTTCCCCTAATAATGAGAGTAACGTTTTTAATTTTTCTCATATAGTGATTGACAAAATCCCAAAATGGGATTATGTTAAATTTTGTATACTATTTTTTTAAGAGGAGGGATACTTGCATGCATTTTTTAACCTATCAATCTAACGGTCAAGAAGACATCGGGCTCTTGACAGCAGACCAAAAACAGATCATTCCTCTGCTGGCCGCCGAGCATTATTTTTATGGTGAAACCATATTGCCGACCACGCTGCTCTCTCTTATTCAGCAAGGTGAATTAGCTTTACAGCGAGTCAAGTCGATCGTGAAATCAGTAGAAGCACAAAACGATCTTCCATTTCTGCTGTCACCGGACAACATCCGGATTGTGGCACCAATTCCTCATCCTGTCAAAAATATATTCTGCATTGGCAAAAACTATGCCGAGCATGCTTTGGAGGGTGATACAAGCGCCGACCCGAGTGTAGCCATCCCTAAATATCCGGTTATCTTTACCAAGGCTCCCACTACGGTAATTGGTCCTGGCGACATCATCAACAGTCATAGCCAAGTTACCAATGCTTTGGACTATGAGGTAGAACTGGCTGTAATCATCGGGAAGAAGGCTTCCTATGTTAGCAAAGAAGAGGCAATGGACTATGTATTTGGCTATACTATTCTTAATGATGTGACAGCACGGGATTTACAAAAACGTCACCAGCAGTGGTTTCGCGGCAAAAGTCTTGATACTACAGCACCAATGGGTCCCTTCCTTGTTCACAAGACTTCTGTTCCTTCGGTCAATGACCTAACAGTAACATTAAAGGTAAACGACGAGCTAAGACAGCATGCTAACACACATTCTCTAATTTTTGATATTCCAACACTTATTAGTACGATTTCCTCTGGTATCACTCTTGAACCCGGAGATATTATCTCTACCGGCACCCCTGCCGGCGTTGGAGCCTATTCAACACCTCCAGTATTTTTGAAGCCTGGAGACAAACTGGAACTATCAATTACTGGTCTCGGAACATTAATCAACACAGTAGGCTAGTAGTCCGCCAAGACTAACGCTATGGGATTCAGGCTAGGTGGACTACTAGTCAATGCCCCTTGGTCAATCACTGACCAAGGGGCATTACACATTCATAGCTGTCTATTTAAATGCTAACAACTTTTATTCCTCCATAAATTGCACCAATTCTTTATTGAATTTATCCCGCTGGTCATAGAACAGTCCGTGACCGCTGTATTTGAAGGGTACAAGTTTAGAGTTTCTAATTCCTTCATGTTGTGCAATGGCCAATGGAAACAGGCAAACTTTATCGTGAATGCCATGAAGAATTAATGTAGGAACGCATATGGCTTCAAGATCGGAAAAGAGTCTTTCTTCATCCAGCCACGAGTTCGCGACTGCAGCAGTAGACCATCCTGCCGCTTGTAACCCTAATTGGAAGAACCAGTCTGAAAAAGGCTGGGTTACATACTGAAAGAAAAACATATCTCCAAAGCCCCTAAGCATTTTGGGACGATCCTCCAGTGTATCTTGAATGATTTTATCTACGTCTTCTTTCTTTAATCCATGAGGAAAATATGGACGTTGAATCAGGCTGGGAGCTGCGGCTGCAAAAAGAGCAAGCTTCGCTACTCCATAGCCATTGTGGCGGGCCATGTAGCGAATCGCAATGCCTCCCCCTGTAGAATGTCCTCCTAGTACAAAGTCTTCTAAGCAAAGGGCTTCAACCACACATCGAATATCATCTGCAAATTGGTCGTAGTCATAGCCTCCCCAAGGCTTATCCGAATTGCCGAATCCTCTAAGATCAATTCCAATGCAACGATAGCCCATTGTTGGGAGCTGGTCAAATTGATACTCAAACATTCTATGATTAGCAGGCCAGCCATGTATAAATACAATGGTCTTACTGCTTCCCGGGTTGACATCTTCCACATAAAGATTTATGTTCGGTTCCACTTCAATAAAATATCCCATGCAAATCACTCCATCAAAAGTCTCTACATGGTACTATATTCAACTCATAACAAAAAAGCGCAGAATAGGTCGTATCTAGAATGGTTAAAAATTCCTTTGCAAAAACCAAACGTATGTTCTACAATATAATGAAGATACATAAAGGAGTTAATGCACATGGATGTTTTTGACAAGCTGAAAATTTTGACCGATGCAGCCAAATATGATGTGGCCTGCACCTCCAGCGGAGTGAATAAAAAGGCGGCCGCCGGAGGAATTGGCAGTGCAGCGGCCAGCGGCATCTGCCACAGCTTCTCAGGAGACGGTCGGTGCATCTCACTATTAAAGGTATTGATGACCAACGTATGCGCCTATGATTGTAAATACTGCGTAAACCGTAAGTCAAATGACACCCCACGGGCGTCTTTTACACCACGGGAATTGGCAGAACTGACCATCAATTTTTATCGACGCAATTATATTGAAGGGCTTTTCTTGAGTTCTGGCGTACTGAAAAATCCTGACTATACCACCGAGCAAATGATTGAGGCACTGCGAATCCTACGAGAGGAATACCGATTTTTTGGATACATCCATGCGAAAGCCATTCCTGGAACAGATAGCGGTCTCATTGCCCGGTTGGGCATGCTGACTGATCGCATGAGTGTAAATATTGAACTGCCTTCCCAGAGCAGTCTGCAGCTGCTGGCACCGGATAAATCAAAGCATTCTATTTTAGCACCTATGAAATACATTCAAAATCGCATCCAAGAAAATTCTACAGATATCATAAAATATCGCCATGCACCAAAGTTTGTTCCTGCCGGCCAGAGTACTCAAATGATTATCGGCGCTACGCCAGATACTGATTTTCAGATCTTGAATTTAACAGAAGGTCTTTATAAAAAATATAAGTTAAAACGGGTATTTTTTTCTGCCTATATGCCTGTAGCTGAAAACGCCCTGCTACCCACCTTAGATACAACTCCGCCTCTTTGGCGGGAACATAGGCTTTATCAAGCGGATTGGCTGCTTCGATTTTACGGTTTCACGGCAAATGAGCTCCTGGATCAGCAGCACCAAAGCTTCAATCCCTTTTTAGACCCAAAATGCAATTGGGCACTTCATCATATGGATTTCTTTCCTATGAATGTAAACCGAGCACCCTACAGTGACTTGCTGCGGGTGCCGGGCATTGGCGTAAACAGCGCCAAACGAATTGTAATTGCCCGCCGCTTAGCAACCCTCCAATTTAATGATCTAAAGAAACTGGGAGTTGTACTAAAGCGGGCACAGTATTTCATTACTTGCAGCGGTAAAGCCACTGGCAACTTAAAAATTACCCAGGATAAAGTACTACAATCTTTAATGTCAGAAAAAACCTTAGGTATGTATCACCAGAGTTTCCCACTTCAATCACAAAACAAGCAGCTCTCTCTTTTTGAACAGCCATCCTTGCTATTATCCGGATACCCACAGGAGGATCTTCAAAGATGTTTGACCAGTCCAATCTGATTTATCGTTATGACGGAAGCTTTGACGGGCTGCTCTGCTGCGTATTTGAAAGCTATGATAAAAAAGAAATTCCGACAGAAATCATCCTGCCGGATACCTCTCAGACATTTCTCTTCACCGCTAAAGAAATTAAGACTGACATCGAAAAATCAAGCCGAGTACTGGCTTCCATCCCGGAAAAAATGGGATATGATGCCCTGAATTTCATACGACGCGCCTTCCTAACCTGTGCTGCAAAAAAAGAGCTGTACATCCTTCTATTCCTTCGTTTGGGTTATCGCTATGGACGATCCATAATGGGTATGTTGACCGATGACACTGTCAATACCCTTTTTAAGGCTGTGAAACATTTAGATAACGAAAGTCACCTGCTGAAAGGCTTTGTACGTTTTTCCATCTTCAACAATGTTCTGGTTGCCCAAATAGAGCCAAAAAATTACGTACTGCCGCTGATGACTCAGCATTTTAGCGAACGTTATCCAGAAGAACGTTTTTTCATCTATGATAAAACCCATGGCATGGCATTGGTTTACCAGCCTTACCAATCTGCCATAATTCCAATTGAAGATCTTGAGCTTCCTGAACCGGATGAACAAGAACAATCCTACCGGGAACTGTGGAAGCTCTTCTACGATACCATCGAGATACAGGGCCGTCACAACCCTAAATGCCGTATGAGCCATATGCCGAAGCGCTACTGGAAGTATATGACAGAATTCGGCAGTTCCCCCAAAAAATCTCACCTGAAACTGGAGGATACCGCCAAGTTCCTTATACCATAATCTTGGTCTTCCATGCACCGCTTTTCCAGCGCCATAGCATACACATTCCGCGCAGCCATTCATCGACAAGCATCAGAGCCCAAATTGCCGGCAGACCGAATCCCAAAATGACTCCCAGATAGTAACCTAACCCGATGGTAACAGACCACATGGAAAGTATGGCAACGATCACAGGAAAATTGACATCTCCAGCGCCTCGCAAACCATAAATAAAAACAATATTAAACGTTCGCCCCGGCTCTAAAAGAGCATCAATTGCAAAGATCAGAGCACCAAGAGCAATAATCTTTGCATCTGTGGTAAAGATTCCAATAAGATGATACCTAAATACAAACAACATACCGCCAATGATCCAGGCAGAACCAAAGGCGATCAAAAAATTATGCATTCCAGCTTTCTCTGCTTCATCAAACTTTTTAGCTCCTACTAATTGTCCGATCATAATAATATTGGCCTGCCCAATGGCTAAGGAGAACAGAAAGGCCATTTTAATAATGGACCAAGCATAGGTGCGGGTAATATACGCGTCGGCTCCCAAATGGACAATAATGATGGTCATAAGCACCGTCTGACTCATGTTATAAGACATGTTTTCCATTGCAGCGGGAAAGCCAATCTTCAATAACTGTTTCAACTGGGTCTTAGGAAATTGAAGTAAATGACGCAGGATATCGAGCTTAAGCAGCTTAGTAAATAAATATACCAAGGCAGAACACACTGCAATTCCTTTACTGCAAACAGCCGCTATTCCAACGCCGTAAACCCCCATCGCCGGAATTCCTGCTATCCCAAGTCCTAGTACCACAGATCCGATCAAATTTAAAACATTCATAAAAGCGGTTATCGCAAGGCACTGCTTGGTTCTCCCAAATCCTTTCAGTATGGCATCAGCCGACGACAGCATCGCGTCAAAAAAAATAAAACCACCTGCTAGGAGCAAGTAGGTATGAGCGTAGGATAATAAATTATCAGCAATTCCCATAAACATCAACATCTTTTTTCCGCCAATGACTAGCACCAAACTGGCTATCCCGCCCAGAACCGCATTAAATAGCAGGGATACAGCAGCGACTTTATCAATTTCTTCCGGTCTTTTGGCCCCTACATTCTGCGCCACTAAAACCGACGTTCCCATGGAAATGATGGCAAATACAAGAAGAAAATTCCATAAGATTTGAATTGTAGCTTCCACAGCTGCTGCAGCAACACTGTCATACTTGCTTAATATAAATACATTTACAAACCCTACCAACGTAATCAGAAATAATTCCAGAAATATCGGCCAGGCAAGTTTAAATAACGATAACTGGCTCACAGCCATTCCCCCCATGCAACACAAACAGGATTCCAAATACAATTTATTTATCCTATCAGAAAACTGTGAGATTGTCAAAATTTCATGCATCCTAAGAAAACGCTGGCGCGTCTTTTAAAACATATAAAAACAGAATCGAACCGCAGAGGCGCAGAGAACACTGAGAAAAGATAGATCGGGTTAAAAACCTCTGTGCTCTCTGCGAACTCTGTGGTTCAATATTCTCTTTACTTAATAACTACTTTCTTCATGATAATCGTCTCTTGTCCCTTGCCTTCTTTTGATCCATGGGTATATCCTACGACATCAAAATGCTCGCTTAGACGCTTTGCCAATGCCTCATAGTTAGCGGCTTTCCCCCGCATACAGGTAGACAAATGCACCACATCTACGCCATTTTTGATCATCGTCTTAATCTTATGATCAATATCACCGTCAGCATGAGAAAAAGTGATCAGTTCAATATCGCCCTCATATCCGGCAAAAGCATCCTTTCTTTGAAAGAAGGCATTAAGACAGCCTTTACCGGTACAGCGCTTCATGGTTTCTTCTCTGACTAATATAGCAACTTTCATGACTCACCTTCATTTTTAACATTTTCGAAACACCTCATATCTATCGAAATAACTTGATCTACCGTTTTAAAGCTGACAAGGTCACTAGTGTCTTTTCAAAAACTTCGTAAGTCAAGGCTCCTTCTAATACTTTTTCTGCCCCACTAAAGATAGTCGGAACCCATTCCAGCTGCTTGTCCATACATTCTTGATCTGTTTTCAGCAATATTGGAAGATAGCGCTCACTTGTCACTGCCTGTTCAAATGCTGCTGTATCCAGGCCAATCTGACTGGCAATGCCGATTAACACCTCTATATCACCGATATTTTTATCTAACACATAGCTGGTTCGATAAACCTGGGCAACCCATTCTTGCACTTTACCGTTGTCCCGGGCAAATTCCAATCCCTGCAAAGCCAGCCGCGTATTCGGCACCAACAGCTTATTTCCCGGTACAAGACCGGCTGGTGCACCAAGGGCATTCAATTTCTCTACTCTTTCACTAAATACAATACCAGGCACGACATCTTGGATCATCCGGCCGTCTTTTGGAAGATCAGGATGTATTTCCCAGCCAACCCAGTCATCAGCCAGATCAATTGTCTCTTTTAGCTTTTGAACAAATCCCCATGCAATGTAGCAGTATGGACAAGAAAAATCAAAAATAATACGTAATGGTAAAGCCATATGTATCTCCTCCTACTATCATGTATTGTATTCTCGAAGAACAATCAAAAAATCTCTATTTCTATTTTATTCTATTTCTCATTTTACATACAAACTCCTGCAAGATCATTCCTGCAGGAGTTACTATTTATCCCTCTTGTCTCATAGAACTTGCTTGTATGCGGGGAATACTCGCTTCACAAGGCACAGCCGTCTGACATTTTCCACAACCGTATCTGGGACGATAGCGCGCCAATACACGGTCAAGGTAATCGGAGCAAACTGCATTATCCTTACCTTGCTCATTGATCGCCAACGGAGGGCAGCGCAAGATACAAGCACCGCATTTTGTGCAATGCTCATCAATTGCAGTATACTGCCGCTCAGTAGGATCAATGGCAGCATCTACAATGATACTGCCAATCCTGCCGGCGGAACCATGGGCTGTAATTAATGACCGATTCAGGCTGAAGGTTCCTAAACCAGCTACAAAGGCAACATGTCGTTCTGACCAATTACTGCGGCGATTCACCACACTAAAACGAGAATCCATAACGGGAACAAGAGCTTTTATTCCAGAGCCTTCTAAAAACTCTACTAAATAGTTACTCAAAGAGTTATTGAACTGCTCTCCTTCATAGCGACCATACATCCATTCCCGAGCAGCTGTCCCTAATTTTCGATTCGCTTCACGGACTCTTTTCGTGAAGGGCAAAAAATAAGATATAACCGACTTGGCACCTTCTAACCACTCTTGGGGCATTCGATGCTGCGGACCTACAACCTCTTTTTCCTTTAACTTTGCAAATAATGGGTCAAAGGCATCTGCTGCTGCAAAGAGCGGTGCATCAAAAAGCTGCAGCGAATCTAACTCTGCAATCGTATTCAGCGGACTATCCTTTGTGAAGGACCACGCAGCATCTTGTATCCCCTGTAATGTTATTCCTGTCATACATCATTCCCCCCATTCATTGGGTCACCTAAAAACAACGGTGACCCAATGTACTAGCACTTTTCTAATTTTATTGTACTATATCTCTATAATTCTGTATAATTGAAATAAGAGAATCATTATATCAATATTATTGAACTATAAACATTGGAGTGATAACAACTATGGATCTACGAGGACTCAAAACATTCCTAACGATTGTAAAACTGGGGAGTTTCCAACATGCCGCCCAAGAGCTTCGCTATGCACAATCCACTGTAACAATGCAAATTCAAAAATTAGAGCGAGATTTGGGAGTCACCTTGTTTGAACGGGGGAAAAGCTTTCGCCTGACAGAAGCAGGAAGAATCTGCAGCGAACAATCCGCCCATATCCTGCGAGATGTCGATCAATTACAAAGTACTATGAGCGATATCACCCTCGGAGAATCCGGCTCCATTTTAATAGGTGCTATAGAACCTGCTGCAAGTTTTCGATTGCCTAATATTCTGGCTGCCTTCATGGAGCGCCATCCAAAAGTACAAATATCAATTCAAATTGGAAATACATGCACCTTAACGGAACTGACTCTAAAAGGCGAAATCGACTTTGCTATTTCTTCTGTACCATCAACCAGCTCTGGCTTAACGTTTGAGCCTTTATTTTCTGAGCCTCTTGTATTGCTGGTTCCTTCTATGAATCCTCTTTCAGTAATAGAAGATATCAAGATACAGGATTTAAAAGGCGAGCGATTTCTAGTTACCTCCCGAGAATGTGTATTTCGAAAGAAACTCTCCATTCTATTACAAAAGATAGGCACTTCTTACTCAACACTTGAAATCAACAGTTTAGCTGCACTTAAGTATTATGTCCAAGCAAATCATGGCATTGCCCTGGTTCCCGCAGCCAACGTCACACCAGCTCCTGCTGGTACGGCAGTAAAAATAGTACAAGATTTGAATCTGGATCTAGAAGTTGGCTTTTTGCGCAGCTCTGAAAGAAGCACCTTTGGCATAGCTGAAGAAAAGCTTTTCACTTTCTTAAGAAAATCCTTATGCGTCTTTTAAAATATATATAACACATCCGAACCGCAGAGGCGCAGAGAACACAGAGAAAGAATAATTAATAGGATTTAAAGAATCCCCCTCAGCGCGCTCTGCGTCTCTGCGGTTCAATCATTCTTTCCCGACTCTCTTTCGCAAAGTAGACAAAGGATTATATTCTTTGTCTACTTTGTGTGCCACGGACGGAAATAATAAAAAATGACCAGCTGCTCTATCTTCTAGAGAAGCTGGTCATCTTTATGGGAAATAACCATTGTAATGCTGTTGGGAAACGCTTCAGAAAGAAGGAGTGCCCATGGTCCTCGCCTTCGTGGGTAACAAACTGACAATGGTTCTGGGAAAACCCTTTATCTAATAAAATCGCATACGCTTCTTGATTCTTTGCGACCATGTTTCTTTGCTCATTATCTTTTCTCGTTCCCTCTAATGATCCAACGTCCATGTAAATCCTGCGTCCGAAATGTACAATATCCGCTGAACGCATAAATTCAATAAATCCTGCATACCAAAAAGAGCCTGAGATCGAAGCAATCCTGCCAAAAACCTCGGGATACAGGTACGCTGCGTACATCGAAATCAATCCCCCAAAGGATGCACCTGCAATTGCTGTATTTTCCGGATTCCTCATCGTACGATACTTCTCATCGATGTACGGTTTCAGCTCCTTTACCAAAAAAGCAAGATACCGGGCTCCCTGACCGCCAAAGTCAGAAAATCCTGCTGTTACCGCTTTCGCAAACCAAGGACTATACTCATCGTTGCGATTATCCGGTTTAATGCCTACAAAGATACAGCCCTGCAGTTCTTTTGTAATCATCATTTCTTCTAATTCACTCAGACAGTCGCGAAACAGGTAACCACCATCCTGCAGATAAACAACAGGAAAATGCTCCTCATGCATATCATAGGATGGCGGCAGGTAAATACAAATTTCGCTGCTCATAAAAGTGGTAAGAATCAGCGTTCCCTTCATGCCTCGCCCCCTATTGTTTCCTTCTCGGTCTGCAGATTATCGTAACTAAAACAAACAGGGACTCCATCCCGAGGATCAAGCATCACCCTGGCATCAATACAAAAAACTTGTTTTAATACTTCTGGCGTGATCATTTCCTGAGGACTGCCCAATGCAACGATATGCCCCTCCTTCATAGCAACAATCTCATGAGAAAAACGGGCTGCGTGGTTAATATCATGCAGCACCATAACAATGGTGCACTGCCTCTGACGATTTAACTGCTGCACGATCTTCAGCACTTCTAACTGATGCACCATATCCAAATAGGTAGTCGGTTCATCCAATAGAAGAATTGCCGTTTCTTGTGCCAATGCCATCGCCAGCCATACCTTCTGCCGCTCTCCTCCTGACAAGCTGCCCAGCTCCCGCTGGCGAAAAGAAATCGTTTTGGTAATATCCATAGCCCATTCAATGGCCTTTTGATCAGCTATTGCGCTTTTTTGTCCTTGATTGAGATGGGGAAACCGTCCGTATGCAACCAATTCTTCAACTGTCAACTCATTAGGTCCCACTGGATTTTGGGGAAGAAGTGTGAGTTTCTTAGCAATTTCCCGGGTAGCAAGGCTTCTTAAATCCTGGTTATATAAAAAGACGTTTCCTGCCTTTTGTTTAAGAATCCGTCCCATGGTTTTCAATAGTGTTGATTTACCACAACCATTTGGACCAATAATCGTAGTGATTTTCCCTTCTTTCACAGAAAAATCAAGATCCTGGAAAACCGTATGCTGCTCATAGCCCGCCTGCAGTTTTTCGGTTCTAAGTATACTCATATCCATACACATCCTCTTAGGCTTTACTTCTAAATAATAAATAAATAAAATAAGGTACTCCAATCAGGGATATGATTGTCCCTGTAGCGATTTCTGCCGGTGCAAAGATGTTTTTGGCGATAAAATCTGCCACTATCACAAGAAGCATGCCTAACATTGCACATAGAGGAATCATTTGCTGATGGCGAATACCCGTCAGGGATTTGGCTAAATGAGGAACAATTAAACCTACAAACCCGATGCTCCCGGACACAGAAACACAGGCACTAACCAGCCCAGTGCTGCAAAGCAATAAAATAACCTGCTCTCTCCCCACAGAAACACCCAGGCTTTTGACGCTGCTTTCCTCTAGTTGGAACAAATCAAGAATGTGGGCTTTCCAGAAAATGATAGGCAGTAAAAATAAGAACCAAGGCAATATGGAGATGCTATATTGCCAATTGGCATGAAACAGACTGCCGACGCTCCAAACTGTCGCTGTATGAAAATCTGTAGGATCCATCTTTAATGTAATATACAATGAAAGTGCCGCAAAACCAGAACCAAGGGCAATTCCCGTTAACAAAAAGCGTTGAGAATCCAGCCTCCCATTTTTCCATGAAAGAAGATATACCAAAATGGAAGCAGCTAATCCTCCAATTAAACCAAAAAAGGGCATAGCCAGTATCGAAAACCAATCCGATCCAGCAAGTTTCCCCTGATAAAAGAACATAAATACAACAATGGCAAGACCCGCTCCAGCATTGATGCCTAAGATGCCAGGATCAGCCAGCCCATTTCGGGAAACACCTTGTAATACAGCTCCGGCGACCCCCAGACCCACCCCTACCAACCCGGCAATCACGATTCTGGGCAGGCGGAATTGATAAATCAGCACATCATATTCTCCGTTTCCCTGACTAAACAGCGTCTTAACGACCTCAGCAAAAGTAAGATCAAAGATTCCATAACTAAGGCTTATATAAATAGCAGCCACAATTAACCCCAGAGCAGTAAGCATGATTCCCACAAAACGCTCCTGACTGTATTTAAGCATACTTATTGCCCCCCTTTTTCCTCGCTAAATAAAGAAAAAAAGGCACACCAATCAGAGAGGTAATGACTCCAACCGGAGTCTCGAAGGGATAGTTGAGAAAGCGGCTTACTATATCAGATAAAGCCAAAAATATGGCCCCTAGTACCCCTGAACAAGGTATGATCCATTTATAATCAGCACCTATAAGGAAACGGACGATATGGGGAATAATCAGACCTACGAAAGCAATTTTGCCAGCTAAGGCCACAGCACTCCCCGTTAAAAGCATGACAGCAGCTGCAGCCAAGACCTTAACGACAGTAGTCCGCTGCCCCAAGCTGACCGCCACTTCTTCTCCCAGGGAAAGTACGGTGACAGACCTGGCAATTCGAAGAGCCGCAATCATTCCGACTACTACAAAGGGAATTGCTAATCCTACTTGCTCCGGCTGCAGCTGATGCAGACGGGCATGATACCAAAAGCCAATATCCTGAGAGATTTGAAAATAGATTGCTAACGCAGAAGCAAAGCTGCTTAGAAAGGTTCCAATAATCGTTCCTAAGATAGCCAGCCTGACTGGCGATAATCCATTGGGCAATATGGAACCCAAACCAAAGACAATCCCCGCCCCAAGAGCAGATCCGGCAAAGGAAAATATGATCCGCTGCAAATCAGAGGCTTCGGGCAGCAAAATCATACTCAAGGTAACAGCTAAAATTGAACCATCGCTGATACCCATAATTCCGGGAGAAGCCAGATAATTTCTGGTAATTCCCTGCATCAGCGCCCCGGATACCGCAAGAGCACAGCCAATCAGCATAGTTCCCATCGCTCTGGGTAGACGAGAACTCATAATAATCTGGTGATCCACATTGGTGGGATCGAATTGAAATATGGCATTTTGTATTGTCAATACATCAATCTCTTTTGCACCATAGAGTATAGATAAAGCCGCCATCAGAAGGATCAACCCTGGAGCTGCCAGCAAAATCATATAAGGAAAATAACGTTTTACATGCATTGATTCCACTCACTTTGTACCGTTTATTGTGACAATTTTTCTATAGCGGCATTTAGAAACTGAATCTTTCCACCAATCGCTACCCCTTGCACCAAGGGATCAACTACATTGATAAATACATTATTATTTTTTACCGCCTTCATACTCCGCCAAATCGGATTCTGCTGCAAGTCTTTCAATACGTTAGGCTGAGCAGGACTTTCAAGAACGGCATATTGCAAAAAAATATAATCTGGGTTCATTTCACTGAACTTCTCTAAAGAAATGACCTCCTGTGCTTTGACAGCTTTAATTTCATCTGGGACAGACAAACCTAATTCCCCATACAGTATTTCATTAAAAAATACATTGGCTGGATAGACGCCAATATTACCCCCACGAATTCGTATCGCTACCACTTTTTTGTCCCTTACGCCTTCAGGTAAGCGATCTTTGGCGGCCGCCACATCCTGCTCATATTTTTGCAGCACCTCCTTTGCCTGTTCTTGTTTACCAGTCAATTCGCCAAGAAAAAGGAGATTGGCTTTCCCGTCAATGGGAAAATGGGATATAGGAATGGTCGGAGCAATTTTTTTCAATTGCTCTGCCGTAGATGCAGGGAATTTGTCGCTGCTCAAAATGACATCCGGCCTTATCTTCAACATTGCTTCAAAGCTAGGCTGCATTCGTTCCCCGATAGGTTTCGCATCTTTCGTAATGTCTGCAAATAAGGCAGGAAACGTCCCACCAATCGTCATAACACCAACAGGCTTCACCCCTAAGACTTGCAGATCCTCTAATGCTTCCAGCGCACCAGTAACTACAATTTTGTCAATCTTGTCAGGCAGAACATATTCTTTTCCAAGATAAGAATAATGTTTTTCTCCTGCCTGCCCCTTTACTGAAACTGTCGCACTTGATTTTGCTTGATATAGCGTCTTATTGACATAAATACCAGTAATGAGACTGCCAGCGATTACAACCGCCAATCCTAACATCCATACTTTTCTTGTCATGCTATTGCTCCTTACTTTATCTCAGTATGAAAGAAACGTATATCCGCTCCTTTCATGAAATTACACTGATTTTATTTCTCAATTAAAGATAGCATTTCTCCTATGAATTCCTTAGAAGGATATTACGATTTTTATAATAATATTGTGATATTCAGAAAATAAATGTCTTGCAGAATCCTTGACACACTCACCAAATCTCATTGACAAGCAAGGCAAAGAAGCATACAATAAATAAAATCAATAATTGATAACGATTATCGCATTATAACGATCTGCACGATTCTAAAGTCAAAATTAAGAATCCGATCTGATTTTTGGAGGTATGCTGCATGTCGGCTCAAGAACATATTCGTCAAATCGATACCAAATTCTTTTTGTGTACTCATCTTCCCATTCGGACCTTTGATTTCAACGGAAATCTTATTTATTCCGCTGGCTATAACCGAGATATGGAAGATTTTTTTGAACACCATAACATTTTTGAGCAAGTACGCCAGGAACTTGTCACAAAAACTGAGAATTGCATCATTACCATCCCTTGCTTGGAATCGATTTCTTTCACTGCTTGCTGGGTTTGCAGCAAAAACATCAATTGGGGCTTTCACATCCTAGGCCCTTACACCACTTTGGAAACGGTCAATCTCTCCGACATCGTATACAAACCAGCCTATTGCATTCCATACTTAATTACACTGCTGGGCACCATAGCGGCAGATAGTGCGTTTCTGAAGCAAAAAATCAAGAAATTTAATGACATGCCCTATAGTGCCTATGTCAAAAAATCCATCGATTACCTGAATGCACGCTACCATGAAACAATCACACTATCGGATATTGCAGCACACCTGAATATCAGCAAATATTATCTTTGCAGCTTATTTAAAAAGGAGACAGGGAAAAATTTTTCTCAATACTTAAATGAGATCCGGATTGAGAAAAGCAAAGAACTGCTATTGAAGGAAAATTTATCCGTCTTGGATATCGCTCTTTCTGTGGGATTCAATAATCAAAACTACTATAATGTGATGTTTAAAAAGTTCATGAATCATACTCCTTTAGAGTTTCGCAACCAACGCAAATCATCATAGCTGTATTGCAGCTATATCTATTAAAGAATGAGGACAATATTCTGCGCCCTTATGACATAATATACATAGCCGTTATGAAACACACAGAACACAAAGATGCAGGTAAACGCATCTTTGTGCTTACCTGCATCTTTGTGTTTGTGTTTCTTACTATCTACCTTTGAACCATGGCATTTAGTCTGTCAGAAGCTTATTTCGTCGGACTGATAAAGCTCAATAGTTGTTTTTTCAGCCAACAGGTTAGCTGATTTTTGCCGCCATTCATTAAGATGAGGTGTTTTAAGATGTTCTACAAGAGCATCTTTGTCTGCCCATTTCTCTACAAAAGCGCAGCGATTGCCGTCATATGGATCATCCAGCAGCTCATAACTTATACATTTCTCTTCTTTTCGGGTGGCTGCAATCACGTCTTTTGCCAGAGCGAATAGTTCAGCCTTTTTTCCGGGTTTCAGCGTTTGTCTTGCAATTACAATTACCATGAGAGATCTCCTTATTTTGAATTAAGCAATACCATCTTTCTCTATGTACTCTTTTCCATTAGCAGGAATATTCCTGCAGCACCACTTCATCCGCCAGAAAAATTTCTATTTCAAATACGCCGGCTCACTCCGCTCCTCTTCTTAACAGGGCAAGATTATTAATTTTAACTGACGTCCGATAAAATTCGATGATGCCCTCATCACGCATACGGCCTAGCTCCCGGGAAAGTGCCGTACGGGAAACGCTGAGGAAATCAGCTAATTCATTGCGTTTTAAGGGCAAAACAAAGGTATTTTTTTGATTGATCTTATATTGCTCAAGAAGATAAATACTTATTTTCTCCCGCATACCTTTTATCGCTAAATATTCTACTCTTTGATTCAGCATCAATGCCTTCGTTGATAAAAGCACCAGTATGTTTTTAATCAGTTGTTTATAGCCTCCACAAGCTTGAGTGCATTCACCGATTATTTTCTCAGGGGGTAAAAACATCACTGCGCATGTACTTTGTGCAGAAACCGATGCCGGCCAATGCTTTCTTGGTGAGAAAGCGATCATTTCTCCAAACAACTCTCCCGGACCAATCACCGTCATGATAACACGGCTGCCTGACGCACTTTCTTTGATGATTGCTGCCTCTCCTGATAACAAGATACCCAAACCCGTATAGGGTTCACCCTGGACAGCAATATAGCTGTTTTTGTTATAGGTATTGATTTTAGGCTTTAGACAATCTAACATGATATCTAGCTGACTCGGTGAAATATCATGAAAAATCGGCGATGAGACCAAAATTTTTACTATATTTGCATCCAAATGTTCCTCACCTCACTTTAGGTAGCTATAGCTACCGATTTTTCACCTCTATTGTATTACAGTTAGGTATAAGAATTCAATGAATATGTAGTCTCTCGGAATATCTCATTTAGGACGGCAAAGGATGAGCATAGCTAACGCTTCGCCGTTATACTTAACCTACGCTTATAGTTATGCTCATCCTTTGCCTGTTTGTGGCTATAGATAGTTGTTCTCGAAAGAGACTACAATATCCCTTAGGAGGAATATACGATGCAACTTCGAAAAGTTAGTAAAATCGATGAAGAAAAATGCACCGGATGCGGGATTTGCACCCAAACCTGTCATGAAGGTGCTTTGCAATTAGTCAATGGTAAAGCTAAATTGATTTCAGCCTCCCAATGCGACGGTCTGGGGATCTGCTTGCCAGTATGTCCAAATGGTGCGATTACCCTGGAAGAACAGCCTGTTACAGCTGCCCCTGCCAGTGCTCCGGTAAATACAGCATTTCAATGCCCGGGAAGCCGTTCCAACCGAATTGAAAGAAAAATGGCTGGCAGCCAACTGCCAGAGCAAACAATCGTGCCACAATCCCAATTACAACAATGGCCTTGTCAGATCAAACTTATTCCTACCACTGCCAGTTATTTTGACAATGCTCATGTTTTGATTGCCGCAGATTGTACCGCATATGCCTATGCTAATATTCATCACGATTTTATGCGTGATAAAATTACCCTAATTGGCTGTCCAAAGCTGGATGACGGCAATTATGCCGACAAGCTGAAAGAAATCTTCCAATCCAATACCATCAGCAGCATCACCGTATTGCGGATGGAAAAGCCTTGCTGCAGCGGTTTGGTAAATGCTGCTCGGGAAGCATTAGAAAACAGCGGCAAGTCCATTCCCTTTGACTTTGTAATCATCGGGGTTGACGGCAGTATTGTCAGTACACAACACTAAGAGTAACAATATAAAGTACACCCTCACTGCTGGAGTTTATTACAATTGAAATAAACTCCAGCAAATTTTTCTTTACTCTGCTGGAGTTATCTTTATCCAATCGGTTAATACTAAACCGAATCAAAATTATTATTTAATTTCTTTAATAAACGCAGAAAGACTTTCTGTTCTTCAACGGAAAAACCCTTATAGGCTGTTCGATATACCTCATTTGAGATCCCACTGAACTTTGTCTGCATTTGCTTGCCCTTCTCCGTAAGCATGATATATGTAACTCTCTTATCCATTTGATTTTTTTCTCTTGTGATATAGCCTAAATCCATTAGTTTATTTACTAATGGTGTTATCGTTGATTTGTCCTTGCCGATTGTTTTGGCTATTTGCTTCATAGTTAACTTATCATGATTTTCATAAAGGGCGGTAAGAATATTTCCATGAGACGGAATCAAATCATCCAATCCATTTTTCTGTAGTTGCTTTTCAATAAAGTGTAACATTTTATCTTTCGTTCTACTGATAAAGTAGACGATGTATTTATCCTTCATAATAACAACCTCATAATGAATAGTAATTCTATATCGGATAACCATTGTAATTATAGTACTACGTAAAATCCTATGTCAATATGAAATCTTCTTTAAAAACCGATATAGTTTGACACAAAACTATTATCTGTTATAATGTTTTTAATAAACTTTGTTCAATTAGGAAAGGAAAGTGAATCTATGTCTATCACCCATTTTAAAGCCATGTTAGTAACAGAGAATACGGATGCTACATTTTCAAGAGAAATTATCAATAGAGAGCTTACTGCCCTTCCAGAGGGAGAAGTTTTAATTCAGGTGAAATATTCTTCTTTAAATTATAAGGATGCCCTATCTGCCTCTGGCAATAAGGGCGTGACAAGGAAATATCCTCATACTCCAGGCATCGACGCCGCAGGAATTATTGTAAAAAGCAGTAATGAAAAATTCCATACTGGGGATGAAGCCCTGGTTACAGGTTATGATTTAGGCATGAATACATCTGGCGGCTATGGCCAGTATATTAGAGTACCTGCAGATTGGGTAGTTAAGTTACCTGAGAATCTTTCATTACGAGAAAGTATGATCTACGGCACTGCCGGCTTTACGGCTGCTCTTTCTGTCTATAAAATGATACATGGAGGTATCAAACCCGATGCAGGAAATATCCTGGTAACGGGAGCAACAGGCGGCGTAGGCAGTATTGCAGTGAGCATCTTACATAAGCTTGGCTACAGTGTGATTGCAGCTACTGGTAAAGCCCAGGCCAAAGAGATGTTATTACAACTCGGCGCCAAAGATATCATCTTAAGAGAAGAGCTTAATGATCAATCAGGACGAATCCTTTTAAAAGGAAATTGGGCCGGAGTTATTGACACCGTTGGCGGAAATATGTTAGCCACTGCGTTAAAATCTACTAACTATGGCGGCAGTGTAACGTGCTGCGGAAATGTAGCCTCTCCTGAGTTATTAACTTCTGTCTATCCATTTATCTTAAGAGGCATCACTCTATACGGAGTGGATTCCGTAATGTGTCCTATGGATTTGCGTTTGGAACTCTGGTCTTTACTCGCAAATGACTGGAAACCTATTCAGTTGGAACAAAATGTCGAAGAAGTATCATTAGAGGGCTTAGACAAAAAAATTGACTTGATCCTGCAGGGAAAACTCCAAGGCAGAACCATTGTCAATCTTGATTTGTAAACACCCTCAGCGTCCCTCTCTGTGGTCTCTGCGTTCTCTGTGGTTCAATATTCCCCTAAAAAACTTATACAATTAAATATAGCAAAAACGAGGTGCGGCTTTTATGCCGTCCTCGTTTTTTTCTACAATATACAATTTATATAGCATCTGATTTTATCGAACATTGTTTTGCGTAATGCTCAATAATCTCTCTTCGGCGAATGATCCCGATAAAAATTCCGCTGTCATCCACCACGGGAACAAAATTTTGTACGATGGCTAAGGAAAGCAGTCCTTCTATTTGCGCATTCACACGCACTGGGGTATTGATGATCCGCCAAGGAATTTCTTTTATCATAACCCGCTCTGTATCAGCAAAGGTTAAGCCTGGTGTATTTTTCATTTTCCATAGTAAATCCCCTTCGGTAATTGTCCCGGCATATTTACCATCCTCATCAATGAGCGGAACAGCCGTATAACGATGATATTCCATTTTTTCAAGGGCCTGCCGCATTGTACTATTCACTGGCAAATAAACGACTTCATTTTTGGGAATCAGGAAAAATGCAATGTTCATGGAAAAGAATCCTCCAACTTCGATTTAGTTCCTGCTTGCTGCATAAAATTGTCTTTATGACAATACCTTGCTTATTCTACACGATCCATCATTTTCCCTCGTTTTTTAATGACTTTTTTCTCAACGCAATCTTTTCTTTCCCTTACAAAAAATATACAGATTTAACATTTGAAATGACACCGAAAGTAATGTAATCGCAAAAGATTTCGTTGGCGGTGTTCATTTTAAACTGTAATCCATACATAGCAAAAAACTCCCTAAAACATTATGTTTAGGGAGTTTTTTAAGTCATGCCGAAACGCCTGCTCATCCATTTCATGAGCAGGCGCCTCTAGGATCATCATTATTGATCTTTAAACTTCTATAAGCTCATACTGCTTGGTACCAATACCGATTTTTTCGGCATGATCAACACAGGACATCCAATTGGTTTCAGGATGAGCCGTTTGAAAATGATCATGGTCATTCGACGAGCCATTTTTATTCTTTAGCTGCTCTGCCAGATAGCTGTCCGCGATGGCAGGCGCCGCATTTGCTTTATCAGCACAAGCCATATCAAGGGCCACGGGATCAAAGGATGCAAACATACCAATATCGGGAATGATGGCTACATCATTTTCAGAATGGCAGTCACAATTTGGTGATACATCAATAACTAAACTGATATGAAAATGCGGCCTGCCATTTAAAACCGCCCAAGTGTATTCGGCCATTTTTTTATTAAGGACATCATTGGATTCGTCCCAGGCAGCGCCAATCGCATCAAAATGGCAAACCCCAATACATCTTCCACAGCCAACACATTTTGCATGGTCAATTTGAGCCTTCTTGTCGATAAGGCTTATGGCGCTATGAGCGCAGATTTTTATACAGGCGCCGCATCCTACACAACTTTTTGTACGAACGTTTGGCTTACCGTCACTGTGCATTTCCATTTTGCCAGCCCTTGAACCACAGCCCATGCCGATATTCTTTAACGCACCGCCGAACCCTGTCAGCTCATGACCCTTAAAGTGACTTAGGCTGATAATAACATCCGCATCCATTACAGCACGGCCAATTTTCGCTTCTTTCACATATTCTCCAACAGGTACAGGTACATAGGACTCATCCGTACCTTTTAAACCGTCACCTATAATAATCTGACAGCCAGTAGTGAAGGGATTATAGCCATTTTCATATGCTGCATCCAAATGCTCAAGAGCATCTTTACGTCTTCCGACGTATAAGGTATTACAGTCCGTAAGAAATACCCTGCCACCCAAACTTTTGATTACATCTGCAATCACTTTGGAATAATTCGGTCTAAGATATGCAAGATTACCAGGCTCACCAAAATGTATTTTGATAGCACTAAATTTACCTTTAAAGTCAATTTGCTCTATTCCAGCTTTCTTTACTAATCGCTCTAGCTTTTGCAGCAAATTCATCTTGCTGGTTGCCCGCATATTTGTAAAATAAACCTTTGATTTCTCCATAATATCCTCCCCTTGTTCTCATGATCATAGATTCTTCAAAAAGTAATCCACAATCGCTATTTATGTTTTATTTACCATTCAAAGACATTTTCCTGCAAGAGTAACAAGTAAAAACTCAGAAGAAGAGATATTTACGTCCATCTAACACTAGCAAACAGAGAAAATAGAACGATTTAACCGCAGAGACGCAGAGGACGCTGAGGAGATTTTTTAACCCTATCTATCTTTTCTCTGTGTTCTCTGCATCTCTGCGGTTCGATTATCTTTTTTCCCACGCATTTTCTATGCTCTTTTTAAGGGTATGCCTTCTGTGGCTAAATCATTCTTTCTTAACAGAAACTGCATTTTATTTCAATAAGTTCTCAATGTCCTTTTCCATACTCAAAGGCGCCGTTGTCGGTTCATAACGTCCTGCAACATTCCCCTGACGGTCAATGAGGAACTTGGTGAAGTTCCATTTAATATCATCCCCTGCCAGAATTTCAGGAAACTTTTCTTGTAATATTCCCTGCAATCGTTCTCCAATGGGATGGTTCAGATCAAATCCTTTAAAAGGCGCCTTTTGCGCCAAATAGTGGAATAAAGGATGAGCGCCCTTTCCTCGAACTTCTAATTTCTCAAAAAGAGGAAAGGTTACGCCATAATTAATCTGGCAGAAGTTTTGTACCTCTGCGTTGCTCCCTGGCTCTTGTTCTGCGAATTGGTTGCTGGGAAAGCCTAAGATATCCAGACCTTGCTCATGATATTTCTGATAAAGCCCTTGTAATTCTTCATATTGAGGAGTAAAGCCACATTTGCTGGCAGTGTTGACAATAATAACAACTCGGCCTTTATAATCTGTCAGGGATACTTCTTTACCCTCAATGGATTTTAATTCAAAATCATAAATATTCACTATGATCGCTCCTTTTCACCATATACTTTTTTCATCAATACAATCCACTTTAGTATGAATCCAAAGTCTTTTTGCTATACCAAACCGCTTGCTGCCGACATACTTATAGAAAATGGACAATAACTCCACTAATAAAAGGCAGCAGCCAAATCAGCCAAACGATTAAGCTGTAGCGATGAAACTTTTGAATCCAGCTTTCTTTATGAGTTGCGATAATGACTGTTGCCCAACATGTATGCAATAGCATCAATAGCAGCGCTATAATACCACTCAAACTGTGAAAATCGCTGGTAATAGGTATGACACCAGCAGCATGCCCCTTAGCGATTTCTCCCATGGCTGATGTTCCTAGAACGTCACATACAATTCCTAACCAGAAAAGGACCAAATGCCCTCGTTTTAATCTGCCTTGTAACTTCTCACTCCAAACTCCAACTGTATATAATACAAAGGCAGCGTTTATAAATAGGATCCCATATGACATGTTAACGCCTCATTCTTTCTCGCTTCTTACTGCATCATGTCTTGCTTGTGTATTTTCTTTTTCTATGTATTTTTCAAAAGCCTCCTTTCCTTCCTTCTCCCACCACAACTGCTGATGTTCTCTTTTTGGCATTTTATAATATTTTTTAGCATGGTCTCCATGTTTGCCATAACCACAGGTGCCAAAAAGCAGCCGGCACAGGATTACCAGACCACTACCCTGCCAAAATGTAATTTCTTTTAAGCCGAAGATATCCGGCATTAGAAAATTCCACAGCAGCATGACAAAAAAACCAAAAATAAGACCAAAAGCAAAAGCCATGATGATACCTGCGAAAACATGGATTACAAGCAGCTTCCCCCCTGCTATACATGGATTATTATCTATTTGCATATGAATTCCTCCTTATACATTATCTTTGAGCAACGTTCGCAGTATTTTTGTTGCTCTACTTTTTCGAGATAACAATGTTCCAATGGGCTCTCCCCATTTAGCAGCAAGTTCTTTAAAGGTATAGCCTTCTATTTCAGTGGCAATCCACACTGCACGCTGCTTAGGCTCAAGCTTCATAAGTGCCCCATACAATTGGTTTCGTAATTCTTCTTGCTGCATCTTTATTTCAATATCAGCACTCGCATCTACAATAAACTCTAATATCTCTCTACCCGAAGATTCGTCAGGTTGATCCAGCGAAAGTGGCTTAGAAGGCTGGCGAAGATAATCAATCATCTTGTTTTTTATGGAGCGATACATATATGCGAGAATATTTTCTATATGGTATTGAATATCCACTTTGTTGTACACATTGAATACTACATCCGCTACAATATCTTCTGCATCCATATCTGAAATATTTTTTATTCTGCGTCGAATATATTGTAAGAAATTCTTCTGCTCTTTAACAATGATCTCGACTACATCTTTTTCTTGGTTATACATAGCATCCGAATTCCCCCCAACCTAGCCAGAATTCTATGATTCACTTACAACATTACTCCTCTTTCCTATTGTACCACTATTATACAGGACGAAATAACAGCCAATTTATTGCATGACCTTTTTCTTTTAATGAATGAACAACAAAAAGCCCCAGAGTCATCTCACTCTAGAGCAAATTTTGAGGTATTTACTTTACTAAATCGCCAATAATAAGGGGATTAAAAATGGTACCATTGTTGTTAATATTAAACCGCTTACAAAGGCAATCATTGCCGTTGGCGTATCCGTCATTTTAGCAATAATCGGCAAGGTAGAATCCATGGTTGTCGCACCACCGGGAGCGATCGCTACAATCTTACCAATATGAATGGCTAAAAAGGGAATTAAGACAAATGCCATTAATTCACGGAGAACATTGGCCAAAAATGCGATAGCCCCTAACTCCGCACTATAAAGCTGCGTAATGAGCACACTGGACAAACTATACCAGCCAAATCCCGCCCCAACAAGCAACACTTCTTTTAAGGACATATTTAAAAACATGCAGGCAATCGAAGCTCCCAAAAGGCTTCCTCCCGCAATGGCTGCAGGTACTATTACAATACGCCAGCCAACCGCTTTTATTTTTACCAACTCCCGGCGATTATATCCGATGCTGATCCCCACACCAAACAGCATGGCTGACAATACATAGGTGACTACCCGATCCAACACCTCGGGGTTCATCAAAGAAGGCAGCGTCCATCCAAGAGCAATGCCTGCTAAAACCGCTGCCACAATACAGCTAATCATTTTCATACTTGCCCTTCCTCTTTCTTGTGATGTTGAAAAAAATCTACTTTTAAAACGGCAAACCATAACACGAGCACACTGCCAATCGTACTTAACCCTGCGATCACCAATGCTTTGTAGCCTAACAGCGTTAAGTTTCCAATAAGCTCTCGATTGCTGCCAATTCCAATACCAACAGCAATTAATAATACAAAAACAATTGCCATTACGATTTGATCCAAATGCCCAATCCATTTTTCAGAAATGATATTACTAGCCCCCAATAAACAGCCTGCCAGTAAGCTGATGATTACAATTTCCATTTCATCCCCTCACCTTATCCTTTTTATTTATAGTATTTATTTCAAGCCATAGCAAAATGGCCTGTTTGTTAGACGTATTTATATATATTAGCAAAGAGAAACTACTTATGTTTTTTAATATAAGTAGTTTCTCTTTGTGATCATGCTGTTATTATATCATTCTTTTCCTAATAGTCACTTGCTCCGTCCAGTTTTTTAATTTCGTCATGAGAAAGCTTGATATCAACAGCTGTTACAATCTCTGAAAGCTGTTTAATGCTGGTTGCACTGGCAATAGGAGCCGTAATACTTTTGCGCTGCATCAGCCATGCCAGGGAAATCACAGCAGGAACGGTATGATGCAGTGCCGCGACTTCGTCTAAAGCGCTTAAAATAGTAAAGCCGCGTTCGTTAAAGTATTTGGCGATTCCACCGCCGCGTGCACTTTTGCTAAGGTCATCTTCTGAACGATATTTCCCTGTCAAAAAGCCGCTGGCCAAAGAATAATAACTAATCACCCCAATGTTCTTTTCAAGACACAAAGGCTCTAACTCTTTTTCAAATTCTGCGCGCTCGTACAGATTATAATGAGGCTGGAGAGAGATATAGGAGGGATAACCTTTTACTTTACTGACTTCCAATGATTCAGCCAATCGTTTCCCTCTATAATTTGAAGCGCCGATGGCACGAATCTTTCCTTGTTTCATTAACATCTCATAGGCGTACAGTGTTTCCTCTAACGGAACATCTAGATCGTCTTCATGGGATTGATATAAATCAATGTAATCTGTCTGCAGTCTTCTTAATGAATCATCAACAGCTTTAAAAATATAATCACGTGTAAGACCTTTTGATCCATCGCCCATTTCTTTACCTACTTTGGTAGCAAGTATAATTTTGCTGCGTTTTCCTGTAGCTTTAAGCCATTTGCCGATGATGGCTTCCGACTCACCGCCGCTGTGGCCTGCTACCCAAGTAGAATACATATCAGCTGTATCAACCAGATCAAAGCCAAAGTCAACAAAAGCATCCAATAAATCAAAAGAGACCTTTTCATCAATCGTCCAGCCAAATACATTGCTGCCAAAAGCTAGCGGTGCAACCGAGATACCTGAATTGCCAAGTTGTCTTTTTTCCATGTTTTTCACTCTACCCTTTCTTATTTTCTTGAAAATCTCACAGATCTACTTCTCTGATTTAAACTTGCTATTGAAAGTTAATCACTCTATTCCACGTTGATCCCTGCATTCCTTCCATAATTCTCTATATTTTCTCTTTATTATTAAGTTAGTGACTACTCTATCGGAAACTTTTTGTTTTACATCTTAGTGTATACATATTACATATATTGGAATATTAATGTGTTTTGGTATATAATAGATTTATAGTTCTTTCTCTATCATATATAAAAGGGAGGCTATCCATATGTTTGACTTGAGAAGTTCCTTACTGCCGGGTATGAATAATACGGTTCAGAAATTAGTGGATGAGTCTGATACTGCCACACGTTATGGCAGAGGCTCATTAGGGACCTTAATTGCCACTCCTGCATTTGTTTCTTTAATGATTGATGCATCAATTGCAACAGTAGAAAATCGTCTCCCAGAAGGCTTTACAACGGTAGGAACCTCATTTGAGTTTACTCATGATGCCCCCACCTGCATGGGTATGACCCTGCGAGTAAAATCTACCCTCGTTGAAATTAACGGCGAAAATCTGGTATTTGATATCGTAGCCTCTGATGATTATGGGGAAGTTGGCCGCGGGCGGCACCAACGTGCTGTCGTCAACCGCAAGCGTCTTTTTGAAAAAGCAGATCAGCGTATCAATAATCGTTTATCCTAACAGGATAAACGGGTACCAAAGATTAAGAAAAACGCTTCGAGTCTTTTAAACATACGAATCGAACCACAAAGGCACAAAGGAGGTTATTTATAATTTTTGTGCTCTCCTTTGTGTGCCGCAGCAGCGGCGTTGTGCCTTTGTGGTTCATAATTTTTTATGTTTTTGCACTTACAAAACTTTATAAAAAAACCGCTCTTTAGCTAATGCCTCGGAGCGATTTTTTGCTATTACTTTCCAATGGATAGTAAGGGCTGACCACTTTGCACTGAATCATTCACTTTGACAAATAACTTACTAATGGTACCATCATTCGCTGCAAGAATTGGATTATGCATTTTCATTGCTTCCATAATTAATAAGGCTTGCCCTTTCTTAACACGTTCTCCCAGACGTACATGTATTTCAATGATCTTACCTGGCATTGGAGCTGTAATCTTTTCGCCTTCACCACCAGCTGGCAAAGCTGGCTGGGCTGCTGGGATAGAAGCAGCGGTTTTGCCAGTACTCACAAGTGAATCAGCAGACGTCTTTTTTTTCTGTACAGTAACATCATAGGATCTTCCGTTTACCACTATCGTATAGTTCGTCATAATCCGCCTCCAATATTTATGATTTGGTGTCCTTTTTTCTATACCTTAGCGATTTGCAAGTAGATTTTGCCGCCCCGTTAGTATCCAATTTTGTGCAGTCGGCCTAATCCTCACCACCTCAAATTCTCCTGAGCCAGTAAATTCATGAATGGCTGCTGTAATAGCGGCAATGATATACTCATCTTCCACATCTGCATCAGTACTAGCAGACGCTGTTGGAATTCCATGATGCCCATGACTAGGCTGCATGACAATTTCTTTCTGTGACCTATTTTTCCGCAATACTACGATCACACCGATTACAAAAATGGCTAATACCAGCCACATCATCTCTACCGCTCCCTTTATCTTTTTTCTCTATATCCAGAAAAGAAATAATAGCCTAATGTTACCACCAATGCCAAAACAAATGCTGTTGTGTTTATGATTTCCACCTGCCTTATACAGTTTAGACGGCTTCTTTATTTAACGCCAATAAGCGCTAGCATGATGCCGCCGGATATCGCGGTACCAAAAACACCTGCAAGATTTGGCCCCATCGCATGCATGATTAAAAAATTGTAAGGGTTTTCTTGTAACCCGACCACATGAGAGACCCGGGCCGCTATGGGTACAGAAGCAATGCCCGCAGAGCCGATCAGTGGATTGATCTTCCCACCGCTGAACCAATTCATAATTTTTGCACCAATTACCCCTGAGGCAGTCCCTCCGATAAAGGCAATTAATCCAAGAACAATAATCTGCAGCGTTTTTATATTCAAGAACTTATCTGCCTCCATGGTTGATCCGACAGCTACCGTCAACGTAATGGTAATTACATTCATTAGATCATTGGCTGCCGTACTTGCCAAACGGTCAACCAATAGTACTTCTCGCAGCATATTGCCCAGCATGAGCATCGTGATCAATGGAGCAACTGGCGGCAGCAAAAGATTCACAATGATCGCCATAACGAAAGGAAAACAGATTTTCTCCAAGCGGCTCACCTTGCGGCTTTGCACCATAACAATCTGCCGTTCTGCCGGGGAAGTCAGCAATTTCATGATAGGCGGCTGAATCAGGGGCATCAAAGCCATATAGGAATAAGCAGCCACAGCAATTTGCGGCAGCAAATGGGGCGCAAGCTTCATCGTAACAAAGATTGCCATCGGACCATCCGCTCCACCAATAATGCCGATTGCACCAGCTTCAGCTAATGTAAAACCAAGTGCTTTTGCACCAATCAGAGCAATAAAAATTCCTAAATGAGCGGCTGCGCCAAGAATCATTAAACTAGGGTTTGCAATCATGGGACCAAAATCAGTCATCGCACCTACGCCTAAAAAAATAAGAGGCGGTATAATGACCAGCTCTACTCCCTGATACGCATAATAAAACAATCCTCCAGGCTGAGTAAGGTCTGATCCTGGGACGTTGGCAACAATACACGAAAATCCAATTCCCAGTAACAAAAATGGCTCATATTTTCGATAAAGTGCTAAGTAGACAAGTATTGCGCCTACAAAGATCATGAAAATATTGCCCCACCAAATTTGGGCCAGTCCAGTCTGTTCTGCAAGATTTACCATGAGAGATAGGATTTGCTGAAACATGTACGTTCCCCCTAATATATCTTCAACCAAATTCGTTCTAATGCCCGCCTCTTAATTTACTATCATCCAGGTGCCCTAGTTTATTTAAATACGGAAAAATATATAAAACCAGACTCATACCCCAGATAATTACAAAGCTTAAGAGAAAATCAATCACACTTAAGATATAGGCCCCCTCCATTGTATCGGGTACTGTCATTTGTCCTCACTCCTTTCTTTTCTAAGCAAATGCCGTTGTCCTTATGACAGTCGCTTATTAATAGTACTACCATTCGTAAGAAAATATGAATATTAAATATAGCTTTTAGAACATATAAAAAGGAACCACAAAGGCGCAAAGGACACAAAGGGCTTTATTTATATTTTTTTGTGCTCTCCTTTGTGTGCCGCGTCAGTGGCATTGTGCCTTAGTGGTTCATAAAATTTCATTTTTTTCCATTAATGAAATTATACTTTCTAACTAAAAAGAGACCCTGCAAGGATGCAGGATCTTCTTTTATGATCTTGGATGTATTTATGAAAGGCTATTTACAGCCTGCTGTGCCCAATGGGAATCTTTCAGTACGGCCCGACCCACGCCAATCAAATCAGCTTTTCCTTCAGCCAGCAGCTCCTCTGCAGCTTGTGCCTGAGTAATACCCCCGGTAAGGATAACTGGTATGGATACAACTTTTTTAATTGCGGCTGTCAATGGAGAAAAATAGCCTTGCTCTTCATTGCCCCCTGGTATGGTATAGCCGCAGAATCCGCCGGATATATCAAGAATATCTACACCTGCCTTTTCAAATTCCCTCGCTGCAACAAGGCTGTCTTCAATGGTGCTTCCCCCAGCAGTAAAGTCTGACGCTCCTAAGCGCAATAAAATTGGATAATCCTTTCCTACAACTTCCCGAACTGCAGCAATAACCTCAAGATGAATACGAATGCGCTTTAGTACTGTTCCACCATATTCATCCTTACGTTGGTTCGTCAAGGGAGAAAAAAATTGATTCAGAAGATATCCATGAGCAGAGTGAATTTCCACACCATCAAATCCAGCTTCTTTGACCCGACGGGCAGCATGTTGAAAGTCAGCTACAAGCTTGCTAATCTCCTGTGTAGTCAGTTCATAAGGTATGATCGTTCCTTTCCGCGGATTGGCTATCGCTGACGGTCCTACTGGAGCCTTTCCCGTTACTTCCTGATCAGCAGCACTGCCTGCATGATTGATTTGTACGATTCCTTTTGCTCCGTTACGATGAATGACATCTGCTAATTTCTTATATCCTGGAACAGCCTTGTCATCGGCAATGGACAGTTGACGTTCACCAGCCTTTCCTGCTAAATGAATAAAACTATGCTCAATTATAACTAAGGGTAAGTATCCTCCCTCTGTTTTTTCTGCATAGTAGTCTAATACAGCCTGACTTATGCTTCCATCGGCTTCAGCTTTTGCTGTAGCCATGGGAGGCATTACTAAGCGATTGGCCAACACCAGCGATCCTGCCTGTAACGGTTTAAGTACATAGGACATCGATAAATCCCCCTTATGAAATATGGTTTTTCATTTTTTATTATTCCCAGTATCTTCTACTCTAATGATAAGTAATAGAATACTCTTTGACAAGTACCAACTTATTAGTATTATAGTAACCATATGTATACCGAGTATTGATTTTTGATTTAGGATATTCTATCTCACATTCCCATAAGAAAAACGTTTCGCTTCTAAAAAATAAAACCTTTTGAACCGCGAAGACGCGAAGAATACGAAGGACACGAAGTTAAAATATCCCATAATAAAAACTCCCCCTGCTGCAAGTGGGAGTTAAGAATGGCTAAGAATGTGGATCGGTTAAAATTTACAACTAACACCTATGCCAATACTGGATTTATTGCCAGAAAGAGTGGACAAATTGATGTTTAGATCACTGGTATCCGTCAATCGATAGTTAGCACCAAGCTGCAGCTCTTGTAATCCGTTTCCAGCAATTAAAGAAGCGTAGCCTTCTAGATCATCAGCTAATTCGCTCTGTACCGCTCCACCTAAATAGCCTTTGGAATGAGAGTCAGAAATTCGATTTCCAACGATCACTCTCAATGTTTCATTATCCGTTCTAATCTGGGCATAATAATCCGTTGCACTCTTGTCATCTCTTAAGTCACGGTAAGAGATACCGAAAATCAGATTATCCGTAGTTTGCATTTCCATATAGTACATACTATTCTTGCTGCCGCTAATGACACCAACAGCCGTATCTTCTCTTTCCAGATCATTGATCGGCGTGGCAAATACACTATTCATGTTGAGTAAAAGGAAAGATATAAAAGTTATTATTTTTTTTTCAACTAAATTCCCTCCCAACTATCTACTGCCTTTACCTCACTGCTCTTTAGCTTTACTTCATCGTGACATATTCAATATTATTTTGAATATAGTCTGTCATATTTTTCATAATTTGTGCTTCTGTTGAATCAACAGGAACTGCACCCCAGTCAGATGAGTTTGTATCTCTAGAAATAAGCTGGGAATCTTTATCATAGTAATAGGATTCTAGAGCTTTGTATCTAGAATTTTTAGAATCAAATTGAATATGTATGTATTGATAAGACATCTTTTTATAGAGTTCCTTTATTTCCTTGGCCTTTGCCTTTTCCTTCTTCGATGCCTTTTTAGCCTTTTTGATACTTTGCAGCTTTGCTTTTCTTTCTTTGTCTGTAACTACTTTTTTTACCCAGCCATCCATGATTCCACTGTTAACATATTTGGTGATTCTTGTATTATCCAAATAAACAGTTCCAGGTTCCTTGGTAATAATCGCCATCAGGTTGCTTTGTGCATGAGCAGGCGCCATTATGCCCGTCAGCAAAAACACCGTTATCAGCAGTATTGATATATTGTTATTTATCCATTTCTTTTTTTGGGATATTAATAGGCATTTTATGATAACCATGCGAATATCACTTCTCCCATATTTATAATTATTAAGTCATTATAATCGATAAACTTTGTAATTCCCTTTTAAATTTCTATTTTATTATCATTATAAATAAAAATAGCCTGAAACCTTATTTTCAAAGTCTCAGACTATTTTTTATAAAAGTACAATAACAATCCTATGCAATTTTACGAAGTATTTCTTCTTCTTTTTTAGTATCGTATTGATGTTCCAATTTAGAAATTATTACCGCAGCTAATGCATTTCCAATAACATTGACAACCGTTCTTGCCATGTCCATAAAGCGATCGACCCCTGCAATAAAGGCCAATCCTTCTGCTGGAATTCCTACGGTACCAAGGGTTGCTAATAATACAACAAAGGATGCGCCCGGCACACCTGCTATGCCTTTAGAGGTAAGCATAAGTACCAGCATCAAGTCAATTTGACTGCGAATGGACAAATCAATACCATATAATTGGGCTAAGAAAATAGCAGCAACTGCCTGATAAAGGGTCGAACCAGTTAGATTAAATGAATAACCTGTAGGAATTACAAACGTTGTAATCGACTTGGGACAGCCCATTTTTTCCATTTTCAACATAATATTAGGCAGAACAGCTTCTGAACTTGCTGTTGTGTAAGCAAGAATCAATTCATCCTTCAGTACCTTAATAAAATTCATGATGCTCAGACCATAAAGTTTGGCAATCCCGCCCAGTACCACGAATACAAATACAAACATCGCTCCATAAACTGTAATAACCAGTTTCCCCAGAGGAATCAAAGATTGAAGACCAAATTTAGCAACGGTTGAGCCAATTAAAGCAAATACACCAAAGGGTGCAAATTTCATGATTTGGTTCGTCACCCAAAACATGGTTTCTGCAATTCCTTCGCAAAGCTTAAGAACAGGTTTTCCTTTTTCTCCAATCGCTGCTACTCCCAGCCCAAACATAACGGAGAAAAATATGATAGCCAGTAAATCACCCTTAGCCAGTACATCAAACACATTCGTAGGAACAATATTAACAAAGGTATCGGCAAAACTATGCTGACTCATATTTTCCGCAGTATTCACATAATTGGCAATATTCGTTTTAGCAAGAGTGCCGCTGTTTTCAATGCCAATTCCGGGTTTCACTACGTTGGCAATGATAAGTCCCATAACAATGGCTATCGTTGTGACAATTTCGAAAAAAAGAATAGTTTTACCGCCTATTTTCCCAAGCTTCTTGGCATCACCAACACCCGCAATTCCAACAATCAGGGAGGAAACCACGATGGGTACCACAATCATTTTAATCAACCGGATAAACATGTCGCCTAAAGGTTTGAGATACCCTTCAATCGTTGGATCACCATAGTAAGCAGCGCCGACTGCAACACCTAATATAAGGCCAACCAGAATCTGTGAGCCTAATCCAAATTTTATTTTCTTCATTTTTTCATCTTCCTTTCTATTTTCTCTGGTATGATGGAAAAGTCTAACCTAATACAATTTTCTGATTTTACTGTATCATGCAGCCTATAAAATCCAACATAATACTAGAAAGCTACTGAAAACTTTAAAAAGAATGCCTGGAAGACAGTTATATTTTCTGTTATTCTGTAAAGAGCACCAACAGCACTGCCAAGATTCTCTTCAAGGAAGTGTACCCGAAAATGAAGAAACACTATATTGCGATTTTGCTAATGATGTTCATTGTTCCCTTAGCCGGCGAATTAAAATTTTATCCTTTTGAAGGGGAATTTCACTCTTTCCGTGTTAGTTTTGGCTCACCAGCATTTTTATTTTTTCTATTATGGCTGCGCAGCACCTCATTTATGCTGTCAGGCTTACTTGCAGGTTTATCCGTTTTAGTCTTTCGCATGCTCTTGGACTGGAGCACTGGAGATGGCTCTTGGACTTCTAGTTTTTTGTTTCATCTGCCAGCATTTCTTTATTATGTGATTTATGCAGGGATCTTTTATTTGGCAAAAGCCAATGATTTATATAGCAGCCCCTTACGTATTGGACTGTTGTCCATATTAGCAGAAATTACCGCTAGTATGGTAGAACTCTTACTCCCCCTTACCTATTTTAATGCAGCCTTTATACTTACATTTTCGATGATTAGTAAGCTTTTCATTGCTGCCGTTATACGCAGCTTTTTTGTTCTTAGCTTCTTTTTTATCACAAACTTACGCCACGCGGAATTTGCCGCTGAACAGCAAAAAGAACAGAACAAGCACATATTACTATTAATTTCCGGTTTATATGAAGAAGCTATTCAACTTACAAAGTCTCTGCAAAATGCAGAAAACATTACACGAGACTGTTATAAATTATATAAAGATGTAAATGATGATCATTTTTTGCTTACTAAAAACCAGCTTGCCCAGAACATATTGGAAATAGCCGGACAAGTACATGAAATAAAAAAAGATAACCAAAGAATCTATGCCAGTCTTACCCAGTTAATCTCAGACGGTGAATTGCATGACTATATGACCGCCTCGGAACTAGCAGAAATTATCATACAATCCCATCAAAAATATGCCCGCTCCTTGGGCAAGAATATAGCCTTTGATCTGCAGGTTGAAAAAACACTGCCGCCATTGCACGTGTATACCGTTTTATCTCTTGTCAATAACCTGGTTTCCAATGCCGTAGAATCCATTCAAGATTCTGGCTGTATCAGAATCTTGTTTTATCGCAAGGATCAATTCATCGCTTTTCAGGTAGCCGACACAGGGCCAGGAATTCCACTCAAAAAAAGAAATCTGATTTTCAAACCTGGCTACACTACTAAGTTTGATGCATCAGGCAATCCGTCTACAGGTATGGGCCTGCCATATAGTAAAGATTTAGCCAATAATCTACAAGGCAGTCTTACACTCGAAGAAAACTCCCCTGGAAATGAAACCATTTTCACCATAACGTTACCACCACAACATTTAATAAGGGAAGGATAATATCATGCGTTTTTTTATTGTTGATGATGATGAGGCAATCCGTTCTATGTTGTCAGAAATCATTGAAGATTATGACCTGGGAATTGTAGTAGGAGAAGCGGAAAATGGCGCTGCCATTGATGATCATCTGTTAAACGGGAAAGCTGTTGATATTCTCATAATGGATCTGCTCATGCCCCTTCGAGATGGAATTGAAACGGTTCGTGCAATAAAACCCGGATTTGGCGGAAAAATTATCATGCTCTCCCAAGTAGATAATAAGGAAATGATCGGCAATGCCTATTTACTAGGAGTAAACTATTACATTACCAAACCTATTAATCGCCTGGAAGTTATCGGCATTATTCAAAATGTAATGGAACATGTAAGGCTGCAGAATGTGATCCATAATATTGAAAAAAACCTGAATGTGCTCAATACAGAAAAAAATCCTCCTGCATCTGGAACTGCTGCGATAAGTAAACATTCCATTGTAGCATTGGGACAAAACCTGCTCGCTGAATTGGGAATGATCGGAGAAAATGGCTGCAACGACTTGTTAGGCATGCTGGACTATCTAAAAAGCTATGAGAATCATCAACCATTAGAGCAGGAATTTCCGTCTTTAAAAGATATCTTTATGAATGTAGCAATGAAGAAGCTGGGCTTGTCTGACCCGAATGATATAAAAAAAGAAACAAAAGCATTAGAGCAGCGAGTGCGCCGCGCTATCTTTCAAGGACTGCATCATCTATCTTCCATCGGCGTTACGGATTACGCCAATCCAAAATTTGAAGAATATGCACCAAAGTTCTATGATTTTGTTGAAGTCCGAAAAATGATGCTCAACTTACAAAATAATATAAAACCTTCCATCTCCAATTCTCACATTAATATTAAAAAATTTATAAAAGTTTTGTATCTGGAATCAAAAAAAAGGATCTGACAGCAGCAGCTTACGATCCTTCCCTAATATCATAGCAAAGTCCCAGTAAACCTCTCTTATGGAAGAGAAGATTACTGGGACTTTGTGATGTACGCTACATTCTGCTTTATTTATACTGCCAGTGGCATATTTTTCGATCCAAATAATCAATCACACCGAATAAAACCAGCCCCATGCAGCTTAGCACCACGATACCTGAATACATTTCCAAATAATTTACCCGCATCCAGGCATCCATTATGAAATATCCCATCCCATACTCAGTGCCAAATGTTTCTGTAAAAAATAGCACGGAAATCGCCGTTGCCATAGCCACTCGTATGGATGTCAAGAATTTCGGCATGGAAGCAGGTATGAGAATTTCCCGGAAAATATTACCGAATGTAGCCCCTAATGAATATAGAGGATAATAGGTTTCCTTCGGTATACTTTTGACTCCATCCCGTACGGCTATAATGACCTGAAATATAATGATTAAAAAAATCATAAGGATTTTTGATACTTCTCCTAATCCTAACAACAGCATCATAATCGGTAATAATGCAATTTTAGGAATGGGATAGGTTAAATAGACAATGGGTGATAAAGCCCTGTCCCATTTTGGGAAATAACCCATGCATAAACCTGCAGGAACCCCGATAATCACAGCTAAAATAACGCCGGCCACAATACGCCATAAACTATAGGAACCGTGAATTAGAATTTTGGAAACAAAGATCCCCAGCAAATTCTTCATCACAATCCAAGGTGTTGGGATAATTGGCAGATTTACTAAGCTGGCAACTATATACCATAACGTGAACAAAATCAGTATGCCATAAAGATACCAAACTCCCCTTCGCTGTTCTATCATTTTGACCAATCCTCTTTTATCATTTTTCGCAGTGCAAGGCTGAGTTGGAAAAAATCCTGATGGTTTCGAATATCGTCTATGCCGAACAGAGGATTATCAATGATTGTGCTGATGGAACCGGGAATACCAGATAAAATTACAATCTTTTGTCCTAAATACAAAGCCTCTTCTACATAGTGAGTGACAAGAATGGTGGAAACGGAATATTTGCGCCAAACATCCAGGAAAACATTTTGTATTTCTTCCCGCGTCATCGCATCCAAAGCAGAAAAGGGCTCATCCATTAATAGCAAATCCGGCTTTAGCAAAAAGGAGCGAGCCAGTGCAACTCGCTGCTGCTGCCCGCCACTTAATTCTCCAGGATACCTGCCTTCCAATCCTGCTAGTCCTAACTGCTGAACAAAAAAATCCAGTTCTCTAGAATGATCACTATCTTTTTTATTTTTTATTTTGGCACTCAAACGAATATTTTCATATACATTCTTCCAAGGCAGCAGTCCATAATTCTGGGGAATAAAGCCAATTTTCTGCTTCATCGGCGTAATAGGCTGCCCATTTATTTCTACTACGCCTTCATATTTTTTGATAATCCCTGCCAATACTTTTAAAAGCGTGGACTTGCCGCAGCCAGAAGGTCCAATAATGGCGCAGGTTTTTCCTGCCCCAAGCTCCAGATTAATATTTTCAAGAGCAGTGTATCCCTCTCCCATGGCTTCATAGGTAACGTTTAAGTTCTTAATTTGAATCATTACCTTACAAACCGATCATCAACCAATTCTTTATAGGGATAGACCTTTTGAATCAATTGTCTGGCTTGAAGCCATTTCACACAATCTTCAACATCGGCTGCCCCTGGTGCCATGGCTTTCTTATATTGAGGCAGAACCAATGCACCTTTCACACTTTCAGGAAAACCGCCTTTTTCGATTAGCAGGTCAATGTAATTGTCCATAGGTTCCTTGGATAGATACTCTATGGCTTTATTGTAGGCTCGATACATCTTTTGAAGTTCCTTATCTTTTTCATTCACTGCCTTAGTTGTAAAAATCAAAACGCCAGGATTGATGCCCAATTGATCTGAACTATTAAGCAACTTACCGCCATTAAGCACAGCAATACTTGCCATGGGCTCCGGCAGAGTGGCAGCAGCCACCTTGCCGCTTTGCAGCATTTCCAGCCTTGTGGGAATTTGAGGGATCACAACTTTATGAATGTCCTCTGGAGTAAGTCCCCCTTCTGCCATAATCTTATCCGTTACATATTCAATAATTGTATTTTTGGATATCGCGACATCCTTGCCCTTCAGCTCTTTAATGGATGTAATCGTTTCATCTTTGTTAATGACCAGCTTATAACTGCCGCTTGTCAAAGAGGTAATCACGGTATCAAATCCACCTTCCTTAGCAAAGGCTTCTGCCAGCATATCCGAAATCGCTCCGTCCAGATTGCCGCTTTGCAGGGCACTATCCCGGTCTACAGCGCTTCGAAATGGTTTGAGTATTACCGTTACTCCTTCTTCTTTAAAATATCCCTTTTCCTGGGCAATAATGAAGGGAATGGAATCCACATCAGGCATAAGTCCAATGGTAATATTCTGCAGTTGTCCCGACTTCGAATCAGCGCCTTCTTTTTTACTGTTAGCGCAAGCTCCGAGAACAACCGTCATAGCACATATGAGTAGGAATACAATGATTTTTTTCACTTCATGATCCTCCGTTTTCCATATAATAATTCTTCTTCATCCATAATAACATAGAATAGTTATCTTTTAAAACAGAAAAACAGAGCCGGACTACAGAGGCGCAGATAACACAAAGAAAATACAGATAGGGTAAAATAAAACGATTTTGAACCGCGAAGACGCGAAGGACACAAAGGGGGTTAATTATAGTTCATAAATTCTATACTGTAGATAGGAAAAAGCCAGGAGTATGGTCAATAGATATTCCTGGCTTCTTCCTATTTACTTATTTACACTTGGCTGCTTTCAACAGTCTCTGCCAACTCTTTGTCAATTCGATCTAAAATAGCAGCGGCTTCTTCTACCAGGTCGGGACACAAATCAAATATAGTTCCTCCTTGCAGATCGGCGTAAACCGCCTCTACTTTATAGGGCAGAAAACCAATGACGTTTAAATCCTGCAGTTCATCTTTGATAGAGGATGGATTGACTCCGTGAAGCTTACTCACAACTACATATACATTTTGAACACTTAAATCTCTGGCCATTTTGGCAACGGCACGTGCGGTAGCAAAGCTGCGCTGACCAGGCTCCACTACGATAATAAAGGCATCTACACCTTCAGCAGTACCCCGACCTAAATGCTCTAAGCCTGCTTCCATATCAACGATAACTGCTTCATCCCGCTCTACTACCAAATGGTTTAAGAGCGATTTCAGCAATATACTTTGGGGACATGCGCAGCCTGCACCACCTGTGGATTTAGCTCCCATCTGCAATAGACTGATGTTACCTTGTTTTACGACATATTTTTCCGGAATATCCTCCACAAAGGGGTTTAGTGCAAACCAGCCGCCGAATTCTCCGGGAACTGCTCCAGTACGTTCTTCAATCAGCTTCTCATCCTGGGCAATGGTTGTTGCTTGAGCGAGAAGCGCTGAGCTGAATCCCAGTGCCATACCAAGATTGGCATCAGGATCTGCATCAACGGCAAGCACCTTACTTTTCTTTTGAGATAAAATATGGCACAGCAGTGATGCCAGCGTTGTTTTACCCACACCGCCCTTACCGGATATGGCAATTTTTATCCCTTTTTCTTTCATATTCCTGACTCCAATTTTGAACTGAGACCCAAGGCCTGGCGTTTTTCTTCAATTCGTCTTAATAAAATAGCTGCTGCCTTCACTGGATCTTTTTCATAGATCAATTTACCGCCAAAAAGCTTTTCTAAATTCAAACCGTCATCTTTCGCACCATTACATAGTACATCTGTGACAAACTGGGAACCAGATACTTGAGGATTCACACCAACATGAACATCCACCCCATTGGCTAAAAAGTACGTTCCAATAACCAATGCTTTTGGGCTATGGGTTTCCGGGCAAGATCCAACAGCAGGCAAATCCTTCACTTCCACACCTAATCGATTTGCCACAGCCGTCAACAGATCGGCAGGACGGGAATTATCAACACAGCTTCCCATATGAAGAGTCGGTGGCAGAGATTCAAGACCAACTGCTTGCCCAATCGCCTTTAAGACGCCCCGCAAGGATTCGCCGCAATATTCCAAGCCCTGCATGTTCATCAAGTCATGTTTTGCTAAAGAATGAGCCGAGCAACCTGTAGCAACAACTAGAACATTATTCTTGAGCAGTTCTTTGGCAACTGTAACATTTCCCCAGTCTTGAAATTCACGGACATTTGTACAGCCAACGATGGCCGCAACACCCCGAATTGCTCCGCTTGCTATTGCATCAAGCAAGGGCTTAAGGGGATCTTCTTTATTTAACGCACTTAGTGCTTCTATGATTTGTTCATTGGAAAAGCCTGCATATGCTTCTACAGTGCCGGTAAAGCTGGTAATTTTCTGATGATCTCTTTTGGGGAAGTTGGCAATTGCTTTGCGAACGATATCCTGAGCCGCTTTATCCGCCTTGTCCGTGTGGAAATCAACATGGGTAGACCCTGCAATTTTCACATAAGGCAGAGTTGTAATAATCTCGGTGTGATAACACTCCGCTACCTTTTGAATGCCAGGCATAATACACTGCACGTCTACGACCATTGCTTCGAGCATACCCGTTACAATGACCAATTCCTGAGATGAAAAACTGGAAGCTGCAGGTATGCCATGACGCATAAGCACTTCATTCCCCGAACAGCAAATCCCCACAACATTAATGCCTGCAGCTCCAGCAGTTTTTGCTTCTTCCGATAATTTTCGAGACCATTCTACAATTTTCTCCGACAATAAAGGAACATGACCATGTACAGCAATATTAACCATTTCCTTTTTTATTACACCAAGTTTAAAATTGGATTTGACCAATTTCGGTACACCAAACAGAATATCTTGTAAATCCGAAGACAAATGCAGACCGCCAAAGCCATCTACCAGTCCCATGGTCAAACAACCCAAAAGAAGGTTTACGGGATCAGCATCACATCCCATCGATGTTCGGGTAACAGCTTTGGAAATCTCTAAATGAATGTTAACAGGGGTTATACCAAGCTCATCCCACTTATCGATTGATTGCTGCTGGGCGTGAAGTTTCAGCCAATTCATAGCCCCAGTTTGCTTTTGAAAGTCTTCTAAAGCCTTAAGAGCCACTTGCTTTCCAATTTCCTCCACTGCTTTGCCATTCGTTTCAATTCCCAGACCAGCAGCCACCTGATATAACTTTTCTACGCCTTTAATCTGATAATCAGAGTTTCCTTCCGAAGCTTCTAATAAGGCCAACGCCGTCTCTCTTCCATGCTCCGCGTGTCCTGCCGCACCTTCGATCATCATCGTTAATAAGTTGCGAGCAACAATTGTATCTCCATTCGCTCCACATATGCCTTCCTGAGGCCCTTTGCCATTTAATCCAATACGGCACGGACCTTCCAAACAGTGTCTGCAGCAAACTCCTGCAGACCCAAAAGGACAAGGAACAGGGGTTTGTTTTGCCCGGGAAAATGCTGTCTCAATACCTGCTTCACAAGCTTTCTCGTAAAGAACCTCAAAGTCATGATCCAAAGAAATACCCTGCGTATGAGTGTGATCCTGAGTCTTAGGCATGTAATTCCTCCCCCTCAAATGAGTTCAACTTTAGACCAGCTGGAGAAAACATCCACCCGGTTCTTTCGTCGACTTATCTATACACTAGCAGAGAGACGGAAATAAAAATGTCGGCTAGCTGACAGAATCTTATGTTTTTTTATATTTCTATTCATCATCATCCTTGGCTCGCTCCATAATGATATCAAATTTTTGGATGATGATCTTATCCTTTCCAAGAATGAGCACTCCTTCTTTCTGCAGATTATTAAAGAATGTGTTCACTGTCTGCCGCGTACTTCCCACAATCGTGGCAATCTGCTGATGGGTTAATCCGATATTAACCTGGAAGGAATGTAATTCTTGTCTGTCACTCGACAGAGCCAGGCTATAAAGAAACTGGTAGAGCCTCTTATTCACTTCTTTAAAAACAAGACTTTCAATAGTATTAATTGAATTTTTTAAGGAATCTCCCAGCACTCCGATTACGGTCATCGCGAAGGAAGGAACTTCCATGAGCAAAGTTCGAAACGTTTCTACAGGAATAAATAAAATTTCGCTATCGGCAATCGCCTGACCAAAAGCACGGGTATGACCACTATAGGTATCCCCTGCATCCAGCAGCGTGAGAGTGAACTCTTTACCGTTTGGGTACCGTAAATACACACGAATTCTGCCGCTGACTACAAGATAAATATACTCAGAATGCTCCTCTGGTCCAAAAATCTCTGCTTTCTTTTTATATTTTTTAGTAAGACAGTGGCTTAAATATTTGGTTACAATCGGTACAGGCAATTGGCTAAATAATTGTTTTCCCTGGGATTGTCCTAAATTTTTCATTATCAGCCCTCCCACTATTTAAAACTGGATATAAGCACATCTCAATCATAGGTTTTACTTCCAAAATACTTTGCGGTCTTACGGACAAAAAGGCAAAAAACGTTTTGAACCGCAAAGACGCGAAGAATAATACCAACCTATTATTTTCGCGATTCCGTGTCTTTACCCTGAAAAACTTATCTTTTCTATATTACTATAAAAATGCAAAACTCCTGCAAGCTTGAGATAAAATCTCATCCTGCAGGAGTTGCTATATGCATTGTATGCTAGCCACATCTTTTGTTTACTCTACAGCATCAATTTCGCAATAAACGCGCAGAGTTCAGTACGACTAAAATCGAACCGACATTATGCACAATGGCAGCGGCAACCGGTCCTAACAGACCAAGAGCAGCCAAAATGATTGCAGCAAAGTTAATCACATTTGCTACTACAATATTCTGCCATATGGTACGAATCGCCTTGCGGCTTTTCTGTATTGTCTCAGGCACCTTTTTCAGGTCATCGGACAGTAGTACAATATCTGCAGCCTCAATGGCAATATCCGTTCCAGAGTATCCCATGGCAATCCCGATATTTGCCTTGGCCAGCGCTGGAGCATCGTTGATTCCATCCCCAATCATTGCTACATTACAGCCTAAACGCTGATAGGTTTCTACATAGCTGACTTTATCTGTGGGCAGTAGATCGCCATGAACGATAGGAACATCGACTTGCTTCCCAACAGCCTCTCCAACCCTTGAAGCATCTCCCGTCAGCATCACTGATTTTGTAATTTTTTCACGTCTTAAGGCATTTATTGCCTCTTTCACCCCTGTTCGAATGGGATCTTGTATGGATAGTATCCCGCTTATCAAGCCATTAACGGCTATAAAAACAACAGTGGCTCCTGATTCTTGATTTTCAGAACAATATGCCTGCTGCTCTGGTGTAAGCTCTATATCTTTGGATTCCATCAAGGATTTATTTCCCAATAAGAAATGATCACCATCTTTTTCTGCAACTATACCTTGACCAATGACAGGCTCCCAATAAGATGGCTCAACAAAAGATATGTTTTCTTTTTGGGCCTCCTCAATAATTGCTTTTGCCAAATGATGCTCGGAGCGCTTTTCGATTCCTGCTGCAATGGCCAGCAGCTCATTTCTTTGCCAGCCATTATAGCCGCGAATCTCTTTTAAGGAAGGCTTCCCAAGTGTGATTGTACCCGTTTTGTCAAATAAAATTGTATCTAGTGCTCCCACTTTTTCTAATATTTCCCCGCCCTTAATTAAAATACCCCGACGAGCTGCCGCACCAATGGCTGCAGCCACGGCAGTAGGCGTACTCAATAACATTGCACACGGACAGAACACAATTAAAATGGTAACGCCTCGAACAATATCTCCCGTTACCAGGTAGACTAATACTGCAATCGCCAAGCTTAATGGAACAAACCAATTCGCCCAGCGATCGATAATTCGCGCACTTGGTGCCTTATTAGCCTGAGCTTCTTTTACCATTTGAATAATATGACCTAAAGCCGTATCTTGCCCAACCTTCGTCGCTACAATTTCAATACTCCCCATAGTTACAATCGTCCCGCCAAAGACACTCGCACCATCACGACATTCAACAGGTATCGATTCCCCCGTTATCGTAGCCTGATCCACTGTAGCCTGACCACTGACTACCATACCATCAACCGGGATTTTTTCTCCGGGTTTTATCAACAGCTTATCCCCAGTCCGTACTAGTTCGGCTGCAATTTCTCGTTCTATTCCATTCTCTATAATACGAGCTTGCAATGGTGATAGTTCCGCAAGTTTTTTTAATGCAGTATTTGATTTTTCCAAGGTAATGTGTTCTAACAGCTCTCCAATCGTCATAATGAGAGCGACTTCAGCAGCGGCTAGATATTCACCAATGGCAATCGAAGCAATAATTGCAATACTTACTAAGAGACCAACCCTGGTATCTCCTCTTTTATAAATGGCTGTAATTGCTTCTTTCACAATGGGTACTCCACCGATGATAGCTGCAATCAGCGTTGTATCAATGCCAAAAATTTGTGGCAGCCACTGAAACCAACTGCTCAATAACAAAATTGATGTGGATGTAATGACCACATAATCTCGAACATGGTCTCCTGCCCCATGTTCCATATGTTCATCGTGATCAGTAATTTCTGCTTTTGCCATTTGTTTGCTTTCAACTTCCATACCTAAAAAGCCTCCGCATTAATTTTTTTAAGTATATTTATCAATTGTTCATTTTCCTCACTGGAAAGAACAGAAAGTATCTGTTCGGTTAAATTGGAATGATACTGATGATGCTCAGCAAAAGCCTGCTGACCTTTTTGTGTTAACGTGATTAAATGAATGCGGCGGTCTTCCTTCACGGACTCTCTTCTGGCATAATCTTTCTTTTCCAGGCGATCAACAGTAACCGTAGTGGTACCGGTAGTCACTCCCAGATGCCCTGCAAGAGTTTTCATTTTCATTTGACCATGGGTTCCCAATATCTCTATGGCATGGGCTTCTGAAACAGACAGTTCACTTGTCTTTATTACAGAGTTCTCCCATGATGAAAAACCATTAAAAAAAGTAAATAACTCATGTGTCAATTCATCTAAAGAATCCATTATTTACTACTCCTTTGATTATCTTATTATTTAAATTTATGATTGTTTGATATTCAAACTAATTGTAATTTATTGATATTACTTTGTCAATTTAAATCTATCTTAAAAATATACAAAAAAAACAGATTCTTTGAATCTGTCTCTTTATCCCTTTCAGATCAACCATTGGCGGGCGGTCTGGATAAATTTTCATATGCGGTTGACGTGTATATTTACTTTTATCAGGTAAGACTACAGGAGTATATATAAACTACAGGAGGTCTTACTGTGAATAACCAGTTGTTAATGTGGTCTCTGCTATTTCTGCCATGGCTTACTTTGTTTTTTATGAATAAAGAAGAGATAAAGCGTTTTATGCCTGTTGCTCTATTCTCTGCGCTTACTAGTGTATCAGTTGTAGAGATGGGTGAAAGTCTAGGGTGGTTTATTTATGAACAGACAACTTATCCTTTAAGGACATCTTCTTATCTTATTTTCGGATTAAATTGCGTCACTACTATCTGGCTTTTCCACTTCATTTATGGTAACTTTAGGAAATACATAATAATAGATCTCGTCCTAAACTTTGGATTTGTATATTTAATTCATATCTATATCCTTGGCAGTAGAGGAATTTTTCATGAGGCAGGTATAACTCCTTTTATGAATGTATTAATTACTACTGCCGCTGGTGCTTTGGTGTATGCTTATCAAATGTGGCAAGAAGGTATTTTTGTTCATTATGAAAACACCGAGAGAACAAAGAATTTGCAAATCTTACATCCAGAAGTCGCTAAACCATTGGACCATGAAAAACAAGAGGATCATGAGCATTAGATATTCTCAATTACGCTGATTTTTCCGTCCAGTTTTCCTTGGCCATTCCAATAGACTCTTTTCACTTTATCAAAAAGATTCTTCAAGAGGAGCAATAACAGAATGTGCGACTCCTGATCGTGGTCGTGCCATCCAGTCGGCAACTGTATCTCTCCATTTTAAATAATGAGCTGTCTTTTTATGAGCTGCGGCAGCCTCCTCCGAGGAGTAGGCTTCATAAAGAAAAAATCTGGTTTCATCACTAGTGCATTGCAGTACATCGAAGCGAAGATTTCCTTCCTCTTTTATTGAATTTCTGTGATTATCAATAGTAGCTTCAATAAAATTAGATATAAACGGTTCTTTTACGTAAATAGTAACGCATGTCACAATCATCTGTATTCCCTCTCTTTTGTATAGTATTGAATACCATCATCAAAAAATCCTACAATGCAGCAGAACTTATGAAAAGGAATCATACAATACTTTTATAAATTCAAAACGATTTTTTGCTTTTAAAAATTCATCTATATTATTTTTTTGTTTCAGTAATCTGAACAAATCATTGATAATATTGATATCATCATCTTTTACTGCAAGTAAGAATACCAAATTGACCATATTTTTACTTGCATCCCACTCAATGGCTCGGCTTAACCTTGCAGAAATAATCGAAGTTTCATTAACAAATGAGGGTAACCCATGGGGGATGGCTACATTCTTCTTAAAACACGTACTACTCATATTCTCTCTTTCAAATACGGAGTCTATATAGCCTTTTTTAATAAAACCGTTATTAAAAAGAACCATACTCATGGTTTCGATTACTTCCTGCTTTGTTTTACATGCTAAGTCAATCATAATAAAATCTTCTCTAAAAATCTTCTTAAGACTATTGTAATTTTTCTGTTTTAATACTTGATCAAGAAGCATCTTTTTGTCTTGGGTAAAATTGCTTTCAAAGGGTATAAAGTTAATCCCTTCTATGTAAGGATTCATCGTACCAATAATCGCTGGAATCGTATATTGTTGTTTTAAATTGTGTATTTCCTGCTTTACGTTAGCATCTAATATGCTTAAGGAGATTACTTTTATATGAGGGTAATTTGCAGATAACAGTTCTTTTATTTTTATAGCCACTCCATGGCCTGTAAGACACATAGCAATTAAGGCTAAGGGCTTATCCGAATGATTTGTTGACACCATATGATAGGTGTGCTTAGAATTCATTATATCGTAATAAATGTCATCAAGGGTTTCCTCGGATATATATATTTTTCGAATCGCTTCCATAACAGAAACAAGGTCTACCCTATCAATAGTGCGCGTTTTAATACCGGTTCTTTTTTCAACGATTTCTCCAACATTCAGCAGCGATCCCATGTCTACAAAAAACAGTATACCACTTTGGCCATCTAATGTTTTAGAAATTTCGATGATTTGTTCAAAGATCCTTATTGGATTCACATTGAAAGGCATATCCACAGCAATTGGGAAATCTACATTCATCATTTTATTCGCTACAGCGATCATCTCTGACGCTATTTTCCCATGGGAAATGACAATAATAGTGATTCTGCTTTTGCTGCTCCTGGGTTTTAACAGCTCATTAATATACATCGCAATAAACCCGACTTCCCCTTCAGGAATTCTGACTTTATTATTGGCCTCCATATCTTGTACCAGACTGCATGCCATATCATATTCTGCTTTAAGGTTTTCTTTTATATAGATAAGATTGGGATTAATGATATCTTGTTTAAATTTAATCCTTTTCATCGCTTCACTGATGTGAATGGCTAAGTATATCGCAACCTTTTCATTTACCTGCAATTGAGAATGATCTTTTTTAATCCTTTTTATGAACTCTTTTACGACTACTGCAATATTTTCACCCACAAGATATTTTAATTCATCTAGAGACGTTACATTTTTATCGTTATTTGAATCAATTCCCATCATGCTGAAATTACTTAATATAAAATTCCAAATGTTTTTTTCTATTTCAGCAGATGTAACGTCTGCTTTTTTCAGTTCATAATATTTTTCTTCGATTTTTTCATAAATGTCTTTTGGCAGCGAGTAATGACTATCATTTGCCGTAACAAAGTGTTCCCCTTTATTCGCTGCGTTTGGAATGAATAACATATCCTTAAAGGTAACTGTGAGCTTTGTTGTTTGTATTTCGGAATTTTCTGTATTATTGTTAAAGAAATTATGATACAGCATCTCATTAAAGCCAATATTAATTTCATCCCTGCTGTTATTCATTTTCTCAACATACGCATTTGCGCAGGTTACTTGAATTTCACTTTTAAGTTGACCTATATTGCCTGAATATTTTTTAAGAACAAAGGCTTCCATAATTTTAGCCTTTACATAAATTTTTAAATGAGTCCGATTTGCTTCTTCTTGAAAGAAACTATAAATCAGCTGAATTTTCTCTTTGATGGATCGATCCTTTAGGGATGGCAGTTCTATGATCATAGGAATTCTTCTTCTGAAGGTTAGCAGCAGGGAGGATTCAATGTTTTCAGTGGTTGCACCGATAAAATAAATCTGAGACTTTCGCTCATTTACAACCTCACCAAGTCGTCTAAATTTTCCTTTATCCAAAATAGAAAATAGCATTTCCTGTCCTTTGGGGGGCAGGCGATGTATTTCATCTAAGAAAAGGATCCCTTTATTGGCACGTTCCACAAGACCTTCCGTATCTTGATTTGCGCCTGTAAAGGCCCCTTTTTTGTAGCCATACAGCATGGAAAGCAGAAGCTGAGGATTATCACTGTAGTCAGCACAATTTAGGGATACAAAAGGACCGTCCACTTCTATTATGTTCTTTTGCACCGCATATTGATAGATGCATTCTGCAAACAAGGTTTTGCCAGTGCCGCTTTCTCCTATAATAAGGGTAGGGAGGCCAAAGGGGGGATATAATACGGATGCCTTGCCTTGTTTGATATTATTGGAAAGACTTCCATCATAGCCTGTTAATTTCTGAAAGCTGTCCATTTCATTTTCATCTTCAGTATTTGGCTGTAATTCTTTTGTTATTTCATTGCCTTCACTATTGATGATCTCCCCGATATAGCTTCTTGACACTGTAAACCCCTGCTGTTTCAACTTACCTACAAGACTCGTTATCGTTAGATCCAAGTTTTTTGTCTTGATTAGTTCTACAGCCTTTTTCACGTTCATTCTTTTTCGGTCCCGAGAACTGGGTATATTCAGTTTTTTTCTAATATTAGTAACGGTTTCCCGCAAGATGGATAACTTTTGTGATATTTGCTCATCCGTTAATGGCTCTTGGGGGCATTCATTCTTAATTAATTCCGTAATGTCCTTCCGGTTGCCTTCCGCCATATTTTTCTCCTTATCAAAATAGTGATGTAATGACATTATTATAACGCAAATTAGAAATTTCAAGTTATACTTATACAAAAATTCATTACATTTTTCCACATTTTTTTACACGAAATTACAAATCTCTGGTCCATTTAGAAGAAATTAGTCTACTCTCTATTTTCTAAAAGAGATATGCAAGCTGATAGGAGTAAGCTTACATATCTCTAAATAGAATTTTTTTTACTTTATTCAATTACTATGCTTTACCGCTTGCTCCAAACCATTGTATGTAGTGTGTCAGTTTATCAGAGTAGCCTTTAAACATGAAACTGCAAGCTTCTGTTATTTTACTTATTTCTTGTTTTTTTATCGATTCTTGAAATAAAGCATATCCTGCCATATCTAAATCAGTATATAAATTGAGTTTTGTTATTCCATACCCGATGGCCTTTTTTAAGTTTTCATCTCCCGTGCCTGAGCATCCATGAAGTACTAAAGGAACATCTGCTGCATGATTTAACTTATCCAGCAAATCAAACTGCAATTCCGGCTTTCCTTTATACACGCCATGGGACGTTCCGACAGCAACCGCAAGACAATCCACACCTGTCATTTCTACAAATTGAATTGCTTCATTTGGGTCTGTAAGTCCCTGATCCTTGGTTTCTGTATAGTCACACCCCTGACCAACATGACCTAATTCTGCTTCTACTGTTACACCTACGGCGTGAGCAAACGTAACAATTTCTTTCACAGCTTCTACATTCTTGTCAAAAGGCAAGGTTGAACGATCAACCATAACCGATGTAAAGCCGGCACGTATAGCCTTCACTACCTGCTCTAACTCTTGTCCATGGTCTAAATGAACTGCAACTGGTACCGATGCGTTCTTTGCCATTTCTACGGCAATTTTACCAAATTCAAAAATATCAGCCATTACAGGATAAAGGGCAATAATGATTGGCGCCTTTTCTCTTTCGGCAGCCCCGATTGCTGCCCTTATGCTATCTTCATTCCATGCATTAGGAGCTGCCACCCCATAAGACTTCTTCTTGGCATCTGCCAGAATGCTTTTCATATCTGTAAGCATACTTTCACCTTCATTTTCTCTATATTTTATTCTAAGGCACTTACACCTGCCGCTTATTTGTTTTTCTTAATTTCAGCGGAATTAAAGCAAGTAGCAAGGCTGTCTTCCTGGAAAAATGGCTTCATCGTTCCTTCTAATATGGAGGCTGACCCTTCTGAAACATCTTTTCTTTGCCCTGCTAAATGAGGAGTCAGAATCACATTGTCCAATTTGACTAAAGGACTGGTCCCAGGCAGAGGCTCTGTATAATATACATCCAGGGCTGCTCCCGCTATTTTCCCCTTCTGCAATACATCAATCAGCGCTTCTTCGTCAATAATTTCTCCTCTTGCAACATTGATGAAGTAGGCGGAAGGTTTCATCTTATTGAAAAGTTCTCTGCTGATGATGCCTCTGTTTGATTCAACAGGGGGAATGTGAATGGTTATAAAATCGCTGTTTACAAACAGTTCCTCCAGAGTACATACCGTGCCATACTCACCTACTATCTTTTTATCTAAAAACGGATCATACACTTGTACATCCATACCAAGTCCGGCTGCCTTCTCAGCAACTTTCCGCCCTATTTTGCCAAGACCAACCACGCCAAATTTTTTATTTTTAAGGGTAAGCCCTCTAAAGCTTTCGAACTCTTCCCAGCTTGGTACTTCTCTATTGAGATCGCCTGCCCATCTGCCCTCTTTTACATACCGATCAGCTCTCAATATATTTCTGCAAAGAGCCAAAGCGAAGGTGATCGTAAGATCCGATACGGGTTCAACGGACCGTCCTGGAGCATTAAAGAAATAAATCCCTTTATCCGTAACAGCGTCCACATTTACACTTACAGCATCGGATCTGCAGCAGCCAATCGCAATAAGATCCTTGCCTGCCTCAATCACTTGTTTTGTAACAGGGGATGTATGAACCACCAGCAGATGCACGCCATCAATCCTGCTGATCAGTTCTTGGGGGTGCCCACAATATTCGGTAACACTATCATCGCCTATATCATCTTTTTTTTCTCTGCTCATCGGTTTATCCATTACTTGATCAAAAGAATCGATTTCATAATCATAACCTTCCAATACACGCTTGGTAGCTTCAATCAGATCTTTCGTTTTTACCCAATCGTCTCCCACGACTAATGCTTTTATTTTTTTACTTTTATCCATACTTACATCCTCCTCTTATTTTGTTTTACTCAGCCTTTACGATCTCAGATACAAATATCTGTAACCCTTCTTCTGCCGATTTCACACTATAGAGTTTTGTAATATTTTCTTCCACCTTGCAATAATTAACAATATTCTTCAAGTAATTAATATGACCATTCTCACCCTTGAGTGCCAGTAAAAATAGGATTCCAACATTCAGTTTGGAGTCACTGTTTCCCATTTCTGAAAACTCGATCAGGTGATCGGATATCCCCAGTACAACCGACTGCTTTATTACATTCTCGTGTTTAGAATGAGGAACTGCTATAGCAATCGGTTTGGTTGGAAGACCAGTAGGATAGGCGTCTTCCCTTTCAATTGTTGCAAGTTCATAATGTTCATTGACATACCCTTTCTCCAGCAAATGATTCGTTAAAGAATGTATTGCTGCTTCTTTTGTTGTTATGTTCTTCAACATTACTACGTCATAAAATATAGTGTCTGCTTCATTGCTCATATTTCCCCTCCTCCTAGTCTTTTGCTGTTTGCTAATCATGTGCTTACACATCCTCTTATCATGAATTTTCTCTTATAAGCCAGATGTGTAAGCGTATCTTTTCATACCTTAGCTATGTAGCTGCCAATATGAAGAAATCTTACCATAACAATCTCATTTACACGTGCAGTGTTAAAAACCAAATATCCAAGAAAACAATCCATATACTAAAACCAGTCCAGGAGTCCCTGCCGCATCCCAATTGGACACTAGCCCCTTAGCAGCATCATATCCCAAGGAAACCGCCAAATGAGTCATCGGACCTGCCATGAAAGTAGCTCCCCAGCAGAAGAGACAAACGATCAGGGATAATATGATAATGTTATGAAATATGTTTCCTTCTGTGATCGCATTCACCGCTGCACTCTCCCAGAGAACGATGATTAGACTTACGGATGAAATCATCTGATTACCTGGAAGCATGACCGATATCAGCAATGCTAACGGATACATAATGAGTGTTGTAGGGATAACTGCTGCATGTCCAATAACGGTCGAGCAATCAAGTGCGATACGCACATCGTCACGTTTTAGCTTACTTACCAGTATCTGTCTTGCAGCTTTAATCACCGGGAACCAGCCTTCCACAAGTATGGCTGTCATTCTTGGAAGAAGAAGAAATGCCGCCGCCATTTTCACTCCAAGTAACAGGGAGGGCATAATACCTATTTGGCTAAATATTCCAATAACAATACCCAGGATTGCTCCCATGACGGTTGTTTCGCCAAATATTCCAAATTTTCCCTCAATTGTTTCGGCGTTAATATTTATATCCTTGATAACAGGTATTCTTTTTAGAACCCATTCAATTGGTAAGGCAATGCATGCCTGAAATGAAAAATGACTGCCATGAGGCCATGAGCCTCCAGGAGGAAAATTATTGATTTTTTCTATATATGGCGCCGCAATATCTGCAGCTTTTACATCAATGATCAGAAAGATTACAACAGCTAACGTGGCAATCCAGAAATTTCCGGTAGTAACACCGATCATTCCTGCCAGAAGCATCGCTCTCCATGTATTAAAAACATCAACATAAATGGTTTGGGTAAATCGTACAGATACTAGTATTACATTTACGATTAAAAATACCAGCACCCCAAAATAACCATATGTATTCCCAAAAGCATATCCTACAGAACCCCAGCCAATATCTACTATACTTTTATTGATACCATACAGAGAGATCATGTTACTTATTGGATTTACCATGGCAGTCTGTATCAAATTTACAACCAAAAATATACCTGTAAGTCCGATAGAAACTTTCAAGGCACCAAGTATAGCTTTCTTGATAGGTACTTTTACAAGTAACGCAATGACAATAATAACACCTAGTATAGTGACGGTTGAATCAAAACTAAAGAATACAGATAGCCCATTGGTGATCGAATTTATAAATTTCATTTTTTCCCCTCCATACACGTTCTCGCTGCCACCACAATATCTTGAAATGTCTAAATTCAGCTATCAGAATCATTTATCCTTGCATAATTTTTTTCACTTCATCTACAATTTGATCCAGTGCCTTTTTTGCAGCCTTATCATCTAACATGATCCCTAATGCCCTTATCATTGGTACAGAGTATGTTTTCTTCATTTCCACAGTTGTAACAAGCAAGTCAGCCCCGTTGATCGCTTCATCTACATCACTTACTCTACATAAAATGATTTTGACATTTTTTAGACCTTCCTGTTTGATTCGATCTTCAATTTCTTCTTTTAAGTAATTGGATGTGCATATACCTGCTCCGCAGCAGCAAAGGATTGTCACTTTTTCTTTCATGCTCTCATCTCCTCCAGATTTTTATTTCACCTATAACTATATGCAACTATCGTGCCAGTTACAAACTAAGCAGGTAAGCCCCTTGTAAACACTGTTGCTATCGATTTTGAACATAAATGTAATTACATAACGACTCATACTATTGGCACTAAAACATACAAAACTAATCAAAAACAGTCTATATTTCTATTGTAAATATTTTAAAATTAATATTTTATAACAAAAAACTCCCACATTCTTGTAGGAGTTTTATATTTAAATGATGATAGCCTTGATTCTTGTCTGGAGAAGCATTTACATGATTCATCATTTGCTGCAGAGTTCTGTAATCTTGTCAAATTATAATATGTGAAATACTACGTCAACTAAAAAAATTAATTTAGCATAGTAATATATTGTAAGGTACGTATATACTACTTATAGGTATCAAAATCAAAGGACACATGATCCATCAGGAGATTTTATAACTAATATAGTTTAATACTCTATATTAGTAAAAAGAGAAGGTGAAGCGATAGCAATGAATAGTCAGCAATGGAATATCCAAGCACGTGCTTTTCTGATTCCCTATACCCCTTTTAGTCATAACTTCTGGGTATTAACCAATTCCGCTCATAGAGTAACAGATCAAATTCATGGCCTCGCATTTCATATAGAAACGAAAACAACTAAGGCGATCGGCAGCTCCGCTGACCGTCTGCAAGTGTTTCGTGATGCTGGAATCCCTTGGTCCTTGCAGCCCAATCAGCCAATGAAATCCTGTATTACAGGTGATGAAGAGGAGGTAAAAGAACGATGGCAGGCAGCAGTCAATGCCATTCCTGCTATTAATGCATTACAGCTGCGTTACCCTAACTTATGGGAGCATTTTCACAAGAAAAACTGCAACTCTGTGTTTAATACCCTGGGACAGATCATGGGGATTGACGCGCCTTCTCTCCTGCTCCCCACCTGGGCCCCTGGAATTCACTTAACCATTTCACAAGATATCATCAATCAATATTGCTACAAACAGTAGTCAATGCCAATACAGCTTTCCAAATGCTAAAGAACAAGCAATATTGTCATTATCAAGAAAAGCCTTTTAAAAAAAGATATAGAAAATGCGTGGAAAAAAATAATCGAACCGCAGAGAACACAGAGAAAAGATAGATAGGGTTAAAAATCTCCTCAGCGTTCTCTGCGTCTCTGCGGTTAAATCGTTCTATTTGCTCTGTTTGTCATTATCAAAAAAGCCCCTTTAAAAAAGCATCGGATGTCTTTTCTGACACTCCTGTGATTTATTTCATGGCCGTTGCGAGGAGGCGACAGCTGACGTGGCAATCTCTGCTGCCACCCAGCTTGTTATTGGAGATTGCCACTCTCCGCTCGCAATGACAGAACGTCAAGCGTACTTTCTGGTGAAGACCCTGTTCTTTATTATGAAAACCATCTTATTTTTAAAATTCAAGACCTATCTGGTTTTAGATAATTCACATGAAGCAGCTTATGTACCTTCCCTTTTAGCATCCCATCGTAAAGCTCTTTTATAATTGGGTTTTCTTCTGATCGTTTTATATTGCTCATCCGGTCTGCATTATAAAGCCCTGCACCTCTATTATACTTCCCATCCCGATTGGTAACCGGCTGTCCCGCTCCGCCGATGCAGCCTCCGGGACAAGACATCACTTCAACAAAATCATATTGTTTTTCTCCTTTTTGTATGCTTCTGATTAAATCATCTGCATTTTTCAGACCACTGACAATTGCAATTTTCACTTCACGACCATTACAATCAATCCTTGCCTCTTTTACTCCCTGCATACCCCGTACACCTGTAAAGGCAATTGCCCGCAGTGCAAATGATGATTTATCATCGGAAAGCCGCCTAATGACTGCCTCAGTAACCCCTCCTGTTACACCGAAAATGACCCCGGAGCCACTAGTGGTGCCAAAGGGCATATCTACAGCTTCCGGCTCTATTTCAGTAAAAATAAGGTTTGCTTCTTTAATAAGATGGATTAATTCTTGTGTTGTGATCACATAATCCACATAGGGAACGCCATCTTCTTTAAATTCATCCCGTGCAGCTTCCTGCTTTTTGGCAGTACAAGGCATGACTGCAACAACAACAACCCTTTTTTCATCCTCTCTGTGATGTTCTTTCAGAATTGACGCCAGCATTTGCATTGGGGAACGGCATGTCGATATATTTTTGAGCAGCTGAGGATAGTTCAGTTCAGCATACCTGACCCAGGCAGGACAGCAAGAGGTGAATAACGGCAGGTTATCCTCAGTCAGCAGCCTTTTGCTAAACTCCTCTGCTTCTTCCAATACGGTAAAATCCGCCCCTGTAGATGTATCAAACACTTCATCAAAGCCAATCCGTCTTAAAGCAGCAACAACCCTGCCCATCACATTCTGCCCCTCGGAAAAACCAAGTTCTTTTCCGATGCCTACCCTTACTGCAGGAGCGATCTGTACAATTACTTTTGTATTTTTATCACTTAATTCCTTCCAGAGTTTCGCTGTGTCATTTCGAACCACTATAGCACCTGTGGGACAGACAACGGAACATTGACCGCAGCCTACACACTTTGTATTGGCTAGAGGCTCGTCAAATGCTGTACTTACACACATCTTTGAGCCGCGAAAAGCAAAATCGATGGCCCCTACATTCTGCACTTCATTGCACATTCTTACACAATCACCACAGAGTATACATTTACTTTTATCCCGAACAATGCAGAGAGAAGAGGTATCCAGCTCCGAATCCTCTGAGGTATTGTGAAATCGCACCTGTTTTATGCCAAAACGCTGCGCCAGCTCCTGCAGCTTGCATTTCCCATTTTTTTCACAGGTTGTACAGTCACGACAGTGATTGGAAAGCAGCAGCTCTAGAATCATCTTTCGATATTTCCTTAGCCTTGGCGTATTCGTGCGAATCGCCATACCAGCTTTCGGAGGAGTGGAGCATGCGGCCTGAATTGTCCCCCACTGATCCTCTACCACACACATACGACAGGCACCATAAACAGATAATTCGGAGTAGTAACAAAATGTTGGAAGGTCAATTCCCGCCTTCCTGATTACATCCAGGATATTTCTTTCTCCATTTATTTCTACAGGCATATTATCAATTACCATAAATTCTGTGTTCATTGCATCATGCCTCCTTGATTGCTTTGAAGGCACATGACTCTATACATGCACCGCATTTTATGCATTTAACCGGATCTATCAAGAACGGTTCTTTTATTTTGCCACTAATTGCACCCACCGGGCATAGCCTGGAACACTTTGAACAGCCGCGGCAAGCTTCTGAAGCAATATAGATTCTTTTTAATTTTTGGCAAGTTCTTGAGGGACATCTATTTTCGGTGATGTGAGCTTCGTATTCTTTGCGGAAGTTTCGAATAGTACTGACAACAGGCAATGCTGCAGTTTTTCCCAGACCGCACAGTGCCGTGGCTGATATCGTGTCTGCAAGCTCTAATAACATATCCAAGTCTTCTATGACTCCTTGGCCGGAAACGATCCTATCCAGGATTTCAAGCATACGTTTCGTTCCCTCACGGCAGGGTATGCATTTACCGCAAGACTCATTTTGCGTAAAATTCATAAAGAATCTTGCAACTTCTACCATGCATGTATGTTCGTCCATTACCACCAAACCGCCAGATCCGATCATTGCCCCCGCCTTTTTTAGAGAATCAAAATCTAAAGGCAGGTCAAGCTGGTCCTTGGTCAGACATCCACCTGAAGGTCCGCCAATCTGGACTGCTTTAAAATCATGCCCACCCCGCATTCCGCCGCCAATATCAAATATCACCTCACCTAGGGTGGTACCCATGGGAACCTCAATGAGACCTGTATTTTCGATATTTCCTGTCAGAGCAAAAGCCTTTGTTCCCGGGCTGTTCTCCGGCCCGATTGCTTTATACCACTTAGCCCCTTTATGAATAATAAATGGAACATTTGCAAAAGTCTCTACGTTATTAAGGACCGTAGGTTTATCAAAAAGACCATGCTCAACCGTTCGGGGAGGCTTAACTCTTGGCATTCCCCGCTTACCCTCAATCGATGCAGTAAGTGCACTTCCCTCACCACAAACAAATGCTCCTGCACCTTTGCATATTTTTATGTCAAAGTCGAAACCTGAACTGAGAATATTTCTGCCAAGAAGTCCCCTCTCTTTCGCTTCACCAATTGCTGTCTCCAGACGGCTGACGGCAAGGGGATATTCTGCCCGTACATAGATATAGCCTTCCGATGAGCCGCAAGCTACGCCAGCAATCATCATTCCTTCCAGTACCCTGTGAGGGTCACCTTCCATTATACTGCGATCCATAAATGCACCAGGATCACCTTCATCACCATTGCAAACAATATACTTAATGCTGGAATTCTGTCCTTTTACCTGCTTCCATTTTCGACCTGTAGGATATCCGCCGCCTCCCCGCCCTCGTAAATTAGATAGATCAATTTCCTCTACGACATCCTCCTGACTCATATCAAATAAAGCTTTTGTAAATGCTTGGTATCCCCCAATTGCCAAATATTCATTAATCGATGTGGCATCTATATGCCCACAATGTTCAAGCGCAAGCCGAGTTTGCTTTTTATAAAAAGGAATCTCTTCCTGAGTGGGATAGATCACACCCTCTTTTTTATAAGCCAAGCGCTCTATAAAGGTTTCATTAATGATTGATTGTTCTATAATCTCAGCACAGTCTTCCGGCTTTACTTTTATATATAGCCATCCCTGAGGCTCTATTCGTACCAGTGGACCCATTTCGCAGAAGCCATGGCATCCGCTTTTTTTGATTCCGATGGATTTGTCATGGGGCTCCTTCTCTAAGGTCACGGTACAGGGTACATCATACTTCTCATTAGATTTTATCAGTTGTTCATAAATCTCAATGGCTCCACCAGCCACGCATCCCGTTCCGGCACAAACCAAAATCTTCTTTATTTGCATAGCAAGAGAGTCTGTATAGGTTGTACAGGCATTTTTAAAATCTTCTCTGTTTAAAAACATCTATTCTTCCTCCTTGAGCCTCTTAAGAAGTTCCTGTGCTTTGTCCGGCGTCATGGCAGGATATACCTGATCATTTACGGTAAGCACAGGTGCTAGCCCGCACGCCCCAAGACAGGAAACCGTTTCAAGCGTAAACATAAGATCATCGGTCGTTACCTTGTCTGCAGTAAGCCCAAGCTGATTTTTCAGCCGCTCCAGGATAGGAATGGATTTTCTCACATGACACGCTGTTCCATCACATATTTTTATTACATATTTTCCTTTTTGCTCTAGGGAAAAATTTTCATAAAAAGTAGCGATACTATAGATTCTGGCAGTGCTGATTCCTAAATTTTCTGAAAGATAAGAAAAGGCTTCCTTGGGCAGATATCTATATCTTGCCTGTGTTTCCTGTAATATAGGTATAATACAGCTTTTCTCATACCCATACCTCTGCAGAATTTCGTCCATTTCTCTGTTATCAACTGCTTCTGACACTCGATTCCCTCCCCATATTGACCATGTAATTGCATCCTTTGCCTGCTTTGCGAACAACCTATATGAATGTATTCCCACAAAAACAAAATATTCCTGCTCTTGCCAATAGAAGATATTGCCTTTTGGAATATTTGTCCAAAAAAGTTGCAGCCATGTTACGTATATTCTTTATGTAGCATATAATATAGCAGCTTACGTAAGTTCAATTGGCGGTGATTGCATGAACAGTGAAGATATCGTCGGTAGTCGCAATACTTGGGAAATGACAGCCATCCCTGGAGGAATCATTGAGTGGGTTGATAATCAAGCGGCTGCTTCTATATTGGAGAGTCTTCCAATCGTAAGCAGCGTTAATCCAAGGTCTCTTCGAGATCCTATTCTACTAACTGATCCCATTAAAATCGATATGCTAAATCTTACATTAACCTATAAGCCCTTATCGTATGAATACCAACAGCAAATCATGGGTTTTCATTCTGCGTATACCCCACTATTACAATTCTTACAGACAGATGCATTTCTTTATGAAGAAATAGGCAACACATGCACTACCTTATTCTTTGAAAGCAATGCTAACGAACTCGTTGGGTTTTCTTCGACAAAATGTTCATCCTTAAAAGTTAAGGGGCGAAAAATAATAAGCCTTTGCCCTTCTGTGGAAGTAGCAGCATTATGCATTGACGATCACTACCGCTATTTAGGCATCGGGCAAGCAATCTTTAATCACACGATCCAGCAAATCTATAAGATCCAAAGGATGGTAGGAGTACAATTGATTACACTGTTTGCCTTACCAGAGGCTGTAGCCTTCTATCAAAAATTCGGTTTTCGCAGATTAGAGAAGGGAATGAAAGTGCTCTACACTTCAGTCCACGAATGCTGCATTCCTATGTATTTTCCCTTACCTCACATTCCAGTTAGACAGCGATATACGATAACAACGATGTAAAACTAACCCCATGACTTTCTATGGGGTTAGTTTTCCTACTCTTATTTTTATCAACTTATTAATTTAGCCTTGACTTCTCATATAAATCATTTATAATACAACATATGAATATATGTTCATATGTTAGGGAGTGAGAACTTGCAAACAAAAGAATGTCCGGAAGATATTTGTGAGCAGCTCTGTGAGCATCCGCAAATTATTTGTATCGCAAAAAAAGAATCGATTTCTGATCATGAAGCACAGCAAGTTGCTGAAATCTTTAAATTACTTGGTGATCCGACCAGAGTGAAAATATTACAAGCTTTAACCAAACGGGAGTTGTGTGTATGTGATATTGCAGCGGTGATCGAAATGGGTCAGTCTGCCGTGTCTCATCAGCTGCGGCTTTTACGCAATGCTCGGCTTGTTAGGTACCGCCGTGAAGGAAAAATGGCTTGGTATTCTTTAGATGATGAACATGTCCGTTCATTACTCTCCCAAGGTATCGACCATATTAAACACAGATAGGAGTGAGATCATGGCGAATAAAACTCAATTCACTGAAGAAACAAATAAACAGTCCTGTAACGATAGCTGCTGTTCTGAATCCAGTGCAGTATTGACAAAGCCGGAGGCAATGCCATCCTGCAGTTGTTGCCCGGCAGAAGATTCCCCCACTGACGTTGATATGAATCATGAGGGCCATCTAGATGAAGCAGCAGCCGTTGAAGAGCATTGCGATTGCTGCTCACATACAACTGCCCCAGCCATTGCCCAAAGTGATATTACCATAAATAACTTCACCATCACTGGCCTCGACTGCGGAGATTGCGCTATTAAATTAGAAAAAGGTCTCGGCAAGCATAAAGGCATTCTGGACGTAAAGGTCAACTTTGCCACTGGGAAGATGAAAGTAACGTATAATCATACTATGATTCAATCTGCAGATATTGCAAAAACCGTTAGCAGCTTTGGATATAAAGCCACTCCAATAAACAATACAAATAAGCAGTCCCAATTTCATAAGTCCGTCTTTACCGTCTCTGGACTTGATTGCGGCGATTGCGCTAATAAGCTGGAGAAACATCTCTCCACCCTGGCAGGAGTGCACACAGCAAATGTAAACTTTGCTGCTGCGAAATTAACGGTAGAGCATACCACTACCGACTCTGCTATTATGCAGGCGGTCTCACAAGTAGGTTACAAGGCAGAAATTAACACGCAAACGATACAGCATACCAAAATACAAGCAGAATGGTGGACCAACCCCAGAACCCAGTCTACCATGTTTTCCGGAATCGTCCTAGCAGTCAGCATGATACTTGATTGGCTGGGTATCGGTGATACAATCATTGTTCCCTTATATGTTCTAGCTGCCATTGTAGGAGGATTCAATACCGCGAAAAGCGGCTTTTACAGCCTGCGATCTCTTACTTTTGATATGAATTTTCTGATGACAGTGGCTGTCATCGGAGCATTCGCCATCGGAGAGTGGGGCGAAGGAGCAACGGTTGCTTTTCTGTTCTCCTTTGGCAATACGCTGCAAACCTATACAATGGATAAAACAAGACAATCAATACGGGCACTTATGGAATTAGCCCCAGCGGAAGCTTTAGTTTTGCGTAACGGCCTGGAGCAAAAGCTTCCTGTAGAAGAAATTGTGATTGGCGATATTATGATCGTAAAGCCTGGTGAACGCATTGCTATGGATGGCATTGTTAAGAACGGGGCATCTGCCGTAAACCAGGCAACCATTACAGGAGAATCATTACCGGTAGAAAAAACAATTGGCGATGGAGTATATGCAGGTACCGTCAATGAGCATGGTGCATTAGAAATCGAGGTTACTAAAATAGCTGCAGACTCTACTCTTGCCAAAATTATGCACTTGGTTGAAGAAGCACAGTCACAGAAGGCTCCTTCTCAACAGTTTGTTGATCAGTTCGCGAAATACTATACACCGGCAGTGTTAGTAATTGCTGCAGGGATCATGGTTGTACCTTGGCTGCTCTTTAATCAGCCCTTCGCTCCATGGTTCTACAAAGGCTTAGTCCTTCTTGTCATATCTTGCCCTTGCGCTTTGGTTATTTCCACACCTGTTTCCATCGTTTCAGCCATTGGCAACTCTTCTAGGAATGGCGTTCTTATTAAAGGTGGTGCTTACCTCGAGCAAATGGGTTCTATACAGGCCATTGCCTTTGATAAAACTGGTACCTTAACTCATGGTCATCCCAGAGTCACAGATATAATATCTGTGAACAGCAATGAACAAGATATTTTAACCACCGCAGCCTCCATCGAAAAATGGTCTGAACATCCATTGGCTGTTGCAATTGTAGAGAAAGCGGCAGGATTAACGTTGAAATCAGTAACCAATTTTAAAGCCCTGGTAGGACTAGGGGCACAGGCAGATATGGATAACCAAACTGTATTTATCGGCAATCCACGCCTGTTTGAACAATTGGGATTAAACCTATCTCCATACGAGAAACAAATTACCAATTTGCAGCTGCAAGGTAAAACCCTTATGCTGCTTGGAACACAAAATAGCCTCCATGGCATGATTGCGGTAGCTGATACCTTGCGGGAAAATAGTAAGGATGCTCTTGTGAAACTCCGGGAAGCAGGCCTAAAGCATATTGCCATGTTAACAGGTGACAACCGCCAAGTAGCTGGCTCCATCGCAAAAGAGCTGAATATTGATACCATCTATAGCGAGCTATTGCCTCAAGATAAAGTCGCAACCATAAACGAGCTGTTAACTAATTATAAACATGTTGCTATGGTTGGCGACGGAGTCAATGATGCACCTGCCATGGCCGCCTCCACAATCGGTGTTGCCATGGGGGTCGCCGGCTCGGATACTGCCCTGGAAACAGCCGATATCGCGCTGATGTCCGATGATCTCGGAAAATTGGCCTATGTAATCAAACTCAGCAATAAGACGCTGTCCATCATTAAGCAAAATATCAGTTTTTCAATCATCATTAAAATCATTTTTGTTATTTTAACATTCACCGGTATGGCGAATTTATGGCTTGCCGTCTTTGCTGATACAGGTTCATCCATCCTCGTAACGTTAAATGGAATGCGATTGATGAGAAAAATAAATTAACACTGTATATTTTTTGTCATTGCGGACAGAGTGAAGCAATCTCTTACCAGCAGGGGATTGCTTCGCTATGCTTGCAATTGACAGATGAAGCTCACTCTTACCAGCGTAAGAGTGAGCTTCACTTATTTGGGGAATCCTTTTAAAATTCCTTCTTTTTTAAAATAGCTTTTTTCACTCTTTTTTGAAGGTGACAGGTATTTACTTGGAGAACCATAAAATAAAGGGAGGTTATTGTACGATGTGCTTAATTTTATTTGCTTACAAACATCATCCCAAATACCCTTTTATTGTCGCTGCAAATCGAGATGAATTTTATTCCCGCCCTACTGCCCCAGCCCAATATTGGTCAGACGATCCTCATATTTTAGCTGGAAGAGACTTGAAAGAACTTGGCACTTGGATGGGAATCACTGTCCATGGACGCTTTGCAGCTCTAACCAACTATCGGGATCCTCGCCAGCATATGCCAGATGCACTGTCTAGAGGACATTTAGTTGCCAATTTTCTCAAGAATCAGCAATCACCCCAGGAGTATTTGGAAAAGATTGCTGAACGAGCTGATCAGTACAATGGTTTTAACCTCCTTGTTGGCGATCTGCAATCCCTATGGTATTATGGGAACAAACAAGGACAAAAGCATCCCGTCGTGCCTGGAGTCCACGGGCTTTGCAATCACCTATTGAATACTCCCTGGCCTAAGCTTGAAATAGGACGACAGCAGTTATCCAAATGCCTTACGCAAGAGGATGTTTTTGAAGATGAGTTATGGCAGATTTTGACCAATGGGGAACAAGCCGCTGATGATCTGCTGCCAAACACAGGCGTCGGCTTGGAATTAGAGCGTACTCTCTCTTCAATCTTCATTGAAAGTCCAGAGTATGGAACACGCTCTTCTACAATCTTACTTATCAGGCAGGATGGCTGGGTTACCTTTGTTGAGCGAAAATATCATTCCTCTAAAAGTTCGTGGCAAGAGTCCTCATATGAATTCCAGCTCAAGGATCATCTGCTATAAAAAAAGCGCTTCGCTCCCTTTTAAGAAATAAGACCCTTTGAACCACATATTTTTTGTGTTTTCCTTTGTGTGCCGCACAGCGGCATTGCGCCTTTGTGCTTCATAATTTCTTTTATGACTAAAAACTTATACTTTTAGGCTTATAAGAAAGTTAGGGATTGAATGACTTTGAATATTATCAATTAAAACTGGAGGGAAATTATTTATGAATGTAACCAAAAACAAGCTTGTCATCGTTGGTACGGGTAATGTAGGTACGGCAGTACTAAATTGTGCTTTATCCTTTAATTTTGTATCCGAGATTGCCGTTATCGATATTATTAACAAAAAGGCCCAAGGTGAGGCCTTGGATTCCACTCATGCAATACCTTTTTCCACCGGCGCAAATGTAAACATTCATGCCGGAACTTTTGAAGAATGCAAAGATGCCCGTGTGATTATCATCGCTGCCGGCCCCAGTATCATGCCGGGTGAAATTCCTGACCGCTTAACTCTTGCTGGCAGAAATGTAGCAGTGATGAAAGACGTAATGGCCTCCATTACCCAATACACCAAAGATGCTGTCATCATCATGATCACAAATCCTTTGGATATCATGGTCTACTATGCAGAAAACTTCTTCGGTTATCCCAAGAATAAGATCTTCGGTACCGGAACAACCCTCGAGACGGCGCGCTTTAGAAGCATTATGGCAAACAAATATAAGGTAGATCCTAAAAATGTTCATGGCTATATGCTTGGCGAGCATGGTAATTCCGCATTCCCAGCCTGGAGCCTTGTCAATATCGCTGGAGTGCCCTACAATCAGCTAGACAGCTATTTTCAGCCAAAGGAGCCTCTAGATACAGAAAAAACAGCGGCTAGTGTTATCTCTGTCGCCTATGATGTCCTTAACCTTAAAGGCTGCACCAATTCCGGCATCGCCATGGCTGCTTGTCATCTTGCCAGAGCAGTTTTATTTAACGAACGCAGCATATTCCCCGTCTCTACCACTCTGCAAGGAGAATATGACTTATACAATGTTGCCCTGAGTCTTCCCTGCCTCATAACAGAAGAAGGTATCGAAAGACGGATTGAGATTGCCCTATCCGATGAAGAAATAAAAAAACTCCGGCATAGTGCCCAAAGTATCTCAAATGTCATGAAGTCAGTAGGACTGCTAAAGTAAATAACTAAAAACAGCTACATAAAACAAATTTGAACTTTTTTTGTACACTCCTTTGTGTGCCGCATCAGTGGCATTGTGCCTTTGTGATTCGCAATGTTTTGTATTTGTCTACTCCAAGATTTATAAATTCTAACATCGTAAAGAAAGCTGATGCCTTTTTGACATTAGCTTTCTTTATCTTTATATCGCTTGCCTGCATTATACTCATTCATACATACATATTTTTCCTCCCTAAGAAGGATTATTAGATAAAATGTCATATATCTATAATTATGTAAAATTGTAAACTAGTACATTGCGTCATTGTCCCACTAATTTATACCCTATAACGCAGTATCAATCTAAATGTTTACAATTTTATAGTTTACCTAGACTAGGAGGGAAAAGGATGTCAATTAAAACGAAAACACTCCTTTTACTCGTGGCTGCCCTGCTCGTATCAGGAATCATCGTTGGTAGTACAGGAATTTATATGCTATATAAGCAAACCTTGAGCAGTACTGAGTTAGCCATGAATAATCAAACGGAGCAGCTTGCCGGTCAAGTAGAAGATCTTTTTGAGGCTTTTGCGAAAAGTGGAAAAACTTATGGCCTTGATAGTGATCTGCAATCTAATAATCCTGCGCAAATACAATCTAAAATAAATACCTACTTTGGAGTTTCCTGGGGCATTGACCGATTAAATGTCCTTGATGTAAAAGGGATTCGAATTGCAATTGCTCCCTATGATGCTAAAGTAATTGGTGATAATTTGTCAGATCGCAAGTTTTTTAAGGATACCATAAGTACCCAGAAATCTCAACTTAGTGATATTATCATTAATCGGGTAACAGGCGTGCCCTCCATTATTCTTACCCAGCCGATAACAGTCAACAATCAACTCACCGGGATGGTACTGCAAGCTGTCAACTTAGATACCCTGCAGAATTTTCTAGCTGAAATAAGAGTCGCATTCTCAGGAATCGTTGCCATTGTTGCTGAAGATGGTACCTTAATCGCCCATACCAACAAAGAGATTATTAAGGAACAGAAAAAGATTCCTGAAAATTTGATGAAGCGCTTCAAGGAGCAGCCAGGGCATCTACTATACGACAAAGATGTTTCAAACAATGACTCCATGATGCTGGCAGTTCCTATAAAGAATACAAACTGGCTTGCAATCGTAGCATTACCTACAACTGAATTTCGTACTGGCTTTTACTCGACAGTAGCATGGATGGTTACCTCTTTGTGCCTCGGCTTACTCGTTGTCGGCTTGATTGTTTGGAGATTTCTCTTCAAGACGTTACATCCTCTTGAAAGTCTGGTAGAAGAAGCTGCAAAAATATCCGAAGGAGATCTTACTCTTACCTCACTTGGAATTCAGTCCAATGACGAAGTAGGTCGTCTAGCGCAAAGTTTTGAAAGAATGACAACGAAATTACGATCCCTTATGCAAAAAATAGCAGAAGCTACAGAACAAGTTGCCTCTTCCTCAGAAGAACTAAATGCAAATGCTGAACAGTCATCACAAGCTGCCAATCAAGTCTCTGCTTCCATTTACCAAACTTCCCAAGGAGCAGAAAAGCAAACTGCAACTTCTGCCAATACCCTTGTTTTAGCAGAGCAGATTACCGCTGGTGCACAAAAAAGTGCACAAGACGTCAAACAGACCTCTGAGATCACAGAGAAAGCAGCTCAAGCTGCATCCGAGGGCAGTCACGATGTGAGAGAAGCAATAAATCAAATGGATCAGATTCAGCGAACAGTAAACTCGTCTTCTAATGTTGTAACAGAGTTAGGATATCGTTCAAAAGAAATCGGAATGATTATGGAAACAATCTCAAATATAGCAAAGCAGACAAATTTACTCGCTCTTAATGCCGCCATTGAAGCAGCTAGGGCCGGTGATCAGGGCCGCGGTTTTGCCGTGGTAGCCGAAGAAGTACGAAAATTGGCGGAACAATCACAATCCGCTACTGAAGAAATTGCAGAACTCATTCAAGATATACAAGAAAAAACACATCACGCAGTTCAGGCAATGACTGCTGGTACATCCGAAGCACAAAAAGGAATGGATGCTGTCAATAAAGCCGGTAAAGCATTTAAAGAAATTGAACTGCAGGTTCAGGATATTGCTGTTATATCTAAAGAAACAGCAACTGAATTAGAACGCTTAGTCATAAATAGTACACAAGTTCTTTCTGCTGCTCAAGAGGTTGACAGTATTAGCCGTGATATTGCTGCACAGACCCAAAACGTTTCTTCTGCTACAGAAGAACAGTCAGCAGCCATGCAGGAAATATCCTCTTCCAGCCAAGGATTAGCCAATTTAGCTGGAGACTTGCAGCAATCCGTCCATCAATTTAAAATATAATCTTTCATCCCTAAAATAAACTTTTATCGTATAACCATTCATAGAAAAAACTGATCCCGATGTCACTATCAGGATCAGTTTTTTATTTTTATAATAAAATGCTTAAATTAAGCTAAAAACAAGAAAATTTCTTCAAAAATTTTTAAAAAACATAATTATCTTTTTTTAATTTGTTCTTTCTTTTATTTTGTCAGGATTACATATTTTCTCTGACATTGAAAAACTTTGACCTTTTGACTATAATAGAATCAGAAGCAAGAAATAACTGCCTTTACTGGTAGTTACTAAAAAATTACATCTTTGTAAGGAGGAAAAAAAAGTATGTTCAATCTAGTTCCTTTTGGCAAAAATCATCCATTAGAAAAAAGGGAGGACTTCTTTAATCAAGTATTTGATAACTTCTTCAGAGAGGATTTTTTTGCTCCTCTAACTAAAATCGGCAACGACTTTCGTGTCGATCTCAAAGAAGTAGAAGATTCTTATTTGATTGAAGCTGATTTACCAGGTATCAAAAAAGAAGATATTGCATTACAATACGCAAATAACTATCTCACCATCATTGCCAAACGCCATTACAATGAGGAAAATAAGCAAGATAATTATCTGCGCAGAGAACGCCGCTATGGTGAATTTCAACGCTCTTTCTACATCGGCAATGTCCAGGAAGACCGAATAGATGCTGAATTCAAGGACGGTGTTCTGATCATCACATTACCTAAAAAAGATAAAGCTGTTCAGAATGTCAGTTCCATTCCCATTCGTTAAACCCGTATGTCTCCTAAATAAATAATACGCTATTAAGACTTGGTCTCGCTGCCAAGTCTTTTCTTTTTTAATTACTCAATATCCAGCTCTGGAAGACTCCACACCGATACGCTGCCTCCGTTTACGGGAAACGCGATATATAGATATATAAAAGCGAGATAGCGGCTAACCAGCCAACTATCCCACACTATACTTTCCCAAGGCTGCTAGTACTACTACCTCATTTGGTATGATTATTTATGCAATATTACCGAACAAATCCCATAATCCACAATAATACAATCGCTCCTATCGTTGCTGTAATGATTTCACCGATTGTCCCATAAGCATTTAAACCTAAAAGACTAAACAAGAAACCACCAACAAAAGATCCTATAACACCTACAATTAAATTGCCAACCAGGCCAAATCCTCTGCCGTCTGTAAGATTACCGGCCAGCCACCCGGCTATAATTCCAATAATTAAAAACCAAAGCATACTTGCCCCCTCCCCTTTTTCATTAACGAAAGAGGAAGCTTCCTCTTTCGTTAATGAATTTCTACTGGAAATTTCATATGTGATCCGGATTACTTAAATCGAGAAACTGCTTTTTCAATTGAATCCTCCAGCTCTGCCCATGCTTTTTCAGTGCCTTCTTTTACATCGTCCCACGCATGGCTGCTAGTATCTTTAAGCTGTCCGTATTTTACTACGAACTCGTCTCTCTTCTTTTCTAGATTGTCCATTTGAAACAGATATTCAGATTTCAGATCTGACTGAACCTCAGCAACTTTGGTTTTCAGATCAGCTAATTTAGCATTGTACTGTGCTATATTGGCCTCAATCTTTTCCAAATATATATTACGTTTTTCCATCCTGCACTCCCCCTATTTCTTCATTACCTCTTCCCATTTACAATTAGGAAGACCTATTCTACCGTTTCAATTGAGTGCAATATATCTCCGGTAAAACCAAGTTTTTTGGTACCATATATCCAAACGGTATCATCCTCTTCCATACTAACAGGTTTTCCCCAGCTAAGACGAATTTGTCCTTTGGTCATCCCTTCCTCTACAATACCGCTTTCGATCTTGTTCCACGCATCCAAGGACCAGCCAAAGCTAACTCTTGGGTCCTCCGTAAATAAAGCATCTTGCCAAGGAGGAGTCTGGGTCAAAGAATCTACTGGCATATTGGTCCAACTGTAAGCAATAGGTAAAATCGCCTTTTCGCCATTTACGGAAAGTATCAACCAAATGGGTTCTTGCGTTTGATTCCCCGTATACACATCAACCACTGTAGCTGGACTGCCTATTGCGGCTGCTACCGTTCCTGGCGTTGAATTTATACCGGGTACATATACACCTGACAGTTCTCTAAACTTAGGGTAAACAACTTTTCCCAAAAATTGTTCCTTGGCGTTCGTCAGATCTGCTGTTAACACCAAACCGTCTAATTGACCACGCATCGTGCGTCCCACCACTTTTTCTCCCGTATCCTTTACTGTCAGATAAACCAGATATTCATTCTGATAACCTGCTGGAAAAGATGCAATCTCTGTAACGACAGCCTCTTTGCCAACATGTGCAGTATAAGAACTGCGAACGGAACGATCACCACCAAACCCTAATTCTGCCTGATCGACTGGAAAAATTTCATATCCTGCAGCCTGCTTATCTGCTGGCAAAGCAAGAAAGGTAAAACTATTTCCTCTCCATTGTTCTGTAGTCAGATTAACTGGAGCTGTTTCGCTGGAAACCGCTGCCCATGCAGCCCCTCCTACTCCAAATATTAATATTAAACTAAATAGTAAGATATTCTTCAAATTTAATCGTTTCATCTTATATTCTCCTTTTTTATATTCATTGTCTATTTTTATAGGACAAAAACCTCCTGCGTATACAGGATGTATCTGTACACAGCAGATCAACTTTCCCATTTCTCGCGGAGGTTAATACTTTTTTATGATGTAAGAGACTTCTTATATTCACATTATAATGATAATAATAATTATTGTCAAATAATAAATTCATTTTCCATTAAAATTTCTAATTTATGAAAAATTTGTATTTGTGTTGTAAGCAGATCAGCTATCCAGTATAGTAGAGTTATCAGGTTACATCGGAGGTTTCGTCAATGGATGATAAGGAACATAAGAATATCGCTTATGTGGCAGCTGTATTATATGCCTTTATTATAGGTTTCTCTTTTCTCTTCGTAAAATTAGCTTTAACAGTATCCGATCCCATCGATACTCTCGCTCATCGCTTTACTGCGTCTTTTCTGGCAATTTTGATTCCCGTCCTTCTTGGCAAAATCCCTTTAAGCTTTACGACAAAAGATATGATTCAGATTCTCCCCCTGGCACTTTTATATCCAGCACTCTTCTTCGGCTTTCAAATCTCAGGGCTGGTATATACGACCTCTTCTGAAGCTGGAATTATTCTGGCATCAACTCCAGTACTCACAATGTTTTTAGCCTCTTATTTCTTAAAAGAAAAAAATAATTACTTGCAAAACCTTTCCCTTGGCTTATCCGTGGCAGGGGTTATCTACATTCTTGCCATGAAAGGTGCTTCTTTTGAAACCGATCAAGTTCTAGGAACTTCACTGCTCTTGCTATCTTCTTTTTCCTTTGCTGGCTACAGTGTATTAGCCCGACCATTAACCCAAAAGTTTAAGCCACTGGAGTTAACCTTCATCATGCTTACCATTGCTTTTATTACCTTCAATTTATTAGCACTTATACGCCATGGCCTAAATGGTACGATTAACGAGTACTTTCACCCCTTATCAGAGCCCATCTTTCTCATTTCTATTTTGTACTTAGGCGTCCTGTCCTCTTTAGGAACTTCCTGGTTATCCAATTACGTGCTATCTAAGATTGAAGCATCCAAAATGAGTGTATTCGGCAATTTAGCTACCTTGATTTCTATGATTGCAGGAGTTATCTTTCTACAAGAGCAATTGGAATACTATCATATTATTGGTGCCATTATGATCATTGCAGGTATCCTTGGTACAAATCTGCTATAAGACTACTTTTCTAATCTTTTTAGAAGGGCAAAAAAGAGCACGACTCGTTGTGAGTCGTGCTCTTTTAATACCTTCTTAATTATAGTAAATGCCTTTCAACGTATAGTGAGCCAAAACATGCCCTTCCATGACCTTATAGAGTTCGTTCACATAAAAACCCTCTTGTAAATCCAATGAACGATCTAATGCAAAAACATGTATTTCATAAGTGTGAGGTTTATCAGGAGGCATTGGCCCGCCATATTTGGCAGCCTCATATTTTCCTAGCGGCTCTGCCAGTAAAGCACTAGACCAGCTATTTGTACCTTGAACAAATTCTTTGGTATTCACACTTGCATTTTCCCCTAATGAATCACTTGTTAGATTTGCAGCAGACCAATGTATCCAAGAAAATCCGGTAGGAGGTATTGCATCTTTATCTTCCATAAGAATCGCAAAAGTTCTCGTATTTTGAGGATACTCTTTGATTTCTAGGGGTAAAGAATAGGTTGGCATACCCTTAAAAAACTGTTCTCCATACTTTCCATATTTCTTATCAATAATACCATTGACAATACCAGTACTAGTAACAATCATAATACTAGTCCCCTTTCAATTCTCTCTTTACCAATAAATGTATACCAAAATCATAAAACAGTAAAGTACATTTTAATTATATCCGATTCCGTTCATTATCTTTACCATCACAGAGCTATTTTAAAAGAAGGATTTATTTGCCGTTGAATTTCGTATGCAGATAGCAGTATATATATTATTATATACTGCCATTTTTTATAGCTTAGATACTGTGTATGATAAGTATTGAAAGCTTAATATCATACACAGAGCAGATGGTAAATATCGGCTGTTTTTTTTGCTTGTATACATTTGGAGAACAAAGCAGGATTCCTCCCAATGGCTGCTATCTGATTAAAAAGTTCAATGTAATCAAAACCGCCCTGTGTACAAAAAGCAAATAATAAATACACCGTTTTCTTTTCATCGGTATCCATTTTGATGCCTTTTGGTGCAACGAGAAGACTGAGGCCCTCTGAAAGTACAGTTTCATTCGGCTTGGCGTGGGCTAATGCAACTCCTTTACCTACAATGATATACGGTCCGTATTTTTCGATATTGCAGATCATAGTATGAATGTATTCTTTTTCAATATGTCTCTTCTGGTATAAGAGTCTGCCTACCGTTTCTACTGCCAGTTTCCAGTCGAGAGGTGTATCAATAATATGAATCATCTCTTTCTTGAGCATGGTACGCAAACCATGTACATCTTTGCTGACCAATTGTTTGGTATGTGTCTTAAGAAAAGCATCCAGACTATCGATAAATCTTTCTAAATCATCAATATTATGAAAGGTTTCGATGCTGTCAGAAACTTTTTTAACGATGATATTTTTTCTTTTTTCCAAACTTAGATTAATATTTTCTCCTAGAGAAAACGCTTGCTTTTGGATATTATTCAGATCCTGCATTTTCAACACTGGATTGACCTTGACTACAGGATACAACGTCTCGGGAAGATTGACCGTTGATATGATAAAATCGATTTTTTCTTTATTTTTTTCCAGCATGTACAGAATCCTGTCTACCGAAATCACTCCCTGAATAGTAAAGTCAAAATAGTTTTTGATCTGTGCTTCTACAAAACGACCTGTTGCCATGCTGCCCGGACAAACGATTATGACATGCAGCGGCAATAAAAATTTCTTATTTCTCACCAGTGCTGCACAAATATGAATAAAGATTGACAATTTCATTTTCTTGCTAAAGGAATAACCTAAATATTTTTCGAGAATATGGCATTGGCTTTCAATCTCTTCCATGATCTCCCGATATTCGGGCTGTATATTTTCATCAATGGGAAACTGAAAATCAAGAAGATCCGACATACATTTGATATGCAGGAACAGGGATTCCACAAGAATATGATCATTGCTAAAATCAATATTTAATCGATTGCCTATTCCAACTAAAAAATAAGTGATCATATTATAGAGTTCAATATCATCAATGGATTTTGACATGGGCAAAAGATGATTATCTATAATATACTGCTGAAATAAAACGATTTCCTCATCCAAAAAGGTCATATTCAGTCTTTGCTCTATATAGGAAAAAATTTCTATGCCTAAAGGCATCTCCCCGGGCTGAATCGGTACAATTCCATCGCAAATCTCTGTCGAGAAATCGATTGGTCGATTAATGCAAATGAACAAATATAGAGACAGCTCATAAAAGCTATAATCCGAGAACACCACATCTTTTTCCCGCTCAAAGTCCTGTAAGATAACAATGATTGATGCCAAAGAATGACTGATATCCATCTGTGAAAGGATCAGCCTCTGAAAATATCCATCACTTTTGACATTGACAATAACCCGCCGGCATAGTTCCACTAGCATCATACGCAAATGCTGCTTCTCCGCTTTCTCCAGATAAATCCCCTTGCTGCTCTTTGAACGCAATTTGAGATTAAATTCCTGCAATATTTCTCTGACGGATTCGATATCACTCAATATGGTGATCCTGCTGACACTCAGCATTTCTGCCAAATACTCCATCGTAAGATAGTTTTTTTGTTTGAGCAAGATAACAAGGATCAATATCTGCCTCTCGTCTGGGGATAATCGGTAGGAATAACTGTTTAATTTGAAGAGCTGGTCTTTCACAAATTCTGGATCAAGGTCCGTACCTATTTTCAATATACCGTTATCCACAATCTCAATCGTATGAAGCTGTAACTTTTTTAAAAAAAGATTAATTTCTGCAATATCATTACGCAATGTTTTCTGTGAAACCTGATAGACTTCCGATAATTTTGTAATATTTAAAATACTACTATCATAAGATAATATCTTTTGCAAAACATCTGCACTTCGTTTTTTCATCATTACTCCCTCCATGCAGTTGGTCATGTCTACCTATTCCCTAAAACAAAAATGAAGGAACGTGCAATACATATAATCTTCACCAAAATTTTACCTACTTGCTTGGTGCCTGTCCATAAGATTTGAATTTTTCCAGCATCAGATCAACCTCTGTATCATTTAGTATGATCGGCTCTCCTACCACTTTGGCACGATAATAGATCTCTGCCATACGCTCTGTTTCTTCAGCAATGACAAAAGCATTTGGAAGATCGGCTGCACAGGTTAAGAGTCCATGATTTGCCAAAAAGCAGGCTTTTCTTTCCTGCATAGCGACAAAGGAGCTTTCTGCTAGCTCCCATGTACCGAATGAAGCATATTTCGCACAACGGACATCCTTACCTCCCGCAACCGCAATATAATAATTGGCTGCCGGAAGATTCCAACCCAAAGTAGCAAGAACCGTACTATACATCGAATGGGTATGTACAACTGCATTAACATCTTTTCTTTTCTGATAATAAATGCGGTGCATATCCTTTTCACTGGATGGCTTACGACTTCCATCCACCGTATTTCCATCCAAATCTGTAATTACAACATCTTCCGGAAGTGTTTCAAAATAATCAATACCACTCGGACTAACCGCCATATAGCCGAGGTCACGATTATAAATACTGATATTACCGCCTGTCCCCTTTGTTAAGCCTGAGGTAATTAATTTTTTCCCATACTCTACAATAAGTTCCCGCTCTTTTTCCATTAACATAACCTATGACTCCTCATCTCTCATATATTTTTATTTGATCAACATGTCGCTATAACCATTTTCCAGGTAAGCATTCACAACATCCTTCAACAGATATGGCGCTCTTGGGATCGCATCCACTGTATCACCAGCAATATGGGTTGTCAGCGTAATATTATCCAGCGAAAGTAATGGATCTCCTTTTGGTATCGGCTCTATCCAACTGACATCTAAAGCAGCACCTGCAATTTTACAATTTTTCAGTGCATCTACGAGGTCATCCTTGACCAGAATATCCGCTCTTGCCGTGTTGATAATATAAGAACCTGGCTTCATGAGCTGGATCAAATCTTTATTGATCATATTTTTCGTTTGTTCCGTCACCCGCATATGCAAGGATACAATATCTGCCTCTTTAAAGACTTCCTCTATGGATTTTATTTCTACCGACAACTGGTCACGAGCAAAAATAGCCGGATCTACAAATGGATCATATACAATCACTTTGATACCAAGCGCATTCAATCGTTTGATAACCAGTCTACCGATATAGCCTGCACCAATAATACCAACCACCATATTGGCAAGTGTCGTTTTATAGGCATCATTTGAAAAGCTCTTTCTCCACTGCTCACTTTTGATAGACAGATGTGCCCTTGCGATATTCCGCGTCTCAGCAAACATAAGCCCAATGGTAAAATCAGCAACAGGTTCTGCATTTCTGATGACATGCAGAAACGGCAGCTTAAGTTCCCTCACGGCAGCTACATTTACATTCTCCAACCCTCCGCGACAAGTTCCTATCATCTTTAATTTTGGTGCACTTTTAAGCATTATCTCTGATATTGGTGCATAATGTGCAAATAAATATTCTGCATCTTTTAAAGCTTCCAAAATTCCCTGGGGTATCTCAACTTTTTCAGGACCATATCGCTCAATCTGCAAAATATGATTTTGAAAGTGATCCTTTGTTAAATCAGAATACCATTCAAGAACTTCTATTTTATCTATTTCTCCTTCTAGATTCATTTGCAAAACAGCATCCTTTAAGGTTGCACTTTTAACCAACGCATCTCCGATCACAACGACTTTCATGGTAAATCTCCTCCTCTGGTAAATTGGATTAGGAGCGTATGAACCTTATGCTCTCTAATCCCTAATTTCAAATTAAGACTTATTTCCATCTTCTAAAATCGCAGGATCACGTTCTAGATAATCGATAATAGCTTCCTTGTTTTTCTTTATAAAGACAAACAATATGAGATACAAGAGGACCGAAAGACCGATCCAAAGCGGATTTTGAGTAAGAAAAATCAAGAACAATGCCCCGAGAAAATAGTTTCCCAGTACAACAAAGCTTGCAATCAAAAGCGTACCTGCCGGTATGATTACACCGACACTCTGCGCCACACTGGTAAAAATCGGTGCCACTGCAGTAATGACATATAGATTCATAACGAGCAGAACAATGCCCGAGATAAGAGTTTTAAAAATATTTCCTCTAGAAATAGCGACAATCGGCTGAATGATATACGGAATTGCGATCAAGTCTACCATTGGCAAAGTCTCATTACCCGGCAGGATAATCGCCAGTACTAGAATAATAGGTATCATCAACAGTCCTGAAATCAATGTTGCCGGTTCGCCATATCCAGCAGCATCATTGATCGCAAGGTACCACTGACGATCCTTGCCGGATGATTTCGCTGATTTTTTTGAAGCATCGGTAATGCTTGTAAAGGCAGAGGCAAAAATACCTGCGATTTTCGGGAAAATCGACATTACGGCTGCCGTCGATACTCCTACCGTCATAATTTCTCCCCAAGCTCCTAAATCATATAATCTCATATAATTCCCGGAAAATCCCAGTGCCAGCCCGAGGATAAAGCCTAGGGTAGTCGGCTCGCCAAGAAACCCGAGTCTCTGCTGTACAGAGGTAGGGTTCCATTGCACTTTATCAGCACCTGCTTTGGTTAAAATCCAGTCCATTAACATTCCATAGGGAACTTGTACAACATCGTGTGGAGCGGATATCGTCGTTCCCGGATAACCGTAGTACGATGCCCATCTTTTTGCCAAAACTTCCGAGAACAAAAGGGTGAATAAGTTAGCAAGTACCATTAGACCAATAGAAAGCATCATATTGCTGGTGACAAGGTACAGCATTGATCCCCAGAGCATAAACGAATAATTATTCCATAAATCCGACGCCATAAAGACATTGGTAAATTTCACGCTAAATAAGACAAATTGAAGCAATAGTCCAAACCCTAAAAATATCATTCCGACTTCCGTAGAATATGCAACAATACTGGTTGCCTGCCAGCCGGTATCTAAGATACGAAGATTGACACCGGTATGTTCTACCATACGATTGACGACAGGAGTGACAATCGGTGTATAGGCACCGATCAGCATATTGAACCCGATTAATCCTATGCCTGCACTGAGCGCTGATTGAAACGCTCGTTTCAGTTTTACATTCATAAAGAGTGCAATGATTAAAATTACTACAGGAACGATGATGGACGCACCAAACGCTCCCATAATCTTAGATAATATCTCCAACATGTAATTCTCCTCCTTATTGCTGTGCTTTACGGATTACTAACCTATTATTTAACCAGTTCTTTCGCTGTTTTAAGTAGTTCTTCAATAAATTCCTCCTCTGCCATACCAGTAAGGAATCCTACCGCATTAATGGTTGGAATATTATAAGCACTGAGCAGCGGGCTGGTATGCACAATCAAATCGTAGGAGCCTGAGACGACCAATTGCTCTACACCACCCGGATTGACTTCGACTGTAGTCGCTGATATCCCGTTGTCATCCAACAGATCTTTAACCTTATTTGCAATCATAGAACTAGTAACAGTTCCCGAACCACATACAGAAATAATTTTTAATTTTTTCATTTTTAAACACCTTCTTCACATTTTTTTAGATTTCATTTGTGGATAAATATTTTTGCAGATGCTGTAAAAAACTGTTTTTCTCCTTAATTTCCAGCAGACTACTCATTTGTTTTTCATTAGAAAAAAGCTTCATCAGCGATTGCAGTATCGTCAGTTGTAACTCTCCTTTGTTGACCCCTAGCAAAAAGATCAACTTTGGATACACCAGCTTACGCTCCATCGGATCTGTACCCATTTGGCAAAAAGCAAGGGTAGGTGCCAGTCTGATAACATAGATAAAGGAGCGATTCACATATTCTGGATCTGTGTGGGGAATTGCCACATCAAAGGATTTTGTTACTAGACCTGTAGGGAATTTCTTTTCCCGCTCTTGGATTTTTCCGCAAAACTCTTTTTTGATATATTGTAAATCTTGAAGTCTTGACGAAATTTCCTTAAAAAAATTAGTCTGTGAAGCAAACTCTCCATGAAGTTCGATCATATTTTCGTCAAATAATTCTGTCAAATGCAATTACATCACCCTTTCCATGCAAACCAATGTTTGCTGTAAACTTTTTTTGGATAGATACTTGAAGAGTATCATCATTTCCTTATGTTTTAGATATCAAGTGCGCCATTGATTATCTGATCTCATTATATTAATATTTTGAAATAACCTTCAAGTCAAAAGTCATTCTGGTGAGCCGATAAGAGATTTTACTAACTTTTAATGAATCTTTTCTTATTTGTAAATAAAAAAAATCCGAATGGGTGGTAATCCCGTCCAGAATTTTTTATTTTAATTACTCGATGAGCCAATTGCAATTCCTATCAGAATAGCCGCAATATCACGTAACGCACGGTTATGACGATCCCTTTCACGCTCCTGCCGCTCATGCCACTGTCTATCGCTTTCATGATCGCGCCGCCGCATTTCCCGTTCATGTCGTTCATTTTCTTTACGTATTTGCTCATCATGCTGACGCTCGCGTTGACGGTTGCGGTCATGACCCCGGTCTTCATAACGTTCTTCATTGCGTTGATCCTTATCTCTTGGTGAGGCTTCGATTACAGATGCGCCAAACCCTATTGGATTATGTTGTGATTATATTTGAAAAGAACTTGCAATACTATCCACGGTGAATAGTTATTGCAAGTTCTATTTTTGCAACATCCAACCTATTGGCGTTGATCAATACCCGCTCTCACTTAACTCCCTTGTATTTACCTATAAGGCACTCCCTTACTCTTCACTTTCAAGATAAACTAATTTCTTCGCTTCATCATATCCGAAAAGTTCGGAATAGCGTCCCCAACTGACCAAAAGTTGAATTTGAGTTTTCGCCAATGCATCGCCATGAGTACGGGCAATAAGGGCTTCAAAGAACTCGATATTCATATGTTTATTAGATTTTGATTGCAGAACATTGATCATTTGTGTCATAAACGAAACATTTTTTAATAATTGCTTTTTGAACAATTCTTTGCGTTCCAATACTGTCGCCGTTGCAAATTCAATCCCTTCAGGAGTAAGTTCGATATCCCCTTCCACTACCTTAGCAAAATCCAGCAATGATGCTAGTTCAATAATCGGAAAAAAGTCTTCAATGTCCATTACTAAACGATCAGCCAGTTTATAGAGATCTGTTCTTTCATTTTGGTCTTCTAATAACTCAAGAAAACCAGTAAGTGCTCCGGCTGATACACGAGGAAGTATCGTAATAGGCTTTGGCTGGTATACAGTATCCTCACTGCGCTTTATCTCTTTTTTCGTCATCAAAGAATAAATTTTATCTACAAGGGCAGTAAAATCAGCATCCTTTTTATCACGCCAACGAGGAATATCGATAGCAATATCTTCGACGACTTTAGCTGGTCCACTTGAAAGAATTACGGCACGGTCAGCCATATACACTGCTTCCTCAATACCATGGGTAACTAAAATAATGGACTTAGTAGAGATTTTCTTATCTAACCACAGCTCTAACAGGTCACGGCGTAAATTTTCAGCAGTAAGAACATCCAAAGCGGAAAAGGGTTCATCCATTAACAGTACATCGGGATCACTTACAAGGGCACGCCCAATCCCCACTCGCTGCCGCATTCCGCCGGATAGTTCTTTCGGATATGCGTTTTCGAAACCATCAAGACCAACGATATCAATAACTTTTAATGCTTTCTCATTCTTTTCTGCTTTGGAAAGTTTCTTGAATTCTAAACCGACTAGCACATTTTCCAGGACAGTCAGCCAAGGAAATAACGCAAAAGATTGAAATACCATTGCAACCCCAGGATTTACGCCTTGAATATCCTTGCCCAAATAGGTGACTTTACCCTTTGAAGCTGGAATAAGCCCCGCAATAATTCGTAATAGAGTAGATTTGCCCGAACCCGAAGGTCCAAGAATTGCAAGGAACTCTCCTGTTTTGATTTCCAAGTTAATATCTTCAAGTACAGTTGTATTCTCATGTCCTTTAGAACCAAAACTTACATCTATATCTTTCACTTTAATTAATGTATTCATATTTAATCCCCCCTATTCCAGATGATACTTTGTTTCAGCCATTTTATATAAACGTCTCCATAAAAACCGATTTATTAGAACTACAAACACACACATGACAGTGATCCCCCAAATGATTCCGCCCCAATCGCCCTGATCAGTGACATGACTGATAAACGAACCAATACCAGTTGCGACTAATTGCTCATCATGCCAATTTACTATCTCTGAAACAATACTTGCGTTCCACGCACCTCCAGATGCAGTTATAATACCAGTAATCAGATAAGGAAAAATACTTGGAAGAATCAGCGTTTTCCATTTTTGCCATCCCTGTAATTTAAAAATAGCTCCAGCTTCATGCAAATCATTCGGTATGGACATGGTTCCTGCAATAACATTAAACAGAATATACCACTGCGTTCCAAGCATCATAAGGAAAATTGATCCCCACTCGAAGTTTACATGATACTTTAAGAATAAAATAGTAATGAACGGGAACATCATATTTGCCGGAAAAGAAGCTGCGATTTGAATTATTGGTTGCAACACCTTTGCCAATCTTGGGTTTAGACCAATCCACACTCCCACCGGAACAGTCCAAAGTGCCCCCAATAAAACAGCTATCATGACACGCCCAAGGGTATATAAACCCAGCCGTGTTATTTCTGCTAAATTACTGTTATCCATAGTAGATACCAGCATAAATGCCTCATATACAGGCTCGTACATGAACCATAAAATAATTACCGCAAGAAAAACCTTAATCAGTTTGGTAATATAGAGGGATGTGGATACTCTTTGAAAATCCCTTGCGGCCTTTTCGGTTACTAATGCCATTCTATCCAACAGCCGATCGATTACGTTACAAAGCGGAGTTACTAAAACGCGCATCAGCATGCTAATTAGAGCCGATCGATATAATATGTTATGAACGAAGGAAGTTGGAACATCAACTGATTCGGTTAACTCCATTTTAAATTTCTGGCTCCATACTACAAGCGGTCTCCAAAACAATTGGTCAACCAGTACAATCATTAAAATCATAGTTACAATAGAGTACGCGATAGCTTGCATCTCACCAGCTTCGATTGCTGTTGCAAGATAAGAACCAACTCCCGGCAATCGTATATCCTGCCCTAATACACTAATCGCTTCGCTGGCGGCCAGAAAAAACCACCCTCCTCCAAATGACATCATACTATTCCAAACCAGGCTAATCATAGAGAAAGGTAATTCCAGTTTTAAAAATCGCTGCCACCAGTTCATACGCAGAACATTAGATGCTTCTTGTAAATCTTTAGGAATCATTTTAAGTGAGTTATAGAAACTAAAAGTCATATTCCAAGCCTGCCCTGTAAAAATGGCAAAAATGGAAGCAAGCTCAATCCCTAGTAAACTCCCGGGAAATAACGCTATGAAAGCAACAATAGTTGCAGATAAAAAACCCAATACAGGAATGGACTGCAGCATATCAAGCAGGGGAATTAACAATGTCTCAGCAGTCTGGCTTTTAGCAGCAATGTAGCCATAAAAAAGGGTAAATATCAACGATGCTCCAAAGGCGATAAACATACGCAGCAAGGAACGTCCTGCATAATAAGGGAGCATCAAGGGATCAAGCTCAATTCTACTTTGTTCTTCTAATGAAAAGGGCACATTCATACTTGCGCCTAAATTTAATACAGAGTAGAGTATTGCAAAAACAAAAATTAGGACAATTGCATCAACCCATTTTAAACGATATTTTGGTATAGTGATTGAGAAAAATGCCATAGGTAATTCCTCCTTGTAGTAAGGCTATTCGTAAAATAATAGAATGTAATAAAAACCAGCAAGTTAAGAATAGTGTTTGCATTATACTACTATCCGAATCCATCCTTACCACCCCCCTCCAAAATAATAAAAAACCTCTCACAAAGTGAAAGGCTTTTGTTCATTATCAAACTATAAGCATAAACCTTCCTCACTCGTTTGAGTTTTAGCACTGCATAACGTAGAGTACGAACTTAAATTACTCAGCCACATTATGTAAAACCTTAATCCGGTAATACCTGTTATACCCATTGGTGTCTCTCGACGTTTTTGGGCAGTGGCCTATATTTATGCAGGAGCCTCACCTAACGAAGAATTCAATTATCTGAACTTAGAATACCATCATTCCGAAAAAATGTCAAACTCATTTGCAAAATGTCAATGTCTATTTTTCGTCAAAAAGACAAATAAATCAACTTAATAAATGATTTTTGCTTATTTTTGTACTCATAATCACCCAAAATTCATCTATATTGCAGTTATACGTTGTTTTCCAGAACATTGCATCTGTATGTAATACATCATATTTGCTTTCAAATTCATCCATAATGTTACTGCTGCTTATTTTTCTAGATAGCTTATTCTACCTTTCATCATTTATCTATGGCTATCTCCGTTCCGAAAAAGCTACCCGCAGTCCAAAACCGATAAAGATTATCCCTGTTATCCAATTTAAATAGACCTGTATTCTTTCATTTTTTGCGATCCAGTAACGTAGTTTCTCGGCTACTGCTGCATAGGCGGTCATTACAAAAAAGCCCATAATAACAAACATTGCACCAAGCAGAAGCATTTGCTGTTGGGCATAATCACTTTGGATACTAATAAATTGAGGCAAAAAGCTCATAAAAAACAGTGTAGTCTTTGGATTTAGCGCAGAAGTGAAGAAGCCAGTTAAAAATAGCTCTTTACTCTTCTTTTTCTTCTCCGAAGACTTTATGAATAACTGCTGCTGATTAAAAAAACATCGTATTCCAACGTAAAATAAATAGCTGGCACCAAGCATTTTTACGATGAAAAACGCCAACGATGACACCTGTAATAGTACTGCTAAGCCTAAAGAAGCTGCCAATACTTGGACCAGATCCCCCGCTGATGCCCCCAATACTGCCTTAAATGCTGCTTTACGTCCCTCGGTCATCCCTTTGGTAACAACATATATTGTGTTTGGCCCGGGTGATATCAGTAGAATAAACGATATAGAAATAAATAGAAATATATTGCCCATTTCCACATGGAAACACTCCTTTATTATATTTTTGTTGACTCTTAGATTATAACCTTACTTCAATATTACTGTAGGCCCTCCAGGTTCATCATAAGTATTTGTGCTCGTTTCCCAAATAACATAGATTATTCAAGATCCTTTGAAAAAATATTTAAATCACTTCTTTTATGAAACTTGATATGCTTCCAGAAGTTCATACCTTGCTGGTTATTCGAAAACACAAATAAATGACATTTACTTATTCCTTCTTCTTTAAGCTTTGCAAAGCAATTTTTGACTAATCTGCTTGCTATTCCTTTCTTCCTGCAAATAGGACTCACAGCTAAGTGATGAAGATATCCTCTTCTCCCATCATGTCCACATAATATGGCACCCACAATTTGTTGCCTTTCGTCTTCAGCGACAAAACTCAAACCAACATTTCGTTTTAAAAACTTATTTATATTTACTTGAGTATCCGCATCACTTAATCCTATACCTTCAATGCTTGACCAAAGCCTTACTACTTGTTCGTAATCCTCAATACTCATTTCCCGTATTATAATCGTATCCTCCAAAGAACTCTCTCCTTTTGTCGGTAGTTTAAATTTCGCATTTAATAAATTTAAGCCTATAATAATTTTTTTCTAAAGCCGGTAAATTAGTTTCTTAAACCATCAAGCTGTTCTCCGAAAATACCAACTTACTTCTCTATACTAGTTTAAAGAGATCTTCAAGATAGGTAAATGTATTCATAAATTCACCTAACTCTATCAGGGATTGAATCTGACTTGGAGTTGCCCATTTCGCGCCACGCACTTCTTCCGGCTGATAAATAACATCTGCAATATCTACTTCTTCCTTGAAGAACCACACATCTATAAAATCGGGACAATCTTGGTGTTGACGTTTTAATCGAAAAAGATATTTTCCACTTGCAGAAGATAAGTGAATACCGATCTCTTCCTTTACTTCTCGTAAAGCAGCTTTCAAACTATCATCGCCAGCAATTGCTGCACCAACAGTCGTTTCCCACATATTAGGGAACATTTTGTTAGGCGTACGTTTTGTAATTAAAAATTCTCCTTTGTTATTTTTTATCCATACATGTACAAGGAGATGATATTCATCTTGTCCCATCGGTTTCCCACGCTCAACAGTTCTACCTGTCTTATTCCCATCTCCGTCAAGGATATCCCAAAGTTCCATTTAATCCCCCCTTCTGACTTGTCAATTTTTAACCAACTTTATTGCCGATACTAGATTTTTTCTTTATGTAAACTTATTTAAAAAGAATCTAAATATAAAAGCCATACTCCAAATTCATGGAATACAGCCTCTAGCAAATTTACTAGTCAGTTGTAATTAATTTTATTACTAATTTATATTTTTATCAATAATCCCTTCCATGTTAATTTATTTCAATATTATTGTTGAGTAGAGTGTCTTCTTTTATTAATATCGTAGCTACTTTCATAAAGATATAGATGTTTAATAACTTTCAAATAAAATTTTGTAATTAGCTTTAGCCTATTATACACAATTAGCACTATAAATTAACAGAATTTTATTTCACCATAGATGTAACGCACTATCAGTGAAACCTCTCTATAATCTACAGGGGTGAAGCGATTATAAAAACAAGTTATGATGAACGTTATCGACAGATAGCTAAAAAAATTGCTTATTATCGTATGAAAAGAGGATTTTCCCAGGATGAACTCGCTGATAAAATTCACATCAGCAAGAGCTATCTGAGTAAGATCGAAGCGCCTAATTCCACCAAAGCCTATTCACTGAATGTTCTATTTGCTATATCTGATGGCTTAGACGTAAATATAATAAAGTTTTTTATACCAATTGAAGAAAAAGAATAAAAGCGATATCT
>DJJR01000080.1:199757-248323 GCA_002434245.1 Pelosinus fermentans
AGATATCGCTTTTATTCTTTTCAAGAAAAATAACGCAGGCCGGAACTCTTTATATCAACAGCTTTTAAAGATTATTCTGCCTAGTTTAACAAGTTTCCTAGTATAAGCAAATAAATCGACAAAACATTAGAAAACATACTGATTAATTATCAATAATTTTTTTAACTGCCAGGTTCATCTTTTGTCTAAACTCTTCATCCGTCACGTCTTCACTATGAATCCGTAAAATTTCGCCTTTTATTTCATCATAAAGCTTCATAGTGTTCGTCTCACAATGCAAGAGATCTTTAAATGCCTCTTCGACACTATCAATATCACTCGCCTTTATCGAAGTAAGCTTTTTGGCCACATATTCTAATTGTTCACAAATCGTTGTAGACCTCATACTCATCACCTCGTATCCCTATATTATCAGCAAGCATGCACCATCTGCTCGACTCCATTATATACTCACATTATTAAACCATTTTTGATACAGTGCTTCCAATTCGCCGTTTTTCCTCATGTCAGCTATAATCTTATTAATCTTTTCTCCTATCGCCTTGTTCTTATTGGAGAAAGCAATTGCATAGTCTTCTTGATGAATCACTTGCAGTTCCACGGGATACGCAATCATTTTTTGTGATATGAAATATTCTAACGTTAACTTATCAAAGACGATTACATCAATCCATCCTTGATTGAAAGCTTGGATCATATCCAAGTTGGATTGAAAAACCTGTATTCTTGCGTTACTGTTATTGCGGATGAATACTTCACTCGTCGCTCCCTGCGGCACACCTGCCACCTTACCTTCCAAGTCTTTCACACCTTGAATCGACGCACCTTGCCTGGCTAATAGGGCTAAGCCGCCTTTTTCAATATAAGGTTTCGTAAAATTGACACTCTTTTGCCTTTCTGGTGTTACCGATAAAGAACATATCGCGATGTCAGCATAGTCATGGTTTACGGCCTCAAAAATATATTCTAACGAAACCATTCGATAATTAACTTTTAAATCGGCCTTTTCTGCAATGATATTAATGAGTTCTATATCAAATCCCGTAAGCTTGCCGTTTTGATCTTCATAAGCAAACGGTGCGAATTGCGGTACAATGCCTACCGTAACTTCTTCCCGATTATCAACGACCTGTACAAATAGCGTCAGCAGCCCAATGACTAGCAAAGCTCCTATACCAACCACGTATTTAGTTTTCAGCTTTGAAAACAAATTTACTTTCTTTTCGCTCCTGTTTAGATAATAGTATAAGGGTAATCCGGCCAGCGTAAGACCAATGGAGATAATACCGTTTAAAAATTGATAACTAAGCATACCATAAATGACATATACGGCACCACCAATCGCAATTAGAGGTACAACCGGATAGCAAAGCACCTTATAGGGTCGTGGTACATCTGCATGAGTCTTCCGGGCAATGATCACGCCAATAAACGCCAGCAGATAAAACAGCCAGACGGAAAACATCGCAATATCCGAAAGCTTGTCAGCATCTAGCAGGCGACAATAGACATAAGAACTTGTGACCAGCATCAGTATCGCATTGACTGGTGAATTACTGTCGTTATCAATTTTACTTAAAATAGAAGAACCAAAAATCTGCCCCCTTTTTCCCATAATATAAATCGTACGGGACAACGTCATAATATATCCATTAAGACCACCCAGGATCGAAATCATGATACCTACCGCAATCAAATTCCCCCCCATCAGACCAAACATTCTTTGTGCCGCAATGGAAGATGCATCATGACCAAGGGCAACCATTTCACTCACTGGGAAAATATTAAACATGGCAATATTAATACTAATATATACGATAATCAGAAATGAGATCCCACCAATAATTGCTTTCGGTAATACTTTACTGGGATTCTTGATTTCACCAGCCACAGATGCAACTTGTGCCCATCCATCATAGGCGAATAAAGTGGCAAGTATTGCAACAGAAAAAGGAGCTGTTGTTGCTATGCCCCCACCGCTGGCACCAAATATAGCTACCTGCCCATTCCCTTTCAAGATACCAAATACGGCTAATAAAGCAATTGGAATCAGTTTGCAGAAGGTTGCTACAGTCTGCAGGTATCCGGCTTCTTTTACACCTATGGAGTTCACGCAGGCAATAAAGCCTAAGGCTCCGGCACCGACAACACCATTATACGAATCAGGAATATTGAATAATAAGCAGAATACAGAACTAAAATATCCAGTAAGTGCTCCAACCAGGGCCGGTCCAAAAATCACACTAATCATCCAACCGTATAAGAAGGCCACTTTAGGGCCATATATTTCTTCCAGATAGACAAAAATACCGCCCGTACGAGGAAACATAACACCTAATTCACAGAGTGTCAAACCACCACTAATCGAGAAAAGACCACCGATAGCCCAAGCAGCTAAGGCGTAATTAAAATCTCCTGCCGCTGCCAATACAGCTGGCGGTTTCATGAACGCACCAGCCCCCAAGACCATACCGACGACTAAAGACAATGCTGAGATCAGCCCAAGATCAGCTCGCAGTTCTTTTTCAGGTGAATTATGATTGCTTAACTGACTCATAGAAATACCTCCTTGCGCGAATATTCTCAAATTTTTAATGCTTTATATATAAGTTAAACTACATAATCGTACTGTTATATATGGATGAGACTAGTAATAGGACCATAAATGCAATCCTAGTATTTATGGTCCTATTACCAGTGCTTAGATGATTTACCCAAAAAAGAATTCTTTCTTGTTTTATCTTCTTAGAAATTCACTTTGTTTTTTTGTATCTTCCTCTCACGTTGTATCTTCTATGCCAATAATGAATATTTATTATTTACGAATCAGTTCTTCTAACGATACATAGGGTAACTTCAAAGCATCTGCTACTGCTTTGTAGGTCACATTGCCATTTAATACGTTAACGCCTTTAGCCAGTCCTTCATTATCCAATACTGCTTGCTTCCAACCTTTATTGGCAATCTGCAGTGCATAATCCAATGTAGCATTTGTCAATGCCAATGTGGACGTACGAGATACTGCTCCTGGCATATTCGCCACGGAATAATGCACCACACCATGTTTGGTATAAGTAGGATCACTGTGAGTGGTAGCATGATCAATGGTAGCAATAGAGCCACCCTGATCAATAGCAACATCCACAATAACCGATCCTTCCTCCATGGTTTTAACCATTTGCTCACTTACTAATTTTGGAGCCTTCGCGCCTGGAATTAACACGGCTCCTACTAAAAGATCAGCTTTCTTGACCCATCGGGCAATATTGTAGCTATTGGACATAACAGTTGTAACTCTTCCTCCGAAAATATCATCCAGATAAGCCAGACGATCCGTCGATTTGTCAAGAATGGCAACCCGTGCCCCCATACCTAAAGCCATTTTAGCTGCATTGGTACCGACATTGCCGCCGCCGATAATAACAACTTGCGCAGATTCAACTCCTGGTACGCCCCCTAAGAGAATTCCTTTACCACCCCAAGGTTTTTCTAAAAATTGAGCACCGATCTGTATTGACATTCGACCTGCCACTTCACTCATTGGTGATAATAATGGCAATGTATTGTTACGCCCTATAATAGTTTCATAGGCAATACCAATTACCTTCTTTTCTAACAAAGCTTGAGCTAATTTAGGCTCTGGTGCTAAGTGCAAATATGTAAAAAGAATTTGTCCTTCATGAAAAAGTTCATACTCTGATTCGATTGGCTCTTTTACTTTAATAATCATTTCTGCTTTATCAAATAAGGTTTTCCTATCAGTAATAATAACTCCGCCGGTTTTTTGATAACTTTCATCTGAAAAGCCACAACCTATACCTGCACCTTTTTCAATCATGACAGCGTGACCAGCCTTACACAAAGCTTCAGTACCTGCTGGCGTCAAGCCTACACGAGCTTCATTGTTTTTAATTTCTTTTGCTACACCAATAATCATTATAAAAAACCTCCATTTAATAATTTAGCAAGTACTCGTGATAAGTACTTGCTAATTAGTAATGCAACAAACATGCCAAGCTGACAATTCAGACTTTACTAACTTTTCTATATATTCTGTAATATTTTCTTTCCAAAAGGTGGTACAAAAATGTTCCATGCGGAACATTTTTGTACCACCCAAGGTAGCGATAGTGACAATCTCGTTTTTGAATTGACATTTAATTCAAAAAATTTCTTTATTCTGGAGATTTGCAATGTTATACTATCTTTAGAAAAAAGATTGTCCTTATTGAGAGAGCTAAAAAATATAGCATTGAACCCAGCCTGTTAATAAATTAGCTTCAGCTTTCATATTATTAACAAGAGTAAGAGATTTTCTTATAAGGAGAGTGAAGGAGATGGCCAATCTCTGTTTAAAAATCTGCAATCAGGATCGGGTAGGACTTGTTCTTGATATTTCTCGTGTACTCGCAGAGCAGAATATCAATATTCTTTCTATGGAAGTATTACCCGATATCATGTATTTAGAAATTGAATCCTTGTCCCCTTACGAGGAAGTACTCCTCAATACTCAATTAGGAGAGATCCCCCAGATTGGCAATGTGAATCGGATATCTCGCATGCCTCATCAGGAACGGGAACAAGAATTAAAAACAGTAATGGACACAATTGGTGATGGAATTTTAGCGATTAATCAACAGGAAATCATAACCCATTTTAATGCCGCTGCAGAAAAAATGATGAGCTGCAAAAGTGGTAAAATCATTGGCTCTAATATTAAAGATGTTTTTATCTCCAAAGTTCCATTATTAGAAATACTGCATAATGGACTGCCTTATAATAATCGCGAAATCATAGTTACCACGATGAAAGGTAAGAATCATTATCTTACAAGCGGACGTCCGATAAAGGATGCCAACGGTATCGTTATCGGAGCTGTCGCGGTGTTAAAAGCCATGAAAGACGTGGAAGAATTGGTATATTCAGTAACCAAACCTGAGATTAATAGCTTTGAGGAAATTTTACATGTCAGCAAAGTTATGGAGCATACCATCAATGTGGCAAAATTAGTTGCCCAGAATGATTCTACCGTGCTCATTCGCGGAGAAAGCGGTACTGGCAAGGAACTTTTTGCAAGATCCATACATAAGGCAAGTCCAAGACGGGAAAAAGTTTTTGCGCCTGTGAATTGTGCAGCTTTGCCGGATGCTCTTCTGGAAAGTGAATTATTTGGCTACGAAGAAGGTGCTTTTACAGGAGGACAAAAATATGGCAAAAGTGGAATTTTTGAATATGCCAATGGCGGAACGATCTTTTTAGATGAAATTGGTGAGCTTTCCTTTAGTCTCCAGGCAAAATTATTACGAGTGCTGCAGGAGGGGAAAATCAGACGCGTCGGCGGCAATCGGGAAATCGATGTCGATGTCCGAATTATTACAGCAACCCATAGTAATTTAGAGGAGATGCTTCGAAAAAATCAGTTCCGTGAGGACTTATATTATCGTTTGAATGTGATTCCAATCTTCATTCCCCCTCTGCGTGAACGTAAAGAAGACTTGCCTCTGCTCATCGAAAGCCTCTTATTTAAGAAAAATCATCGTTTGAAAAAACATATTAAGCATATCTTAAAGCCTGCCATGGACAAACTGCTGCAGCACGACTGGCTGGGAAATGTCCGGGAATTAGAAAATGTGATGGAACGTGCTGTTAGTTTTGCTTTGCATGGAGAAATTACCCAGGATGACATTATCCTGGATCATATTACTCCCACCATTTCCACGGTTGCCGTACCAGCTAGTAACACCCGCAAATTAAAAGAAGTCTTAGAAGAGATGGAATGCTGTATTCTTCACGAAACCATTAATAAGTATGGGACATCCCGTCAAGTCGGTAAAATACTTGGTTTATCTCATACTGGAGTATTAAATCGAATGAGAAAATACAATATTCCCAGTAGAACGGATTCCCTGTGAGCAAGTTACTATCGTAAAAAACCTTGAAAAAAGATCAATTGCATAACTGCAAACTTTTTATTCTTTTTCACAACAACCTGGCAAGCGTCTCTTGTTCTTCGAGACTTAATTCTTTCACGATTTCCATTTCGCAAGCAAATCTTTTATTAGTGCTGCTATACCCTGTATTCACTATATAATCGAAAATAGGAGGTTACCTCTAGGTAAGCAGCTAATAGTAAAGTGCGCTCTTCTCCTCCTTACCATTAAGTGGTATCATTATCGTAAAGCGACATGATCCTGGTCAGGCAGTCGTAGATATTGTAAGTCCAGCCATTTCTATATGACTGGTATCAATATAAAAAATAAGGAGGTTTTTTTATGAAAATAGCTGTGATTGGTGCTACCGGTCGAGCTGGTTCCCGGATTCTAACAGAAGCAAAAAAACGTCGGCATGACGTTACTGCCATTGTGCGTAATGCTGCAAAATTAATTGGTTCTGATATAAAGAGCCTCGAAAAGGATATCTTTTCCTTACAGTCCGCTGATCTTGAGCCTTTTGATGCCGTTGTCAACGCTTTCGGCACCGCTTCCAGCCAAAATCATTTGCACCTGGAAGTTGCTAAGCATTTGATTTCGCTGCTTAAGGGTAAAGAAAAACCACGACTGTTAATTGTTGGAGGAGCTGGCAGCTTGCTGGTTGATGATCAGGGAACACAAGTACATTCTACCCCTGATTTCCCACCTGCATATCTTCCTACGGCTACAGCAATGGGAGAAGAACTAACATTTCTAAGAACTGTTGACGATGTAAACTGGACATTTTTTAGCCCCGCTGCTGAGTTTGCGCCGGGAAAAAGAACGGGTCAATTCCGTTTAGGCAAGGATCATCTCCTCATTGATGCTCAAGGAAAAAGCTACATTAGTATGGAAGATTATGCGATTGCCCTGGTAGATGAATTAGAACATGCAAGCCATATACGAGAACGCTTTACCATTGGATACTAATGATTCTATTACATGATTACTCATCCTAAAAAAGAGCAATGCTTTTAGAAAAAGCATTGCTCTTTTTTAGTCTATTTTCGTATAATGATGTGCCCATATATTAATATCTTCTATAATGTTAGCAAACTCAGCTCCTTGCTCAGTAAGGCAATATTCGACAGTTGGCGGTATGGTTGGATACACCGTTCTGTTTAGAATATGATTTTCTTCGAGGATTTGCAGATTATCTGACAGCACCTTGGCACTGATACCATTGATTAATTTATGCAATTGGGAAAATCGTCTTGGTCCGTTAATTAGTGACAGAATAATTGTCGTTCTCCATTTTCCTTTAATCATATTGATAAAGCACTTAAAGGGACATTCATACTTAGTTGCATGAAATAAATACATCACAGAGCTCCTTTGCATTTATGTAACTTTACATGCCTGCTTCTTAGCGTGGCGCAGTGAGTATTTCCCACTCCGCTTCCTTAAACCCGATCAGAACATTATCCCGGATTATCACCAGAGGCCGTTTGACAAGCATTCCGTCAGTTGCCAGCAGGGAAAGCTGTTCCTCCCCAGACATGCCTGACAGTTTATCCTTTAGTCCCAAAGATTTGTATAGAAGTCCGCTGGTATTAAAGAATTTGCGCAAGGGAAAGCTGCTTTTTTCCCACCAATGACGCAGCTCCGATGCGGTTGGATTCTGTTCCTTAATATTTCGCAATTCATATGAAATCTTATTATCATCAAGCCATTTCTTCGCTTTTTGGCAAGTCGTGCACTTAGGATACCATATAAAAAGACATTCTTTACTCATGATTGCATCTCTCCTATTTTAAAATTAAAGGGCATTAACTCACTCTAATTGCCGTAATATCCTACGGCTTAACTGGATTCATCTACTCGTATACTTCTTATTTAATTACAAAACTCCTGCCAAATCCATATCAAATTTGGCAAGAGTTTTTCTTTTGTCATTGTAATAATTTCTCCATATGAATAATCTGAGCGGCTCCATCTTCATCAACCGTAATAGTAAAGCCCTGCTTTCTCCAAAAATTAAAACCCCCAGGAAAGAAGCGATGTGTGTGCAGATACATCACATGATACCTATGCTCTTGGCAGAACGCCGTAATGATTTGGAACAACCTCCTGCCGATTCCCTGCCTTCTTAGATGTTTATCAATGTAGCAGCGTCCTACTTCCGCTGTATTTCTCCCATGATAGCACCCCTTTAATGAGACCATCCGATCATTGTAGGGACAGACGGCCGCTGTTCCTACAAGCTCTCCCTCAGACGTAAACGCTCCCCACATACCACTATTTTCAGGTTCAAAATAGGTCATTTCCAATTGCCAAACATCTTTATTAATACTGGCCTGAAGTTCTGGAGTCAGATGTTCCTTCAGCTGCCTCAGTAAAAAGTTTTGCACGGCATCTATTTCTTCTTTTTCAATTGGTCGTATTAGAATCTCTTGCCTGATCAAACTCCTACCTCCTGTCTGATTTGCTTGCATTTATGGTAAACCACTCTTTGTCCCTGACCTCCAAAGGTGATGACCGAGGCAAGTAATCGTTTGGCATACTCATTTTTTGCATTGGAAAGTTCACCTTTTGCCAGTTGTTCAACAATCCTCCCCTGGTAGAGAAATAATATCTGATCACAAAGATAAGTGATGGTTTGTAAGTCATGAGCAATAAAAAGATAGGTCAGATGTAAATCCCTTTTTAGATCCCGCAATAATTCCAATATTTGTACCTGAATGTATACGTCAAGGGAACTGAGCGCTTCGTCCAGCACCATAATCCTGGGACGGGTTGAAATCGCCCGAGCCAGACAGACTCGTTGCAGTTGACCACCACTTAACTCATGAGGATATCGTATCAATAGTTTGGCAGACAAACCCACTTTATCCATTAGTTCCAAAATAAATGCTCTTAGTTCCGTCTTTTGCTGCAAGGCAAAAAGCGGTTCCCTAATGATCTCTTCGATTGTGAAACGTGGGTTTGCAGAGGTATTATAGTCTTGAAAAACCGCACTCATCTGCCCGGGATATTTTTTACGCCAAGTGGCAATGTCATCTCCTTCTAGCTTGACTTCACCCTTATCGGTTTTTTCTAATCCTAGAATCAAACGGCTAAGTGTACTCTTGCCGCTGCCGCTTTCGCCAATCAGACCTACACATTCTCCTGCCTTAACGGAAAAAGAAATGCCCTGGAGAACCTCTTGTCTGCTCTTTAGTGAGAAGAATCCGCCTTTATGATAGCTTTTATAGAGATCCATTACTTCTAGCACTTGTTTGATCGCCTCACCTTCATCGCCTCATGAAAGGACTTGGTAAGTGCCTTTCTGGTATCCAGCAAATAACGAGTATAGATGTGCTGAGGCTTCTCAAAGACCTGCTCAATGGGACCATACTCGACTTGCTCCCCGTCCTTCATAACAAGGATTTTATCTGCCAAATGCTGTACTACCCCCAGGTCGTGGGATATAAAGATCATTGCCATGCCTGTGATCTGGCGTAATCGCTGAAATTCTTCAATGACTTCCCGCTGATTGATGGCGTCTAAAGCAGTTGTAGGCTCATCAGCAATCAGAATATCCGGTTTTAGAGCCATTGCCAGTGCGATCATACACCGCTGGAGCATTCCACCAGAAAGTTGGTGAGCATATTTCTTCAGCACAAGGCGTGGCTCACGAATGTACATTTTCTGTAATGTTTCCATTGCAATGATTTTGGCATCCGTTTTGTTATATTGCCCATTTTCACAAAGTGTTTCTACCATTTGGCAGCCAATGGTATACAACGGATCAAAAGCTGTCATTGCATCTTGTAAGATCATGCAAATACGTTTACCTCTTATTTGGCGCAGTGTTTCCTGCTCTGCATTCAATAAATTGTTGCCTTCCAAAAGAACCTGCCCCGTAACCTCAAGCCAGGGATTGGCAAGTCCCAATATAGCTTTACAAGTAACTGATTTTCCGCTGCCGCTCTCTCCTACGATGCCTAAGCAGGTGTTGCTATCGATTTCAAAGTGAATATCTTTTATTAGTATTTCATCCGTTCGCCTATCACAAACGGTCAAATTTCTGATGTTAAGCAAACTCATTTGACCACCGCCTTCGTCTGATCGCCCTTGGGATCAAGAGCATCCCGAATGCTGTCACCCAGAAAATTAAAGGCAGCAACAACAACCATGATGGCAATCCCAGGCGGGAGCATCTGTGCCGGATGGGTTGTCATAATGTTTTTTGCTTCACTTAGCATCATCCCCCACTCAGGTGTCGGAGCTTGCACACCAAGTCCTAAAAAAGAAAGGGATGAAATGGTTAAGATGACCCAGCCCGTGTCTAATGTTGCTAATACAATCACATCACCAAGCACCCCTGGAAGCAAGTGCTTGCGCATAATATGACTGGAACTGCAGCCAGCCACTTTAGCAAAACGAATATAATTTTTATCCGTATACTCCATTACCAGGCTGCGAATCATTCGTGTATACCAAGCCCACTTTGCAGCAATATTCGCAATTACTACATTGGTTAAGCCGGGTCCTAGCATACCAACAATGGCAAGTATCATCACTTCGCTGGGAAAGGAAAGCAATACATCGCACAAGCGCATGATTGCCTCGTCCACCTTTCCTCTGGAAAAACCGGCAACGATACCGAGAAAAGTTCCAATAAACAAAGTGGCGCCCATTGTTAGTAACGACAGCACAACTGTTGTTTTTATACCATACAACAATCGAGATAACACGCAGCGGCCAAGCTGATCCGTACCAAGGGGATATTCTAAACTATTATCTGCAAATTTAAACTTAATATTAGGCTCCAGAGGATCATGAGGTGCAATAAGTGGAGCAAAGATTCCCAGCAGTACTACGCTAAAAAGAAGAATCATGCACAAAACCGCTATTCGATCTGACTTCAGGCGCATCCAAAAGTTCATACTATTCCCCCTGCCTAATACGTGGGTCAAGAAGTGCACAAACAATATCCATTATCAAATTGCATACAACAAAGAGTACTGCCATCATAACGATATAGGCCTCAATAATGGGAAAATCCCGATTAAAGATCGCTGTAACACAGAGCCTGCCAATACCAGGCCAGGCAAAAATATTTTCTACAATTACGGTGCCTGCAATCAGTTTGGGAATCGACATTCCCAGTGCCGTCAACGATGCCTGCAGCGAATTTTTAAAAATATGCCTAGTAATTGTCTTTTCTTTAAGCCCCCGCACCTTAGCGTATAATACGTAATTCTCCTGGCGATTTTGAATCATCGTATTTCTGATTAAGCGTATGTACGTAGAGATAAATGTAAGTGATAGAGTAACTGCCGGTAGAATGATAGAATGAAAACCATCCATGCCGCTAGTAGGAAAGAGATCAAACTTAACGGCAAACAGCCACATAATTAGTAATCCTGCCCAAAAACTGGGCATGGCTGTTCCAACGAAAATAAAACCTCTCACGATTTTATCCCCCACGCTACCTTCGTGTACAGCACACCATATACCAAAAAACATACTAACTCCCATCGTAATGAATAAGGATAATGAGGCAAGGGCAAGAGTTGCGGGAAAGGCTTTATTCATTTCATTCAATACTGGCTGTTTAGTAATATAGCTGTTTCCAAAGTCTCCCTGCAGGGAGTCCAATAGCCAGGTTCCATAGCGTAGTAAAAAGGGTTTATCAAGACCGAGTTCTCTTCGCATCGTTGCAATTGCCTCAGGAGTAGCAACCGTTTCATTGACTCGCAATGCTACCTCAGCAGGATCACTGGGACTACTATTGATCAGGAAAAAAGCAAAAAAAGAAATTCCTATTAAAATAGGAAAAATAGCAAGTACACGCTGCAATATATATCTTTTCATGCTGCCAGTCCTCCAAATTTTACTAAAACAATCGAAAAAGAACCACAAAGACGCAAAGGGTTTTATTTATATTTTTGTGTTTTCATTTGTGTGCCGCATCAGCGGCATTGTGCCTTTGTGGTTCATAAATTCTATAATTTTTCATTTCCTTTTGATTCTAATTGCAATTCAGATTTAGTTCTCAAAATACATTTTTTCAAAAGGTATTTCATATTGGGATGGATTAAAGGCAACGCCTTTCAAATTTGCGACATGAACGGCTTTCGTACGAGAATAGGTGAGAGGAAGATAAATACTTTCGTCGTGAACATAAGTAAGAACTTCATCATACATTTTTTGACGTTTCTCTTTATCATGCTCCACCAGAATCTTACCAATTGTCTCATCCAGCCATGCTTTTTTAGCGATTCCTTTTTGAGCTTGATAATCACCATGGGCAGGAATACGCCAAGATGACAAATAGGATTGTGGATCATAAGGAGTCCCCCAAGACAAGGAGTACTGCAGATCAAATTCACCTGTTTTCTGCCGATCTAGAAAAGCCTGCTTTTCTTCTCCCACAATTTTCAGACTCACACCTACAGCTTTCATATCACTTTGCATATATTCGCTAATGGTGCGTTCTTGGGCATTATTCGAATTAAAGTAAATGGTGATTTCAAACAGCTTGCCATCCTTATGCCGATAACCATCGCTTCCCATAATCCAACCCGCAGCATCAAGCAATTCCTTGGCTTTTTCAGGATTATAAGTACGGGAGGACAAAGGTACATTACAATATGGAATGGTAGGAGATAATAGGGTATCTGCAATTGCTTCCGAGCCATTTAAGATTCCTTCAGCAATCGCCTGCTTGTTCACTACATACTGGAGAGCTTCCCGCACCTTTTTATCGGAAGTAATCGGCTGATGCGCATTCAGCAGGATCGCTCTTGAGGCAACGGGATTACTCAATACGGTTTTATATTTCCCCTCTGTTTGCAGTGCTTTAAAAGAATCAAGATCAATCATATCACCGTCAGCACCAAACAACAAATCCACTTCCCCTTTTTGCAGTGCCAGAAGAATCGTTTGGTGATCAGGAATCACTTTCCACTTAATTGATTCCAGTTTAGGTTTAGTACCCCAATATTTTTTATTAGCAGTAAAAATTGCGTATTGCTTATCCTTGTGTTCAGTTAAGATCCATGGTCCAGTACCTATGTATCCATTTACACCGTCTTTCGTCATCCCATTGATAAAGCATTTAGGGGAAATAAAACGGAAAGGACGAGTTAAGCCTAGTTCTTCGAGAGTGGGGTAATAAGGCTGTTTGAGCACTAATTTATAAGTAAACTCATTTACTACTTCTCCATGGTCAATTTGGTTCACCATATCCAGCCAAGCATGACGCTCTCGATTTGCGACAACTGCATCAATATTCATCTTCACTGCTTGCGCATTAAAGGACTCACCATCTGTAAAGGTAACATCTTTTCGCAGATAAAAGGTATATTCTTTACCATCCTCGGAAATATCCCATTTTTCCGCCAGCCAAGGCATAACTCCTTGGTCCGTATTAATGACCAGGGATTCAAATACCATATTTTGAGCTGCCATCTCACCGCTGTAAAGATGGGGATTGATATTCCGAATATCTTTGGTACTGGCATATACTAACTGATTCTTGTCTTCTTTTCTGCCAGCATCTTTTCCACTACATCCGAGGGCTAAAAAACATAAAAGTACGATTAATACAAAAGCGATTAATCTTTTAAGTCCCATAAATTCATGCTCCTTCGATTATAATTTTAAAGTTTACTAGATCCTTTACTCTCTATTTTAGAAAATTCATTCATCAAACTAACAAAAAAATACCACAAAGGCATCGACGTATAAAGCTACTCGATAAACCTTCATGGTTATGTTTTGATATGGGACATAATACACACACACTAAATAATCCGCCTAGTATTATGTCTAACTTCTGTTAGACGTTTTAACAATGTTGTACTAGCAGAATACTATCTGAATTATATATCATATTCCATATCTTTGTAAACTTATAGTAAGATTTTTCTTTCCAATTTTTCACCTACGTATAACGCTTGAACCGCTAAATGAAATGCACAATTAATTCTTCTTTGCTGTAGTTTTCAATTTGAAGCCGATATACAAAGAAAACAGCCAAATAGGAGCAATATATAAAGAGAAGCGCAGATCAGGGATAAATGCCATAATAACAACAACAACAACTAAAAAGACCAAACTAATATATGATGAAATCGGATGCAGCGGCATCTTAAACAAGATTGGCTCACCTGTCTTTTCTTTATGCTTTCGAAATTTTAATTGTACAATCAAAATGGTCGCCCAATTGATAATAATAGAAATTGTTGCCAGCGCCATAAAGTATAGGAACACCTTTTCTGGGTCCAAATAGCTGATTAAAACCGTAAGTAATGTAAACGAGGTAGAAAATAAAATTGCAATGATTGGTGCTCCAGCTGAATTAAGTCTTCCAAAGAGTTTAGGAGCATTCCCCTGTACTGCTAAGCCATATAACATTCTTCCATTGCTATATAGGGCACTGTTATATGCAGATAGGGCCGCTGTAAGAACGACAAAGTTTAATAAATTAGCCGCGGATGGAATACCCACGTGAGAAAATATCTGTACAAAAGGGCTGCCCGTTGCCTCAATTTCATTCCAAGGAAAGATTGCTAAAATAACTCCCATAGCTCCTATATAAAAAAGCAAAATCCGCCATACTACTTGGTTGATTGCTTGTGGAATTGTTTTATTAGGATTTTCAGCTTCACCGGCAGTAATCCCCACAAGCTCAACGCCACCAAATGAAAACATGACTAAAACCAGTGACATCACCACTCCCAATACTCCATTGGGAAAAAATCCGCCATGTTCCCACAAATTGCTGATTCCAACAGGCTGTCCACTATTACCAATGCCAAAAACAATCATAGCTACGCCAAAAACAATCATTCCAATGATTGCCAGAACTTTGATAATCGCAAACCAGAACTCAAGCTCTCCATAGGCTTTTACATTTACCGTATTAATGAATGTAACAACCACTAAACAAGTAAGTGCTGTTACCCATGTTGGAATATCAGGATACCAATAATTCATATAAGTCCCGACAACTGATAATTCAGCCATACCAACAACCACATAATTAAACCAGTAGTTCCAGCCGGCAATAAATCCAGGAAGCTCACCCCAATATTGATAGGCATACTGACTGAATGATCCTGATACTGGACAATCCACAGCCATCTCGCCTAATGCCCGCATAATAAAGAAAATAATAATGCCGCCAATTAAATATGATAAAGTAATCGCAGGTCCAGCCGTTTTTACCACCGTAGCGGAACCGTAAAATAAACCTGTACCAATGGCTCCCCCTAACGCAATCATTTGGATATGACGATTTTTTAGACCTCGTTGTATCTGTTGATTTGTAGTGTTACTATCCATACTTTTCCCCTTTTTTCGATTGTATTGTTCAGATCATTCTTCCGTTGGTATTGCTACTGTTCTCTTTTCAGTACTAATTACGATACTGGTTTCCACCCTGCTTACCCCGGGTATCGCCATAAGTGAATCAATTACAAAGTCTTTGTACGTTGGCATATCTTTAGCAACGATCTTTAAAAGATAATCCTTATTGCCGGTAATGCTGTAGCACTCAAGTACTTGTGGAAGCTTATTAATCTGCTCTAAGAAAAAATCAGCTGTTTCTCGATTCAAAGGAGACAAAATCACCATAATAAAGGCAATGGTCTCCATCCCAAGCTTTCTTTCATCCACGATCGTTGTAAACTGCTTAATAACCCCCAGTTCTTTTAGGTTTTTTGTTCTTGTAAGACATGCAGAGGTTGAAAGACCAATTAATTTAGACAAATCCAAATTGGATATCGAAGAATCTCTTTGTAAAGCACTCAAAATGGCTCGGTCATAACTATCAAGTCTCATAATAATATCCTGCTCCTTTATAACGAAACGCAAAATAATATTCTCACACTAATATATAATGCAATATTTTATTTCGCCTTGTCAATAAATTTCAGTATATTATTATGTTTAATGCACTGAAGCAATTGAAAAATTGATCCTGTATATCTTTTCCATTTTCATTATTTTTTTCTGTAAGAAGCAGGATAAAGAAAAAAAGTAGCGAAATTGAACATCATAAATATATATATTTACTACTACAGGTCATGAAGGCTTGTCAGATGGCTACGAAAGTCATGCTCCAAGAAGTTTGGAGCTTTTCTTGCGTAGCCATTTTTATGAAAAAAAGAACATTATATTAAGTGTCTTGGATATACATCCTTTGCATAGGTCTTGTAAATTGAAAAATATAATTAGGAGTGATGATGTATGCACATGGCGGATGCACTAATTTCCCCAGTGGTAGGTGGAACCCTCTGGGCCGCTACTGCTGGATTGGCTTCCTACGCAGCCAAGAAAGTTCAAAATGATATGGATGAGCAAAAAATCCCCTTAATGGGCGTCCTGGGTGCCTTTGTCTTTGCTTCCCAAATGATTAATTTCACCATACCTGGTACAGGATCAAGCGGTCACATCGGAGGAGGCGTGCTGCTGGCAATACTCCTTGGTCCTCATGCTGCTTTTTTAACAATTGCTTCTATCTTAACGGTTCAGGCATTATTTTTTGCTGATGGAGGTTTACTGGCTCTTGGCTGTAATATTTTTAACATGGGTTTTATTCCTTGTTATATAGCGTATCCATTTATCTATAAACCATTAGTCGGTACGACTCCCTCACAAAAACGTATTATGCTTGGCTCCATTGCAGCAGCAGTTGCAGGACTCCAACTAGGAGCCTTTAGCGTAGTTTTACAAACTCTCTTTTCTGGAATATCAGCCCTTCCTTTTACAACTTTTGTATTGCTCATGCAGCCCATTCACCTCGCTATTGGTTTGATTGAAGGCATTATTACCGCTGTGGTCGTTGGATTCATTTATCAAGAAGCACCCCAGATCATCCAACCCACGGCTTTAAATCCTTCATTAGGTGCTGCTTCTATAAAAAAAGTGATTATCGTCTTATTTACCCTCGCTATCATCACAGGGGGTGGTTTATCCTGGTTTGCTTCTAGTAATCCCGATGGACTGGAATGGTCGATTGCCGGAATCAACGGAGAAGAAGAGCTCCAGGCATCCGATGAGGTTCATGGCTATTTCGCCGAAATACAGGAAAAAATCGCCTTCCTCCCTGACTACAATTTTAAAGCTGCTCCTGCCTCCCATCCGGCGTCAGTAGAGGGAACCGAGGCAACCACAGAAGCAGCCTGGCCTGCTGTAGATACAGGAACTTCGGTAGCCGGTCTCGTAGGATCTTTTATTACATTGATTTTAGCTTATTTTATTGGCAAAGGGCTACAAGTTGCAGCAAAACGCTAGTATACTATAAGGGATGCGACGTATCGTCGTATCCCTTATTCTTATGGATGGGCAAATACTATTTTTTCTTTGAAAGAGGGTTACTATGATCAAACTGGAGTCAACTTGGCTCAATCTGCGAACCATTGATGATCTCGCCACTCAAAAGACATTCATTCACTCTTTGAATTCCTGTACAAAACTGATCACAACCTTAGTTTTTGTCGTGCTGGTTACCTCCTTTTCTAAATATGAAGTTACAAGTCTTCTACCCCTATTATTTTATCCCGTTGCTTTAATGTCGTTAGGAAATCTGCCTTATAAACCAATCGTAAAACGCTTGCTGCTGATCGCTCCTTTTATTGTTTTTATTGGCCTATTCAATCCAGTTTTTGACCAAAGACCGATTGCGAAACTCGGATCATTTCTGATAACTGGAGGCTGGCTTTCCTTTCTATCCATTACCATCAAACTGCTCTTGACCGTAACATCGGCTTTAATTTTGGTTGCAACAACGGGTATGAATTCAATTTGTACAGCCTTGTCGCAAATTGGTGTTCCCAAGCCCATTGTGATTCAAATCCTCTTTATGTACCGCTATCTCCATGTATTGCTTGAAGAGTTTTTAAAAACAAATCAGGCCTACAATCTTCGTTCTTTCAAGACAGCCGGAATTCATTATAAGGCTTGGGGGTCATTGCTGGGACAATTACTACTTAGAACTATGGATCGAGCACAGCGAATCTATCAAGCTATGCTATGTCGCGGCTTTGACGGAAAGGTTCCTTTACTATCTGCTGCAAGATGGACAAAAAAAGATCATCTCTATCTACTTTTTTGTCTATCCTTCTTTCTTCTCTGTCGTTTTATCAATATCCCACAGGCCCTGGGAACATTGCTTACAGGAGGTTTTCAATGAGTCATCACACAATTGATTTAACAAATATACTATATACCTATCCTGATGGCACAACTGCACTAAGAAACCTCTCTCTTCATATCGGTCATGGGGAAGCGATCGCAATTGTTGGTTCCAATGGCTCAGGTAAAACCACGTTGCTATCTCATCTAAATGGCGTGCTATTCCCCACGACCGGAACGGTCAATATTGGAGGTTATCCCGTTGTCCAAGGAACGCTAACCCACATCCGACGCACAGTTGGCATGGTTTTTCAAAATCCTGACGATCAGCTGTTCATGCCAACGGTTTATGATGATGTAGCTTTTGGTCCGCTGAACTTAGGATATCCGCCTCTAGAAGTGGAAAAGCGTGTAATATCAGCATTAAAAACCGTAGGTGCTTATGCTTTAAAAGACCGTCCCCCTTATCGCCTCTCAGGAGGACAAAAACGAGCAGTAGCCATCGCGACAGTGTTAGCCATGGACCCGGCAATTTTGGTAATGGACGAACCAACCGCAGCCCTCGATCCATTGGCTCGCCGTCAGTTGATCACTCTTTTACACACATTTAGTCATACAAAAATTATTGCAACTCATGATTTAGATATGGTACTGGATCTTTGCAAACGAACCATCGTCTTGCATAATGGCAGCATTCTCGCTGATGGCCCTACCCTTGAAATCTTTCGCGACAGAGATATATTAGAACAGGCAGGTCTAGAACAGCCCTTCTCCATGCAAAGCTGCCCGATTTGCTCTAAAATTTGATAATCAGATTATTTTGTGCCTAGGAAGAAGATTACTTAGTGTCCTTTTAAAATATAGCCGTTTTGAATCACAAAGAACACAAAGGGGTAGAGAATACACATGTCTCTGTGTTCTTTGTGCATCTCTGTGTCTTCTGTGTTTAACGTTCCCCTTAGAAATCTTATACTTTTTAGCCCCGCAAACAAAACGACTAGCCCTTTCATTTTTTTAAAAGGGCTAGTTCTTTTTAATCATAAAAATATTCTTTTGACCCATGAATGTTTAGACATCCAATCTTTACTTATTTTTCGGTTAAAACTCCCTAACATGGATCGTTGGAGTAATGGAAATACTAACAAAAATGCATGAAAGGAAGATTATCTATGAAAAATATAATTCGCAGAAAGCAAATAAAGAATCACTCTAAGAAACTATTAGCCGCTGTTGCGGGAGCGGCAGTTATGTCTTCGGCAATGTTGCCTGGTCTTCCTGTTGCAAAAGTTTTTGCCGCATCAAATGAAACAAACCAGACTCCTGAAGCAGATCGAACTTCTAAATCAAAACATTGGTCGAACTCATCCAAAATGGACCCCGTAAGAACCGTAAAGGAACATGCCTATACCTACGGCTTTAATCCCTTCCGTGATAAATTTACAATTCTTGATCAGTCGGCAAACAAAGCAACTGTTGAAGTGCGGACCAGCGGCCAGACTTTTAAAGTAAACCTGGTAAAGACTCGCAATCAAGGCTGGGAAATTACTGCAATACGCGGTATTGGCAATTCAAGATATCCTGCTACGTATACTCCCGCCAGCTTTTTTACCCACCGCCCCATTACGGGCCCAGTGGTCATCACCCCCAATGCTCCCCAAACCCTATACCAAACGAATGATTTTCGGGAATGGACATGGTACAATACCTCCTATCCTGCCGACATGACTTTTGGTGCTCTGATTCAAGATCCCCGTTTACGAGGAGCGAATTTAGTCCCGGAAGACATCATAAACCAGATGAAGAATGTTGACTTTAGCCATCAAATCGTTGTTTATACTCACCTCGGTACCGTAGACTCAACCGGGTACGGTATCGGCATTGAAAAGATCACACAATCAGGAAATGACCTTACTGTTACAGTAAGAACCAAAAGCCCTCGCCTTAATGAGAGCGTAACGACTACTAAGGGATATGACTATATTGCCATGGAACGCTCATTATTTGATACCCGCCGCCCAATCCGGGTAACCTTTATTAACCAGAATAATACCACGCTAACAAATTATAATGTTACGCTGACGCAGTAAACAACAATCTTGCAAAGAAATAGAAAAATCGTTACGCTCCTTTAAAGAATAAGTTCGAACCGCAGAGACGCAGAGGGTGCTGAGGAGATTTTTAACCCTATCTATCTTTTCTCTGTGTTCTCTGCGTCTCTGCGGTTAAAAAATCTATACCTCTCCACTTATGAACCTATTTTTTTATCCATTCCGTATGGAAAGTACCAGGTTGATCAACTCTCTCATAGGTATGAGCACCAAAGTAATCCCTTTGCGCTTGGATCAGATTGGAAGGGAGTACGGCCCTGCGATAGCTGTCATAATAGTCTAAGGAGGCACTAAAGGAAGGCGTCGGAATCCCTAGTTTTTTACACGTTTTTACAACTAGGCGCCAGTTGTCTTGAACTCGGCTTAGCGCCTCTTGGAAATAAGGAGCCAGCAGTAAATTCGGCAGATTAGCATCTTGCTGAAAGGACTCTTTAATCCGATCTAAAAATTGAGCCCGAATAATGCATCCGCCTCGCCAAAGAAGAGCTACGTCACCATAGTTCAAGTTCCAGCCATATTCCTTATCAGCAGCTTTTAAAAGAGCAAACCCTTGGGCGTAAGAGCATATCTTCGATGCATATAAGGCATCATGGATCGCTTTAATAAATACCTTGCGATCTCCCTTATATTGATCATCAGGACCAATTAAGATACTCGATGCAGCCACCCGTTCTTCTTTATATGCCGACATGCATCGCGCAAATACGGCTTCTGTGATTGTTGGGGTAGGTACTCCCAAATCCAAAGCACTTTGCGAGGTCCACTTGCCTGTTCCTTTCTGACCGGCTTTATCTAAAATCATTTCTACTAATGGCTTACCCGTGAGTTCATCCTGCTGTAAAAACACATCTCGTGTAATTTCAATAAGATACGAATCGAGCTCCCCTTTGTTCCATTCGGCAAATACTTCATAGAGTTCTTCTGCTGACAACCCTAATGCAACTTTCATAATATAATATGCTTCACTAATAAGCTGCATATCACCATATTCGATTCCATTGTGTACCATTTTTACATAATGACCGGCCCCGTCTGGTCCTACATAAGCGCAGCACGGACCATCTGCAACCTGAGCAGCAATCGCAGTAAAAATCGGTGCCACTTCCTGATAAGCAGAAAGTTCAGCTCCCGGCATGAGACTTGGTCCCTTTAGGGCTCCTTCTTCTCCTCCAGACACTCCCATACCAATATAACGAATACCCTGATGAGACAATTCATCAAAACGCCTACGAGTATCTTCAAAAAAAGAATTACCACCATCAATAATAATATCACCTTGCTCTAAGTGCGGCAGCAACTCGGCAATCATATCATCTACAGGCTTACCAGCCTTAACCATCAGCATAATTTTACGAGGCTTGGTCAGCATATTTGTTAACTCGGCGATAGAATGAGCTCCTCCAAGCTTTTTCCCCTCAGCATTATGCTGAAGAAACTCATCTACTTTACTTGTAGTACGATTATATACCGCTACTCCGAAGCCTTTATTGGCCATATTCATTACTAAATTTTCGCCCATTACAGCTAACCCAACCATCCCTATATCATATAACGTTCCCATTTCCTACCTCCTATGTAATTTATTCTTATCAATCAATACTGTACTATTCTAGTATAGACTTAAGAATACCTGCCTTTCAGAAAATTTATTTCATTGCGTAAATATTTTTAGGGCATTATGCCCAAAAATTCAAATCTATATAATAGTATAGACAACTTAGATTATTAATACTATTAATTTTTATTCATTTTTTTATAAGGTAAAGTAAAAGAATCCAGCACGAAGTACGGGATTCTTTTACTCTACGTTTTATATTTACATTAGATGAATGAAAAGTTCCTGTCATCATGAAGTTATCGCTATCAGCAAGGCAAACGTATGATCAGCAGCCGCATCAGTGAGAACATCTGGTGTGTTGCTAACAAAAAATACCATGCTTCGTAGCAGCAGGCACATCAATATTATTATAACCAACGCCATAGTTTGCAAATATTTTACATTGAATTTTGGCAGCTGACAAATCTCTTCCGTGATCGATGCTGATACAACGAGTACAGCATCTCGCCCTTCTATTTTCTCCAGCAGTTCACTGGTACTCAGCATTCGATCTTCTGGATTCATCTCCACCTCGCAACGCTCTTTCAGCAACGCCAGTACTTCTTCTGCTAAGGGTTAAGTAACATATACCTTTGATTTAGCCATTTTTACCACCTCTATTATTTTTATAATCTATTTTTCATCTTTCGTGGGACAATTGATAACGATCTATCTTGCCATCCATCCTCCATCAACGCAGATTACTTGCCCATGAACATAGTCTGATGCCTTGGAAGCAAGATAAACGGCCGTTCCGCCCATATCTTCTGGTACTCCCCACCGTTTTGCCGGAATTCTGTCCATAATCTGTGCACTACGTATAGAATCATCAATGAGCGCGGTATTCATATCCGTTGCCATATATCCAGGAGCTATTGCATTGACATTAACACCGCGAGCAGCCCACTCATTGGCCAGTGCCTTAGTCAACTGAGCAATCCCTCCTTTTGCCGCTGCATAGGCAGGTACAGTCACACCTCCAGAAAAAGATAGCAAGGAAGCAATATTGATAATTTTTCCTGAACCCCGCTCCAGCATGCGACCACCAAAGGCCTGGCACATCATAAATGCGGATCGTAATTGAACCTGCATAATAATATCCCATTCCTCGATCGGAAATTTTTCTGCTGGATAACGCCTTTGAATACCAGCATTATTGATCAATATATGTACTCGTCCAGCTTTTTTTTCAATTTCTGCTGCCAGTGGCTCCGCTGATTGAAGAGTTGCTAAATCACAGCTCACAGCATAACATTTCCTCCCGAGAGCTTCCACTAACGCTGCTGTTTCTGTACAAGTCCCTCCTCTTTGAATAGAAACAATATCAGCTCCAGCCTTAGCCATCACTACTGCCATACCTTGGCCAAGCCCTCTGTTGCCACCAGTAATGACTACCAGTTTGCCTTCCAATGAAAAATCAGCCATATTCATATGTAACCCCTCCTATTTATGTTTTTTGTGGTAAGAATCCAATACATAAGGAATTGATGTAAGTCAACTTGTTTTGACAATCTCCCTTAGGAGTGCACAGTCTTTTGCAGTGCCTCGATTTTGGGCTCTGCCTCAAATGAATTGGGCAACGTGGCAGTAATCGCAGCTGCCAGGAATAATAGACTAACCAGACTATAAACACCTATATTGTAATTGTACCTTTGGATCATCAAACCGACAATATATACGATCCAAAAAATCCGCCAAGATTGCCAAGTGCATTGATGGCGCCCTGTCCGGTCAGATATATTGGAGAAAAATATCATGCCCAGGATGCAGGCATTCCACGGCACCGTCGACAGCCAACCTACCTGCCGCAAAGCCGACCATACTGGCTGTCATTCCCAGCTCAAAAACATATGGTTCCTAGCATAATAAAAAAAATCCAGCACTATAAGTCGCCAGATCTTTGACATATTCAATTTTTGTATGCTTTTTTTGCTTTAAATTTTCTACACAGCGATGAATTCCATTAAAATCATCTACTAATACGGAATAGCTATTGCTCACCTCCAAATGTCCATTCGCCAATACAATCGGCAGATTTTTCACATACTTGGCAACATATTTTTTAACCTGTTGGTCATTAAAAATAGAACCAATGAGAATGATGCCGTCTACCTTTTTTTCGATCAACATTTTAAAGTAATTGATACTTTCTGCTGTTTTGCCGCCAGTATTGCATAAGATTACATTATAACCCAATTTACTGAACCCTTGTTCAATCGCAAAGGCCGTAGTAGGTATCCTAATACTCGCTAAAAATGAACCACTCTAACCATTAACAACTTTCCAAGATATTAGCTTAACAGCTAAAAGAGTGATCTCCAATGAATACTTATAAGCATATCAAAAATTTGTAGATAAGGAAATGAAAAACAATGTATTAAACTATTTTGTCAAAAGAATGGAAAGTTCTTCTACTGAAGAAACAATATAGTTCGGCTCGGCTGCTACCAATTCATCGTAACTGCCATATCCATAAGCAACAGCAATCACATCAATATGATTCTTTTTAGCACCGCTGATATCATATTTTCGATCTCCAATCATTACAACTTTACCTAGATCAGTAATGTTTTCCCCTAATAGGGCAAATTCGATCACATCACTTTTTTCAGTCCTTGTTCCATCAAGATTACTTCCCACAATGGCAGCAAAGTACTGTTTTAAACCAAAGTGTTCTAAAATTTTCACTGAAAACCCGGTAGGCTTTGAAGTTGCTACGATTAGTTTTTTCCCTTGGTTCTTCAAACTGGCTAATAGTTCCTCCATGCCTTCATATACTTTATTTTCATATAATCCTGTTGCCGAAAAACGTTCCCGATAATATCCAATCGCCTGCACTGCCTCCTTGTCACTCATATGGTAAAGCTCTTTAAAAGATGTTAATAAAGGTGGTCCGATAAAAGGAATCAGCACATCTGGATCTTTTTCTTTAATGCCCATTTTCTGTAAGGCATATTGAACGGATGATGTAATACCGATTTTAGGATCTGTCAACGTTCCATCCAAGTCAAATAATATGATTTCATACATGGACTGTCACCTCCCATTTCTTAAGATTTTCTATACATTACGTTCTTTTGTCATTGCGAACAGAGTGAAGCAATCTCTTAGCAAGCAGCAGGAGATTGCTTCGCTATGCTCGCAATGGACACGCTTATGAATAAAAAGGCCTAAGGCCTTCTCTTTTATCGTAGAGCAGCATTCCTTACACCTTTTGTTTTCCAATCAGTCAGTTATATATTTTTACTCACTATCTCATAAGTAATAATGCCTCTAACGTCTCATCATAAATTATTCGATGCCAATATTTAGTTCAATTACTAAGGAATCGGCAATCATTTCCACTACTAAAAATTTTGCACCGCTTACTTTCAGTTTAAACTTCTCTCCCACAACTAGACTAGGGGGGGAAATATCCACTCGTAAACCATCCTTCTCAAAGCGAGTTGCAGCATTTCCCGTAACCATGTTGGTTAACTCAGAAATTGCACTTTGTGCTAAGTCATCTAATGTTGCAACGGGCATCCCCATCATCATTTTTGATGCAATCGACATGGCCGTTGCTTCCGTAAAATTATATGCAATATTGCCTCGCAGCTGATCTGTCAATCCCACTAACACGGTGATTCCTTTACTCTCGACAAACTGATCCCCTACTGAAAGCTTGCCCTTCACAACATTTTGAAAACCTAATTGCGGCATAATATTCATAATCGCATCAATAAATGGATTAATCACTTTTACATCCAAAATTATTTCCCTCCTACAAACCCAACATTCATATGCAATGAACCAATAGCGGTTTTCGCTGTGACTGTATTCGAAGTCATTTTAGGATTAATAATAGCAATGGATTCACCAATTATAATGCTCGGTGGTGTAAGACGAATTTCAAATTCCTTAGCTTTTAATACATTATTAATCTCAGAGATACTATGACCTGCAATAATATTAGTAAATTCAGAAATACTATTAAATACATCTTCATCGGCTACTGCATCAGTTCTTAATAACCTTTTAGTAAATTCTTGCGCCACGTCCATAGATACATCCAGCATAATTCGCCCTTGCTGACTTCCTGTTATTCCAATGATAACACCTAAACCATGGGATACTACTGGCTGAATTGTACTATGATCTATAGAAATAACATCCATTCCCGTCATGTCTGTAATATTTTTCGTAAAGGCTGCAGTAAAATATTCCAAGAAATGCTGCTGACCTGCTTCATTCCTCTGCTGCTTGATAATCTGTTCGATTCCAAGGAGCAGTTCCTCCGACTTAACCGGCTTTTGGAAAAATGCTTTTACGCCAATGGCTGTCCCCCGATTGATAATGGCTTCATCCTTCATGGCACTTACCACTACGATTTTACCGGCTGGATCAATGGTCAACAATTCACGGCAGCACTCCAACCCATCCATATCAGGCAATGTCAAATCCATTGTTACCAAATCCGGCTGCAGTTCACGGTACTGACGTATACCATCATTACCTGTACCAGCACAACCGCACACTTCATACTTTGATTCTTTCAAAGCATCTTTAATTAACCTCTGACTAAAAGGGGAATCATCAACTATTAGTACTCGAATTTTATTCATCGTCTCACCGCCAGCATAATTTTTTACGATTAATTAGCAATCTATTAAGTTATTATCATTCTATATATTTATCATTTTACCTGCGCCAAATGACAAATATAGCAATATATTTACAATGTTTTAACACGTCACTCCATGTTCTTTCCCTTTTTTTGCTCTAGACTTTACCATTGGAAGGATTTACGTTACCATAAAGAATGAATGCATCTCGAAGCAACTTTATCTCAACACTAATTTTTAAGGAGGCAATTATGCTTGTTCACGAAATAATCCAACAAAACAGCATCCATCACGATCAAATTGTATTTTTAGGAGAAAAGCCAATTACCTACGGTGAATTGTCCAATGCAGTTACAAACTATCGAAACTTTTTTTATCAACAAGGTATACGCCCAGGAGAAAATGTTGGCTTATTTTCTAAAAATTGTGTTGAGTTTATTTATAGCTATTTAGCGATCACTAGCTTAGGCGCTGTCATTGTACCTCTTAATTTCCAATTTGTTCCCCGTGAAATTGCATACATTCTACACAATGCCAAGATAAAAAAATTAATTACCATGTCGATACTTGATTTGGATACGGAACTTGCTCAATATAGCTATCAAGAGGAAGTAAGCCAATTACTCATCACCGACATTTCCCATACAATCTCACAGCAATCATTTTCCCCCGCTTCAGTATCTCAATCCTTTGATGAAAATGAAGTATGTACAATCATCTATACCTCCGGAACAACAGGAAACCCAAAAGGAGCTATGCTCACTCATAAGAATCTGGTTAGCAATGCTCAGGCTTTTTCACAAGTCTTCACCTACCAGCATGAGGATCGCATTCTTTGTGTTTTACCCATGTATCATTGCTTTGCCTGGACGGCCGCTGTATTGACGCCCTTGCTAAATGGCTCATCAATCCTAATTTTAGAAAATTTTTCTCTTCGAGAAACGATTTCTGCCATTAAAGATCATGCCTTAACTGTAATTTTCGGTATTCCCAATATGTTTCGTCTGCTTGCCCAAAGGGCGCAAGAAGAAGACTTCCTTCATGTTAAGCTCTTGGTTTCAGGCGGTTCTTCCCTGCCGCAAGAAATTTCTGAGCAATTTACAAAGAAAATCGGTAAATCAGTAGTAGAAGGCTATGGACTATCGGAAGCATCGCCCATTGTATCGTTAAATCCAATTCATAAGATAAAATATCGGTCCATTGGAAAGCCATTGCCCGGTATTAAAGTAAAGATTGTTAATACCGACAGTCAGTCTCTTAACCCCGGAGAAATAGGTGAATTATTGGTTCGTGGTCCTAATGTAATGCACGGCTATTATCGATTACCAGAGGAAACGGCTAAAGCACTTCAAAATGGCTGGCTTCATACAGGAGATTTAGCCTATATGGATCAGGAAGGCTATCTCTTTATTGTGGATCGGTTAAAAGATATGATTATAATTAATGGAGAAAATATCTATCCACGAGAAATTGAAGAGCTTTTGTATGCCTATCCTGCTATCGCCGAAGCTGCTGTCATCGGAATTCCAAATAAACAACATGGTTCTTTAGTTCAAGCGTATCTTACGGTCAATGAAGGGTTTACCATCGATAAAAAAGCAGTAAAATCCTATTTGCAAAAAAAACTTGCTCCTTACAAAATTCCTAAGGAATTCATCATCATAGATTCTCTGCCTAAAAGTTCTACCGGAAAAATTCTGAAAATGGTTTTACGTCAGCAAGCGATAAGCAGCCAAACTCTTTAGACGAATTGTATCTATTTCACTTTTTAGGGAAATTGCGTAAAAAATCAGTTAAATTCTACATGTTTATGATATAATCTCCATAAACGCTGTCATAAACAATGGCGAATCGATTTAATACTGGAGGTTTACAGTATGAGCAAGTTGTTAACTCAACTACATGAGCTTGCCGCACAACTCACCATTTCCCCTAAACAAATCGGTGACATCGCCGCTAAGTTTCAACAAGCTATGGAAAATGGCCTGCTTGGAGTACCTAGTTCATTAAAAATGTTGCCCTCTTATTTAAGCAAACCGTCCCGAAAAGAAATAGGAACATTTCTGGCTTTAGATTTTGGCGGAACCAATGTTAGAGTCCTGTTAACGGAATTGTTAGGAAAAGGGAAGTATATAGTACATGCCCGGGCAGGAAAGCCCCTTCAACAGAAAGAAGAGCAATACAATCATATATCCAAACAATCTACTGCCGATCACTTATTTGATTTTATTGCTAAGCAAATTGCCCCTCTTGTAAAACCGGATCAGATATATCCCTTAGGTCATACGTTTTCCTTCCCAACAGACCAAAGAGGTCTTAATACAGGCACATTAATTCATTGGACAAAAGAAATTGAAACAACAGGTGTGGAAGGTAAAGACATTACAACCTTGCTGCGATCAGCCTTAGACAGACAGAATCTTCCTAATGTGATACCTAAAGTCATTATCAATGATACTGTCGGTACCTTACTTGCCTCAGCCTATGAAGATCCCTTTACGGATATTGGCTCGATTTGCGGTACTGGCCACAACACCGCTTATATTGAACCTTGTGGACCAGATACCAAAAAACCAATGATTATCAACTTAGAATCAGGTAACTTTGATCAATTACCCTTTACCGCTTTTGACGCCCTATTGGACCAGCAAAGCGAGAAGCCCGGCGAGCAGCAATTAGAAAAAATGGTTTCAGGGCACTATATTGGTGAGTTGGTGCGCATCATAGCATGCAGCTTATTTGATCATGGATTACTGGCAGGAAGCACCTCTGCAAGAAAAATACTAACCACTCCTTATATATTACATGGTGCTCATATTTCGCTTTTGCTGGAAGATGAGAGTGAGAAGAAAGAACAGATCGCCGACTTTCTTGAGAGCAAGCTAAGTATTGCAGACTCTACCCTTGACGATCGCCAAATCTTAAAAAAGATTGCCTCCCTTGTATCTATCCGCTCCGCCCGCTTGGTGGCAGCTACTTATATCGGAATTCTGCATCATATTGATCCGGATTGTTCTCAAAACCATACCATTGCCATTGACGGCTCACTATACGAAAAAGCTCCTAATTACGCTAAAACAATCCAGATGACCCTGGATGAAGAGCTTGGAACTAGAAAGAAAATTACCAGCATCCTTACAAAGGATGGCTCAGGTATTGGTGCTGCTATCGCTACCGCCATTGCGATACATACAGAAGGTTAGGAAATAAAAGGGATGGTCTTAAAATTTAAAAGTTTAAAGTGTACCCCATGTCAAGGACAATTTTAAAAGGGGCCTATAAAAAATCTCTGTAGAACTGATTAATAGGGTTTACGGAGGATATATTATGAAAGCTACAGTAAAAAGGCTGCCATTATTAAAGCAAAACTTTAACGTAGAATATGACATTTAGATGACTTTTTCGAACAGCTTCGCAGTGATTACTGGTCAAGGAGAGGTTCTCTGGATGAAGTAAACAAAAAAATAGAGTTATTGGAGTCGCTTTGCCGTATCCAGGGTATCTCTATTCCGGAAGAAATACCGTTCTCATCTACACATGGATAGGATAATTTCCTTCCGGAAATATTCATAATACTGGCTTGGTGACAACTTACCTTTTAAACGAAAGCTTAATAGGAATGGAGAGCCGTATGCATCGAAAGATGCCCCTACGGTTCGGGAAGGGGCGAATTTCACTAGGAATTCGCCTATTTCATCCACCTCACGGTGGACACCCTTGTCTTAAGCTAACGGTTGGCACTAGCAACCCCCGTATCGGACTTGCACCGACTAGTAAGCGCCTATGCTGGGCGCCACCAACAAAAAATGACCCTGTAAAACAGAGTCATTTTTGGGGCAGGATGCCCCTTTATTTTAACTGTCTATCTTACAGGGTACATTTTAATTTAAGACAGCCCCTTTTTTTGTCTTTTCGGTTGTTTATCCACTGCTTCTTAACTTTAAGACAATATCATTCTTCCTACTCTACTATAAACGCTGCGTAACCCCCGGACCGGAAGGCCAGCCCATGAAATACCAGAAACTAAAGAGCAGGTACCACATCACAAGAAACGCCACTGCATAAGGCAGCATTAACGATAAGTACGTCCCTATACCAACATTCTTTTGATATTTTCCAAGTCCTTCTAAGAACAAAGGAAGAAACGGATTAACAATTCCAATTGTATTGAGAGACCCGTCGCCTGCACGAAAAGCCATTTGAATAAAGGCTGGATGATAACCAAGTAACATAAACATTGGAACAAATACTGGTGAAAGCAGCGCCCAGACGGCTGATCCACTAGCAGTAAACAGCCCCAAAAACTGGGCAAACAGCATAAAACAGATAAATGCCGGCAGTCCTGTCATATCAATACTCTTTAGAAAATCAGCACCACTTGTTGCAATTAGTGTTGCCATATTCGTCCAAGTAAATGCGGCAATAAACTGGGCAATGGCAAAAGCCATAACCATAAAGCCAGAAAGACCTTTCATTGCCTCACTCATCTTCTTGATGACATCATCGCCACTCGTAATTGAATCTGATTTAATCCCGAAAGTTAACCCAAGTGTAAGTAAAAACAAGAACAGCAGCGGCACAATTCCTTTCATCAAGGGTGACCCTAAGATTGCACCAGTCTGAGGATTACGCAAAACAGCACCTTCCGGCACAACCATAAGCAAAAGCACTACAATAAAAGCCGCGGCTGCGTATCCTGTAGCCTTAAGAGCTTTTATTTGCTGAGTTGTCGGTCTTTCCAATGAAATCTCTTTAACAACACCAGTATACTTGCCCAAACGAGGTTCGACAAACTTCTCCGTGATAATCGTCGTAATTACTGTTAAATAAAATACCGAAAAACACATAAAATACCAATTATCGATAGCTGTAACTACGATCTTAGGATCAACAATCTGCGCTGCCTGTGTCGTGATGCCGGACAACAGAACATCTGTCGTAACAATCAGAATGTTAGCTGTGAACCCGGAATAAATAGCTGCTAGAGAAGCTGCAAAACCCGCAAACGGATGCCTGCCTAATGAATAAAAAAGCATTGCCGCAATAGGCGGCACAACAACAATTGCCGCATCAGATGCAATATGGCTCATTAAACTGATAAAAACAATTGCCGCCGTTACACAGCTTTTCGGAATGGAATGAATTGATGATTTGATCACACAATCCATCAAACCAACTTTTTCTGCCAGCCCAATCCCCAAAGTCAGTACCATAATCATACCAAGCGGAGGAAAATTAATATAGTTTATAATCATTGAGCTCATAATCCAGTGCAAACCTTCTATACTAAGTAGGCTTTGAATATGAATGATTTTATGCGTTGCCGGATGAATGGCTGTTACATGCATAGATGACAAAATTGCTGAAATAACTGCAAGGACCCCAATTAGATATAGGAACAGAACTGCTGGATTAGGTAGTTTATTACCCAATATTTCGAGTCTTTTCAAGAATCCACCTGATAGCTTTATGTTTGGTTGACTAGCCATTTGCTTCATTGATTTTTCATCCCCCTCTTTAGAGTAAGATCTTACATTAATAACAACGCACTTTATTCATTAACGGAATTATGATCCAATTAAGGAAATTTCCCTAATTAGAAGTTTTTCGGTAATGTTCAAGTGCCGACAATCCTGTTTGATACATAATGCGAACCCCAATCAGCAGCGCATCTTCATCAATGTCAAAATCGGAACTGTGAAGCACACAGGCTTCTTGATTCGCTTTCCCACAACCAAGCCAGAAAAAAGCCCCGGGAGTCCGGATTAGATATTTCGCGAAATCTTCCGATGCCAAGGCCGGCTTGATTTCCGTATCGACTTCCGTATTTCCCACAACTGCCCGCGCAGCGGCAACAACCAAATTCGTTGGCTCCTCCCAATTCTTGAGCACAGGATAGCCAAATTGATAAGACAGATCATAATCGCCACCCTGGCTGGAGGTGATTCCTTTCAACATTCTTTCGATTTTTACTGGAAGTTCCTTACGAACCTCCTCTCCCAGCGTACGGGCAGTTCCATACAAAACGACCTCTCTGGCTATGACATTGTACCGCTCACCACCTTGAATAGAACCGATAGAAACGGTTGCCGTTTCCAAGGGATCAAGCTGACGGGTTAATATATGCCCTATTCCCTGAATCACATCCGCAGCAATGGTAATTGCATCCACTCCGTGCTGTGGTTGGCCAGCATGAGCTCCATGTCCGAAAACCTTAATCGTCAATCGATCAGAAGCCGCCATTTGCGGGCCTTTACGTATACCAATCCGACCGCAGGGAAGATCTGGCCATAAGTGCATGCCAAAGATAACCTCAGCATCATCCAGAATTCCTTCATTTAGCATTAAATCAGCGCCGCCACGGGGAGCGTCTTCCTCCGCAGGCTGAAAAATGACTTTGACTGTACCTGCCAGTGTTTCCTTCGCATTGAAGAACATTTTAGCCACCCCCAACATAATAGACATATGACCGTCGTGGCCGCACGCATGCATTACATTGTCATTAATCGACTTATAAGGTACTTGATTCGTTTCAGCAACAGGCAAAGCATCCATATCCGCACGAAAAGCCACTACCGGGCCCGATTTGCTCCCTCTAATGACAGCGCACACCCCATAATGACCGCTGAACGTCTCTGATTCAATTCCCATCTCCCTTAGTGCCTCTACAATCATCAAAGCTGTCCGCTTTTCCTTTCTGCTGACTTCCGGAAATTGATGAAAACTCCGTCGCCATTTGACTAGCTGCTGACCAAGCGCGGATAAACCGCTTTCGTTTCCCATAGACAACCATCCTCTCCTGACAAACAAGTTAATTTCATTATTACGATACTATCTTATCACACCTTAAGGTCCTTTAAAAGAAATTTCCTAAAATATTTTAAAAAATTTATGCTTTAAAAAAACTTTTTTATCAGCATAAATTACTTTGACTCAACTATTTAGCGATTGCACTAATTCTTTAAGTAAAACTTTATATATTTTACGGGGACGTCCCTTGCCAACTAATTCTTCTCCTTCTATTTTTGCAAAACCCTTATCCACAAGATTGGCCAGCATCCGCCTGGCGCTGCGTGCTGTAATATTTAGATACATAGCTAGATCGTCGGCGGCGAGATTATTCTGCTCAAGTTTATCAACAATTGCCATAAGCTTATTTACAGTAGTTATGCTGATTTTCAGCGTATCGGCAAGCTGCCGCAATCCATAATCATTGGTGCGGATCGAATACTTTAGATGAACTTTAGAACTAAGGGGCCCAATGACGGTATGTTCATCGGTCACCACCATCCAACGTCCCTTGCCGGCTCCCAGCCCCAGTGCCGCAAAAGAGTTTTCTTCAGCAGCATATGCGGTTAGCCCAAATCCGATCCCGCCACTTACTTTAGCGTTTACATTACGTGTTATTTCATCCAAAATTGGCATTACGGTAAATTCATCAGTAAATTCAGTAAGAATTCCCCGGGTAGAATAAAGCGTAAACTGACCATCGCCCCGCATAATGATCGATCCCTGCAATTGATGCGCATAATTGACTAATATCTCATATAGTTTCAGCTCAATTCGCTTTACATTATAACTTGAGCTTGCCCTCACAATATCCCCATAATCATCAATTACGATATGCTGAACAGCTAATTGACTGCCTTTGACCCGCTGAGTCTCAAAGGATTTAATGGCAAACTCCAGAGTTGTCCTAATATTGCAGCGGGTCGGCCATATCCGCACTACAGGTACGCCTAGTTTTTGCAAATTTTTATACGTCGCTAAAAAGCAGGTTATTGCAACATCTGTTTTGCCGTTCTTCCACAATGCATAATGCCATTCGGTGACCTCTTTGACTGTAACAACGCCTTTATATTGATTGGCATAAATTCGGGGCAGGGGCAATGCAGTATCCTTAAATGTTTCTACAATTTCTTTCTCACTGAACGTATCAAAGCTAATACTTTCCATGACAATCTTTTGCGTATGGAGAATCTCAAGCAACGCCCTGTATAAACTAGACCCAGTGTGTGGTATATAAAACAATGGCTGATTGCTGTTAACAGCTACGGCACGCTGATAGGGGACAATCCCGGAAAATAGCCACATATCAAATTCATTCATATTCTTCGCTAATATATCAGCAACTTCTGAAGCATCCTCATAGACCAACATCATTGGCACTAAATAATCTCTTCGTTCCAGAGCAACTTCATAGGCAATGGCTGCAGAATCCGCAGGTCCAACGATTGCCAGCCGTATTAATTTTTCCATCTATTTTTCTCCTAGCTAAACACACTTTGTTATTATTATAAATGCTTATGCCAAATTCTACTATATGTTCCGCAAAAAGCCCTAATCTTCCTATTTAATATTACACTATTTTCTTAACATTTAAAAGATTACCACCTTAATTTCACCTTCACCGCCAGAAACAAAAGTATCTGTTTTTGCAGCTTCTTTTCATTTGAAACATCCAGCCAACCTTTCAACAAGTATATTTTTAGGGCTGTCTCAAATTTTCATTTGAGACAGCCCTAAAATAATACCTGTTATGCACCAATGCTTTGTCGCTCAGCAATCAAATCTTCCAAACGCTCTTTTTGTCTCATTAATTCATCCACGGGCACCTCAGCCACTCCTTGGGCTACTGGAGGCTGCAATGTTGAAATACATTTTTGGGAATGCTCTTCCATTAATTTATAACCAAATGCGCCTGCCACTACACCAACTGCTAAGCCAATCCAAAAATCAGTTCTAGCAAACATTTATCATTCACCTCCTTTCAATATTTCATTTCAACAACTCGTTAAGCCACAGCCAAGAGAGGATCTTCCATTTCCTTGCCGATTTTTCAAAGGAACCCAGCCAACAATCTCCATAAAATTAAATAACCAAGTCATGAATAAACCTGCAAAGGCTCTATTGGAACCAAGATTCAGCACACTTACCAAACCGGCAATACTATCTAAATGAAGGGCCTTAGAAGAGCTATTTTGTCCACCGCAGTGCGTTACGACAGAATACGCTGTAATGCCAAAGGCCGCTGTCTCCAGCATACTGGCTGCTCCGCTATTGGGCGTAACTCGCCTTAACGCAAAAGCCAAAACAATCGCCCCACCAGCTAAGAGAGACCAGAACAAATCATTGCTGCAATTTTGCCCCCCTACTTTATATCCCATTTCAGCAAAAATCTGATCAAAAACTAATAATACCCCTGATAACTCGAGGGTGGCAACCGCATATTCCACCACTACCGAACGAGTAACCGGGTTCCAAGTCACTTTGTTTATGCCGCCGATTTCCTCTAGCTGCGGTAAATGGCTGGAAAATAGTAATGACAACGAAGATGCGATTACAATTCTCACTCTGCCTGGAAGTATATGTACAATCTCATACGCTCTACTTCTCATTTTTTCTTCTCCATTAATAAAATGCGTGCGCTATTTAACACCACACCAATTGTAGCAGCATTATGGATAAGAGCCGAAACCATAGGACTGGTTCTCCCAATGGCTCCCAGCAGCATTGCTGCAGTGTTGACAGCAATGGTCGTAGTAAAATTCTGCTGTACAATTTTCATTGTATTTCGTCCTAAATCAATCATTTCAGGGATAATCAAAGGTTCATCGGAATTAATGGTCATGGCTGCCGATTCAACTGCAATATCTGTACGCCGCCCGCCCATAGCTACACCTACATCGGCAAAGGCTAAGGCCGGAGCATCATTGATGCCATCACCAATCATCATCACCTGAGAACCCCGCTGCAGTTTAGACACCAATAGAGCTTTGTCCGCAGGCAGTACTTCGGCGTGATAAGAGTCAATATCCAATGTTGCGGCTACATGCTGTGCCACATTCTTACTGTCACCTGTAAGCATTACAATTTCGTCAATACCAATGCGGCGCAAACGATTGATTGTCCTTTTCATATTCGGTCTGATGGGATCATTAATAACCAGCATCCCTAACAAGATGCCATCACGAGCTACATATACCACGTTATAACCGCAATCAGAATAGGTCTCTCCCCGCTCGACTGCCGATTGACATTCTACATGATTTTCACGCATAAAAGGAATGCTGCCGACTAGAATTTCACCACCAACGATTTTCTCATAATCAGGCACATTAGCCTGAATGCCCTTGGCTACGATGGTCTCCGTTGTAAGATGCGGCGGAACCTCCCAGCCCTGCTCTTCTACATAATCTAATATGGCTGAAGCTAAGGGATGAGCAGAATGATATTCCGCGGCAGCTGCTAATAACACCAGCTCCTTATCCTGTATCCCTGGAGCCGGCTCTACCAGCATTACTTTAGGAGTACCTACGGTAATCGTACCGGTTTTATCCAAAACAACCGTATCAATGCTGCCTAAAGATTCTACATAATTCCCGCCCTTAATCAGCACGCCTCGTTTAGCAGCATGTCCAATCGCCGCTGAAATGGCAGTGGCAGTAGATAATTTTAAGCCGCAGGAGTAATCAATAAACAATATATTCAGTACCCGCTGCCAATCCTTAGTCAATCCATATACTAAGCCAGCTGCGATAAAGGAAATGGGAACCAGCTTCGTTGCCATCTGATCGGCAAAATTCTGCACGGGCGCACGCCTGGACTGTGCTTCTTCCACCATATGAACAATACGGGCAAGAGCCGTAGCGTCGCCGACTTTTTCTACGATAATTTCTAAAAAGCCATTCTTAACCACTGTACCCGCATATACATAATCCCCTTTGGATTTTTCTACGGGAATATATTCACCGGTAATGGATGATTGATCAACCGCTGCTACACCATCTTTTACCCGGCCATCAACGCAAATCTTTTCACCCAAGTGTACGCCAATGTGATCCCCGGGTTTTAGACTCTCAACAGATACCCTTCTTTCATATCCATCTTCTTCGATTTTCCAAGCATGAGGCTGATCCAGGCGCAGCATATCTGAAATATGATTGCGAGCTTTCTCTGCCGTGTATGTTGTCAGCATTTCTGCTGCATTGGCCAACATCAATAAGGTTAAACTTGACTCGGGTTTGCCAGATATTACCGATGCCAGAACCGCCGTAGCAGTAAGTGTATCCGCATTGGGCTGCCGATCTTTTATTAATCCTTTGATACCGTTGCTGATAAAATTTCGGGCAACAAATAAGGTAAATGCACTCCTGGCAAGATATATGCCATTAAAAGCCATGGGAGAATACATACGAAGTAACTGAAGTCCTACTAAACCCAGACCTGCAGTAATCGCATCACGCCTGTATTCATTTACCTCAGAGTGCTTTTCTTTTTTTCTCAAGGCTACAGCGTTCACCATCGTTTTTGAATGAAACGTTGTGTCTTGAATCAAGCGTCCGATGATCTTCTTGGACGGAACACCACAAGAGCGTACTGTCATACCACCCTTGTCATCAACATAAGCGCTAACAACTCCTGCCAGCTTCCGAACTTGTATTTCCAGCATGGTTTTTTGCTGTACACTCATCCCAGCTGGAACAGGAAATACACTATACTGATACGTCATGAGTCTCTTCCTTTCAGCAAGGAATAGGACCACCACAGCATTTGCGGTCCAGAAGGCCGCTGCCCCAACGTCCACATTTTATTGGCACCCCAAGCCATTAGCCATAAAGATACCAGCGTACGCAAGTCAAAGGTTAAGCCCGTATTGTCCTTGATTTTTTTATTCACGCTGCCAAAACCCCGGCGAATGTCACTGCCAATCTTTCCATAGGCACTAGTAGGACTAGGGCGATGTGCAAGATCTTCTAAATATCCGATGATCCTATCCATTTGCTCATCTTGGCAAGTATATTCCAGTAAAAGAGTCCCTGTTACCTGATTGATGGTAAAACGCTGCAAAGCAGAAGCACCTGCTAGCTGCTGCTCCAGTTTTTCAGCAAATCCTGCATTATTAACCAATCCTTCATGAAAATAGCGACGCCGTCCGCGACTTTTATGCACCAATTGAAACCCTTTGCTGCGATATAATTTTCCGACTTGCTTCCCTGCAGAAATTCCTAAAGCCAATCCGGTTAAATAACTCATCCTTTCATCTCCTCCTGTACTGCCTAGCCACCAATTTCTCCACTTCTGTCAACAATGGATTGCCTGCCACATCATCCGGCGAATACTGAATCAGAACAGAACCTGTTCCTGGATTGATGGAAAATGTCTGAATTTCAGAAACAGAGTTCAAATAGCTTTCCACCTGCTGCACATTGCCAGGATTGTTGATTAGCTGATTTGAATAAAGCCGTACCCTGCCTGGCACATAATGCAGTACTTCAACATTCTGAGATAAAAAGGAGACAGCCGTTTTCTGGTTAAAAAAATTAGCACAACCAGCAAATAACCCTCTCACAGTGTTCACCTCCTTGGATATATTCTTCCCTAAGCTTTTGCGATGCTGCCAAGAATGTATCCCCGACCACACCGTGAGCAGAATGCCAAAAGCAATATGATATTTTTTATTTAAAGGCAGTGTCAACAAGCTCCCTGCTAAAGAAATAACTAATCCTAAACTGGGTTTTGAATTGCCTATTTCCATAAGAGTCACCATCCTTACAGTATTCATGACCGTCCTTATTAATTTTGAAAATTATACTATCATTTTACTGATTATGTCAATATTCTTCCTGATTTTTCAATTATTAGTTCTCTCTTGTAATATTCTGTAATGTTTTGCTATTCCCTCCTGTAATTACTATGATATCTATTTATATTTCAGAGAAAATTCAGTCGATGTGCAACAGAAAAACATCATTAAACACATAAAGTGTTCAATGATGTTTTAGTTATTACGCATTCTTGACCATTGAAATAAAATACTGGTGAATTCGATCATCTTTGGTTAATTCAGGATGAAATGCCGTAACAAGAATATTATTTTGCCTGGCAATCACAATTTTATTATGTACCTTTGCCATTACTTTGACATCCTGACCTGCCTCTTCAATATAAGGTGCGCGAATAAAGACGGCTTTTAATGATTCTGGACCAAATTCAGGCACCGTCATATCCGCTTCAAAACTTTCACGCTGACGACCAAAAGCATTGCGTCGAACTACAATATCCATGATCCCTAAACGAGGCTGACTGCTGTCTTTAATTTCCTTCGCCAGCAGAATCATCCCTGCGCAAGTTCCATATACCGCCATTTTCTGCTCCACTCTTACTTTAATCTTATCCATCAGTCCCCACTCTATCATTAACTTGCCAATCGTGGTACTTTCTCCCCCAGGAATGATTAAACCCTTAACCTCGTCTAATTCCTCTGGTTTTCGAATCTCTGCTGCTGTTACCCCACAGCCTTCCAGCATCCAGCAATGCTCCCGGAAAGCACCTTGCAATGCCAATACTCCGATCTTCATAATAATCCCTGCTTTCTCTCTTGCTTACCAGCCACGATCCTGCATGCGCTCATGATCTGCTATAGTAGAAATCTCAATCCCCACCATAGCCTCGCCAAGATCGCGAGAAATTTCAGCCAAAATCTTGGGATCATTATAATAGGTAGTAGCTGCTACTATTGCCTTTGCCCTTTTTACAGGATCACCTGACTTAAAGACACCTGAACCAACAAAAATTCCGTCGCAGCCTAAGTGCATCATCAAAGCTGCATCAGCCGGTGTCGCAATACCTCCTGCAGCAAAATTAACAACTGGCAGACGTCCTAGTTTTTTCACTTCCATAACAAGCTCTAAAGGAGCTGCAATATTTTTGGCGAAGGCAGATACTTCTTCATTCGGTAAGTTCTGCAGCTGACGAATTTCACTCATAACCATACGAATATGCTTTACCGCCTCAACCACATTGCCCGTTCCCGGCTCTCCCTTGGTACGAATCATCGCTGCCCCTTCCCCAATACGACGCAGTGCTTCACCAAGATTCTTTGCACCACATACAAAGGGAACTTTAAACTGATGTTTATCAATATGATATTTATCATCGGCAGGGGTTAGTACTTCACTTTCATCAATATAATCAACCCCTAGTGACTCTATGATCTGCGCTCCTACAAAATGACCAATTCTTCCTTTAGCCATAACTGGAATGGTCACAGCCTCCATGATGTTCAAGATAATTGTAGGATCAGCCATCCGAGCAACCCCGCCTGCCGCGCGAATATCTGCTGGAACACGTTCTAATGCCATTACAGCACAAGCTCCTGCTTCCTCAGCAATTTTTGCCTGTTCAGGCGTAGTTACATCCATAATCACGCCCCCCTTAAGCATCTCTGCCAAGCCGGCCTTCACGCGAAAAGTTCCTTGCTGCATATTGTTATGCCTCCTGTACTTGTTTTTTATTTCCGTCCTAGGATCTTATTGAGGACTTCTAAAAATATAATGCTATTATAAAACAAAATAGACCTCTTTAAAATATACAGAATCATATTTTTCAACAGGTACAGATTTTCGGAAAAGGAACCACAAAGACGCAAAGGGCACAAAGGGTTCACTACCTTGTGTGCCGCATCAGCGGCATTGCGCCTTTGTGGTTCATACTATTCCCTATCTTTTCACACACAAAAATTACAAGCTTTTTGTCTCGTTCTGATGTTTGACAGATTGTACGATTTCCCTGGCAAAAGGTCCCAAGGTGCCATCAGCATAGGATTTCATCACTCCAGCGGCAACTTGCCCGATAGCACTTTTTATAATTCCTGGATCGGTAATTCCGTTTTGCTTTAAGACCTCCTCAATAGCCACGCCCGCTTCAATCGCTTTCTGAGCAGCTACCGTATTAATGGTATATACTAAATCTGCCTTGCCGATGATTACCTGTCCAACTAATTGAAAAATTTCCACAGTCTGCGCAACTAATTCTACAGGAAACTGATTGACAATAATGACCGGAGAATGTCCTAATGCAATCTCACCTGCATGCCCAACAAATTTAGCACAAATACACTTTACATGGGAATCTGCTATACTGTTTAGCATGTCTTGGCTCGCATTCGTCGCAATATTAATCACAATTACATTTTTGTTTATGCTATTAAATATTTTAATACAATTCACTACTTCGGGATCAGGGAGAGCCAAAATTACGATTCCCAATTCTGCCATCTCTTCTAATGAGTCAGCAGTAGAAACACTAAGCTCTTCTTCTGCTTTTTCCACCTTCTCTATATTTCGATCAAATATGACTAAATCTACCTGACCTGCTAATAATCCTGCCAACACTCTTCCCATACGTCCAATCCCTACTAAACCAATCTTCACCTGCACCACTCCCTTGTTATTTATAAAATAACTTCCCAGCGACCTTCTATTAGTATATGACCGAACTCTTAAAATAGCGTTCTAATATCATTGTACTACAAGAAAGAATCACCTTCTCGTATATAGAGAGGTGATTCTTTTTGCGACTTCATCAACAATTTCTAATATGACTACTATAATGATAAGTATTGCAATTACAAAACGTTCTTTTATCATTTCTTTAAAACCAGCTTTGAATAATGGGTACAATATAGGGATCATAAACATAACGTAAGAAGAAGAACATCAGTAAACCGACTATACTGCCTACGATAGAACCATTGATACGAATCCATTGTAAATCATCCCCTGCTTTCTCTTCCACGAAACGATTCAGCTTCTCATCGTTAAATTCCCCTAAAACTCGTTGAACAATTTCACCGATGATATAATGCTCTTTTTCGATAAGCTCGTAGATCACCTGCTTAATACGCACTTCCAGCCAATCTTGCAGCTCAATATTTCCCTTAAAGAACACCCAGTACCGATCCATTTGAGTATAGATCCAGTCGATAAGTTGAGGACTAAGCTGCGGATTCGCTGTCTTTAGAAAATCCTCGGATACATAAATCACTGCATCAGCTAATTCTACCTCTGTCGCCAGCGTCATTTTCCAGCTCTCCACTTGTTCTAGCCAAATATAATTCTTTTCAGGTGCTTCGGCTATCTCTGTTAAATTTTCATGAATTTTAGTATGTATAACATGTTCAGGGTTCTTAATCTCTTGCAAAATCGCCAGAATCTCTGCATAAAAAGCATCCGTTGCGTCGGAAAGGCTTACACTATTCGTCTGCTCGCCTAACCAAATGAAGGCTCTTTCTAAGGGTGACCGATTCTTTGTTTGCGTCATTTCTTCTAAATATTGATAAATATTGCTTTTTGCCTCATTCTTATCTAATTGATTGATAAGTTCATCTACAATATATATTGTTAACACTCGAGCACGGTCATTTTCTAATAACCATCTGACTACATTGTTCATTTGCGAGATAAGATCAGTATTTTTGATTTCTTTTCTAATAAAACCTTCCATATGATTAACAAAATCTCGAATATCAAGCCTACTGATCATATCCTTACCCAATCGCTCCAGGGAACTTCTTATGAACTCCCTCCCTCTCTCATGATCTACAAAGCCAATCAGTAAAGTAACAAAGCTGGTGCTCTCTACTCTTTTTTTAATGGATTGTATGGTAAGCAAGTCTTGGTCAATCATATTCCGAATGGACCGGATTACCTTTTGACGATGTCTGGGGATCAATGCCGTATGCCAAGGGAAACCTAACGGTTTTTTAAAAAGTGCAGTAATCGCAAACCAATCGGCAATCCCACCTACCAGAGCAGCCTCCATTACAGCAAAGAACATCTCTGCAGCAATTCTATCCTGATAGTAATGTTTAAGCCCGGCAGACAATAAAAATAGTAAAAATACCACTAGTAAAATTTGATTTGCTATGCTTTTATTATTCATTTCTCTTCACCTGCATTTATAACCAATAGGTCAATATATATAGAATCATTCCAACCAAACCGCCAACGAATGAGCCATTAATACGAATCATCTGCAGATCATTCCCCATCTTGCTATCAATAAAATTTACCAATCGCTCATTGGTAAATTCATTAAGGCTCTCCTTTACAATTTTGCCAATTTGGTCATGGTTTCGATCCAGCCATTCCCCTAAAACAGCCTTAAGGTACAAATCCATCTTCACCCGATCTTCCTGATTGTTAGCAAAATCTTCCAAAGCAATCTCAAGCTGTGCCATGAGAGAGTCCATCCCTCGCACTGCCATTCTATTATCACGAATCACTTTATGAAATACATCTACCATGGAGCGGGATATTTTTTCCCCTAATTTAAATTTGTATATTATATTTTGCTGGACCCATGACTCGACCCGCTGCCCAAAATCAGCATCATTTTGCAGCCTGTCTATAAACTGTTTGAATTTCGCCTTTCCATCTAGCCTGAAAGGATGCTGGGGAGATTTCATTTCTAATAATATACTGATCAATCCATGCTGAGCTGCCTTCGCCAATTGCTTAGGAGATAGATCCATCAGCAAATTAAATAATTTCCTCCGATTCATACCATGCTCATATTTCTTGGTAACAGCAGCAAAAACATTTGCCAGCAAATGGACAAACTTTTCATTTTCGGCAGCAAGGATACACTGCTCAATAATAAGATCTAGTATTTTGTCATCATATTCGTGGTCCAGAAACCATTGGGCAATGGGATTCCCATAGGGAAGAACCTTAATATTGTCTATATTCTCTTCCACAAAATCTTGAATTAATACCTCTAAATCTTCTGGATTCACTTGAAGAGCAAAGTCCTGCCAAAAGCGATACAGCATTTTTTTCACATCTTGCTTACCGCTATTCTCATTGGTAATATACAGTAATGTAGCCGTTAAATCATAGTCATTCAAATTTTTCTTTATATTTTCTTTTATTAATATCTCATGCTCCACCATATCAATCAAAGCTTGAAATATCTTTTCCCGGTTTCGGGGGATAATCGCCGTCCGAAAAGGTATGCCTAAGGGGCGGCGGAATAAGGCGGACACAGCAAACCAATCGGCTAAACCACCTATCATTGCAGCACCAAACCCTCTGGCTAAAAGACCGCCAAAGAACGTATGGGAAAAAGGATAGCTTGCTAAGAATCCACAAGAAACAATCCCCAATATACAAGTTGCCTTATATTTATTAGCACTCATAGCTTAGCATTAACCTCTTCCAGTTCGCTTTCATCCACTTCACCAAACCAAGACTCCAAACGGGACTTTGCCCGGATTTTTGTCTCTTTATCAATATAGATTGCAACTACCGCTAACGCCATCATCAACGCACCAAAATCATCTGTATATCCCAGAAAAGGCAGAAAATCTGTGATGACATCAAAAGGGGAAATAAAATACCCAAGTGCACCAATAATAACCGCTTTCACTTTTTTGGGAACATTGTCTTTTTGCAATGTGTAATATAAAAGTAACACAACATATACTAACTTTTTACCAGCTTTAAGAGAAATTTTTTTTAATTTCTCAAACAGCTTTTTATCTGTATATTTTGTCGAGTATTTTTCAAAGTTAAAATTCATACTAAAAACCTCCTATAAAAGATACTGAATTATTCTTTTATAGTATCTCTCTTTATCACTACTATAATTTATCTGCCATATAAAGACAAGTCATCCTTCTACTTGCTGTAGCAGGATGACTTGTTTATTTAATAGTTTTCACCTTTAAACTCAGTAATGCTTAATGTATTTTCTTTCGTATCATTTGCAGTTACCGATATGAGATCTCCTACCTTAACTAAAGGAATTTTCGGTGACGTATTCGAACTCCCCACAAAAATTCGATTATCGCCCTCAATCATAAAATAAAAGTAAGATTCTCCACCTTTAACCACTTGAGAAACACGACTGATTTTACCTTGCAATTTCAATGCTTTATTTTCCTGACTCGGAACAAACTGATTTCCCTTACTGGCTAATACTTGCTGGTAAGCCCGCAAGCCACCTTCAATATCAGCTCCAACGCCTACTAAATTATAGTTTTCTACGGAGATAAAGGATACAGCCTTTAATAATCCTTCTTTGTCTTTTAAAGGTGCAATATACGTTGGCACACCGCCGATGTTATACAAAATAGGGTATCCGGCTCGATAGGATTTCTCTTGTACCTGACCTTCTGCTGATTTTTTTGCACCGCCTTCATCAGCACCCGAAACCTTATACCATTTTGCTTCTTTCGTACGAGAGTTAATCAAAATAAAACCGACCGAACTTCCATCTTTACCTGAAGAAGTAATCCCTGTATACCAATATACACTATCATCATTGCCATAAATGAGATGAAGCTCATCTCCCGTAGGCTTTAATGTTCCCATTTTGGCAAATACACTATTCCAAAAACCATTTATGTAATCGCCCCAATCTTTAACTTGCTTATATACATAGGATTCTGGCTGAACTCTGTCAATCCAGCGAGGCAAATCCTCAATAGTGTGCCTGCTGATTTCACCTGTTTGAGCATTTACTATCACTGCACCTACTGCATCAGAACCATGATAACCTACTTTATTTTTATACAAGGTCACAACCCAATATGGATTAAGATCATCATCTATTTCAAAAGAAAAATCTGAAATCCCGATATTAAAAAATCCATTAAAATATACGTATCTGGGCAAATAATCAAAGAAGAAACCCTTCATTTGATATTTTAGATATACATCCTTGCCATTAACCGACTGCACTAAATGTACATCTTGCGGATTCGTAGCAGAGACCATAACAAAACCTTTACTGCCTCTAGTATAATTCGTCAGCCATTGAAAGATACCGCGATGCTCTAAAGGTGCTACATAATACAACTTTTCGCGTACCTTCTGCAGTGATAATTCACCAATTTGCACTTCGCTGCCTAATGCGGGTACTTCACCAATGATTTTTTCTGCCAGCTTACGAGCTGTTTCCTCATCTACAATTCGAATTTGCGATAAATTTATAGGCTCGATATCAGAAGTAAAGGAACTTTCTTTAACCTCTCCCAATAAACCTCTGTAAGAGCTGCTATATAGCATCGGAGCGCTTGTTAATATTGGTAGAATCAACAAATTACTCACACCAACTACTAATAATATAATTCCTACCAAACCAAGCATTCTATAGCGTTTATAATTTTGTCCTTGATTTTGATAATTAGCAATATCAACAACATGTGGCCGCTCCTGAAATAACTGAGGGAATAATTTTTTTAATACTTCGCCCCAAGCTGTTTTGGATATAAACAGCCTAAACTTATTCAGCAAAATTAATGCTGAGATAAATAAAAATAATATCCCCCAGGCTATTATCACATTCGACCAATCCGTAAAACCAAATGCTAATACGGGCATTTCCATAAAGAAATATAGGAAATTGACTACTAAGAATGCTATTATTAGAAATGGCAACACATTTAATCACTCCTTGCAAATTAAAGCTTCATTACTACTTTCTATTCGCCATAAATCAATATTCATCCTGCCTCTTCCCCAGAATCATATTATATAATAAATTATTGATCCAATTACTCCACTGTCAAATCTAGGCGCTCACTCGTATAAGTAAGCCCTTAATCCGAAAAAACTCATAGGATGGACTTAGCTTAAATTCTACAGCCTATTTTTCTTAGCAGGATTAGTTCTTTGTAAAAATTAACACTATGTTATTAACTTTAACATACTAGTAAAGTTAATTATGATATAATTTACCTATCTATAATTAGAGGTAGGTGTTGTCATGAAAACTGTTGCATTAATTGCTCATGATCGTAAAAAAGAAACCATGTTAGAATTTGTTGTCAAACATCAACAAATTCTAGCAAAACACCATTTAGTGGCTACTGCCACTACTGGTCGCCTAATTAAAGAATCTGTTGGTCTGGATGTCACCACGTATTTATCCGGACCGCTTGGTGGTGACCAACAAATCGGAGCACGTATTGCCTGTGAAGAAATTGATTTGGTAATATTCTTAAGAGATCCTCTAACGGCTCAACCCCATGAACCAGATATCACAGCCCTTCTTAGAATATGTGATGTTCATAATATCCCAGTTGCAACAAATGTAGTCTGTGCGCATTTACTGGTTTCTACACTGAATGAACCGCAATAAAGAAGATTTAATTTAACCTCTACAGCTCCATCCATAGAGAAGGAACAGCTACTATTAATTTAGGCTGTTCCTTTTTATTACAATATTTTAACTATATTATACATAGAATCCCGCTCCACCGGAATACGTCCAGTTTGACGAATCGTCTTAATGATCGTATCTTTACTCAATGATGTAGCAGATTTTGCACCTGCTGCATGCATGATTTTTTCTTCACTTACTGTACCATCAATATCATTTGCACCAAATCCCAATGCAAGCTGAGCTATCGGCAGTGTTAGCATGACCCAATACGCTTTTATATTCTTAAAATTATCTAACATCAAACGAGAAATAGCCATCGTCTTAAGTTCATCCCATACTGAAGTTCTTTCTATCCGTTCACCAAGTACCGTATTATTAGGATGAAAAGGAAAACAAATAAACGTTTGGAAACCACCTGTTTCGTCCTGCAAATTGCGTAACGATAATAAATGATCCACTCGTTCTTCTACTGTCTCAATATGACCATATAACATACTAGCATTACTGCGGATCCCTAGACTATGTGCTATGCGAGCTACCTCCAACCATTCAGCGGCAGTAGCCTTTTTAGGGCAAATCTCATTTCTTACCCGATCTGACAATATCTCGGCACCCCCCCCAGGCATAGAGTCTAAACCAGCATTTTGAAGTTCGATTAATACTTCGGCAATGGATTTTCTCGAAATAGTAGAAAAATATATAATCTCTACTGCTGTGAACGCTTTTAAATGAATATGTGGCAATGCCTGTTTTAATTCCTTTATTACATCGACATAGTATGAAAAAGGCCAATCTGGATGCAAGCCGCTCACGATATGCAGCTCTCTAAGATCTGGATCTGTAGCTGCCTGTTTAGCAATTTCTAAAGCATTGCCCTTATTCATAGCATAAGAGTGGGCACTCTCTGCATCACATCCAAAAGCGCACAACTCACAACGAGCAGTACAGATATTAGTAAGGTTAATATGGCGATTCACATTATAATATACATAATCGCCACTCACATTTTGTCTAACGATATCTGCCAGATAACCTAACCAAGTCAAATTGTTACATTCAAATAAAGCAATGCCATCTTCTCGATTAAGACGAATTCCCTGCATAACTTTTGCCTCAATTTGTTCTAGAACTATATTCACGTATGACACTCCTTCCATTTTGTATTCTTCCCCAAAAAGACATTGCCTTCCTGCAAAATCTAATAAAAAACTAAAGAAATATAATCTTTTTCTTAATACACAAAAAGCACTCACGTAAATGA
>DJJR01000080.1:248594-248720 GCA_002434245.1 Pelosinus fermentans
ATACATATTTGATACTTCCTAGTTCCGCTCACGCTTCACTACGGAAGTAAGCGACTTACTCAAAAGCTTTTGCTCGCTATCGCTCACAAGCTTTTGGTGCGCTGCTTAAGTCAAGCCCTCGTCCTA
>DJJR01000047.1 GCA_002434245.1 Pelosinus fermentans
AATGGCTAATCAACATTCATGTGTGGTTATTTCAAAATTGCTGGCAAATGCGTCTCTACCAATGGCAGTCACGTGATATTCACCAGCCTCGGTCAGTATCATCCTCTCTATGGAAATAGTACTCCTTTCTGATTCTAATCCTATTACGGTCGCCGTTTTACGAAATGACTGGCTTGTCTTTAATTTATACCAAACCCCATAACGTTCTATTTTACTTTTTTCTTTTTTGGTCTTTTTGTCTTTTATTTTCATATCAATACCATTTTTGTTGTTAGATTTCATTTATTTTCCCTCCAAAGACGTTTTTGTTCTAAAAAAGCAGTGGTTCAATACCAATAAACCTTAACCGCTCCTTATCAAAATCTATACCATGCAAACATCTGATTTATTTTATTTACGGCTATATTTTGCACCAGAACCCGGCAGGTGAATGTTTCACTTTCTCACCTATCCTCATACTCATGATTGCGCGAATATAATTAACTCAATACAGCAAGCTTGCCCCTCCCTTGAGTCATTCATTTCTTCATCAAACTTGGGTTATATTCCCTTCAAAGATATCTGCGGCCCATTCTGGACTGTCCTCAGAAGGAGTAGACGTTGTACAATCTAAGAATCCGTCCGATGTATACCAATCAGTAGTACCGTCATCATTTTCGTATCCGATAAAAATTGATTCGCCATTAGGATTGCCACAATAATCGGTTTCTTCCTGTGTGTGAATCCAATTGGGGTTACGACCCAAAAGTTCTGATATATTTTCGACGTCTGATTCAATGTCCGCTGATGTAAAGGAAATTGGATCAACTTCCCATTGTTTTTCTGGTTCGTCCTTTTTGCTTCTCTCAGAGAGTTTAGAATGTGCAAACCCTATCCCTATTACAGCGACTAGAATAATACCACCCCAGACCGCTATTTTTTTTAACCTTTTATACATTTTTTCCCTACTTTCCTTTTTTATATCTTCTTCTCTTTTGTGGATTCTTTCAAGAGCTCGACCAAGGGTATCATTATCAATGAAGCCTTCACGTGGCACTTCTTTTTTTAAAGGTTCCTGGATGACGAATTCTCTGCCTAACTTTCTATTATTGTCTAGTCTTAATTTCATTTTCGGCGCTAAAATCGCTGCCATTTCTTTAATGTTGTCCATGTAAAAATTTCCCCCTATAATAAAATTTTTTCTACGGTGGTGCGTTTCATCGCGAATGCTTCCGCAAGCTTCGTTGCCTTGGCACGCTAAGCGCAATCCGCAATCCATTGGTCCCATGAGTAAGTCTTCTGCAGAAGCACTCCCATCGTTCCATACGGCAGGTTTTTCCAAGCAATATGCAAATCTTTTGCGGGTTATATAGTTTCATCATTTCCGTTCTCCGCATAACATGTGAATTGCTTCTGATATTTCACGGTTTTTCCTTCTTCGGATATTTTAGTTGGAAACTGTTGACGCGATCTCCGTGTAAACCGTTTGCAAACTAATGCGTCTTGCGGTGGATGGAATCGACCGTCGTGGCAACAGTAGACTCTCAGGCCGATTACACAACCCTCGCAACATAAGCTGCATGCATTACTATTCTGCATAGATAGTACCCTTCCTTGACTATTTCTGTCACCTTTAAGGCGCCCTTGTCGTATCAGCTCGGTAGGTTGACTGCCGGGGGACTCCACGCGACCCCAGCCTCGCGGTTGGTTTGGTATCTGTTTTTAGTATAGATCAGGATTTCGCAGAATGTCGGAAGCGTTTTAGATTCTTCTGCTTCCCTCGCTGCGGTGCGTGCTTCATAAACATACTATACACCCGGGTAAGCAGGGAATGTCGGACGCGTTTTAGACAAAAAAAAAACCGACTCATAGCCGGGAGGTATATTAAACTTTATTAATTTGATACGTGCTATTTTGGTTCCATTTCAATTAGGCATTTACCAATTTTAGCCAATTCATGCCAATCGTCATATATTATTTTATTCGCCGCGCTAAGCGTCTTATATATTTCCAGCACCTTTTCATATTGCATTAATGCTATTTCTTTATTCTTTTCTCCGAAGAAAGCACCAATAGCTAAACGGATACGAATGGTTTCAGGACTGTTTTCACCGAAGATTTTTATTTGAAACGCCAATGCTGCTATAAAACATCTGGCTGCCTCATCGGGATGATTCTTCATAAAAGCTGCACCGACATTACCAATCGCATATGCAGGTCCGAATGTTAATGCTGCTTTATTAAAGAGATATGGATCCGTTTCCGGCACATTCCGAAAATACTCAATCATGCGTTCTCCATCACCTATTTTACCATAAGCATAACCTAATGATTCATAAATAAGCATGATAATATATTTACCATAATCGGTTCTTTTTTTATATAAATTGAGTGCATTATTAAAATTCTCAATCGCCTTTGGGTAATCATCTTTATTCATATAATAAGAACCTAATTGGTAATAAGAGAATGCTGTTGTTGGATGGTTTTCTCCGAATACTTTTCGATTGACTTCCAAAGCTTTCACCAATGGTATCAATGCTTTTTCGTCATCTGAAGTAGCACTATTAACGCTTTTTATGTTATATACTGAAGCTGTATAAATAGATTCATCGCCTGCGATATTCATTGCTAAAGATAACGCATTATCCAGATATATTTTTGCTCTATCTTTTTTATTAAATATAGTACACATCAGTCCTAATTGTTGATAGGAAATCATCAAAACATCACTATAATTCCGTTTATGTTTTTTTCTCTTACATATATCTAGTGCTTTTTTTAAATACGACTCCGCTTCTTTGAAATCCTCTGTTAATAAATAAAGATTGCCGATTGAGTTATACACGCTTGCAGTGGAATAATGATCTGCCCCATTGATGGCAATAAATACCTTCAATGCGTTGCTGAAATACGACAACGCCGAATCATACTCAAATTTTTGGATGAATGAGTTGCCGGCTTGTAAAGAAAGTGCGGCGTATTGAACACTGCTTTTTCCATATACTGTAGCTGAAATTACTAAAGCCTTATCTATATAATCGCATGCTGAATCGCAATCGCCTACTAATATGCGAACCTGATTGTACGCCGCATACATATTTGATGTCAATTCAGTCTCGTCTTTAACTCTCTTACACGTCAGCTCTAACATTTCCGCAGCGGCAGAATGTTCTATATAAGTTTTGTTAAGACACTCTTCCGCATATTCAATCATTCCCTTTATCATCGCACTGCATTTCACGCTATCCGGCTTCAGCTCACGGTACGCAAGGTCGGAAATAACCGGATGTAGAGAAACATAGTGCGTTTCCCCGTCATATTGAATCCATCTGTGGTCAATCAGACCGTCTATGTCGGTGTAGTCCTCGTCGTCGTATTCGTCGCTTTTATAGCGTTCAGATAAAGCCCATATATAGAAGGTCTTTTTACCCACGCCTGTATGCGGAATAATCGCCATGTTAGTCATGATGAAAGAGTAATTTTCATTAGCGATAATTTCCTCCATATTGAATAGGTTACGGATATGTTCATACACTACGTTTTCACGCTCCGCCGCACTTATTCCCTCCTTATCGACAGCGATTTTGGTGCGTAGTTTTGGGTCGAGGCCGTTTCGTAAACGCGCAAGCATTTCTGCAGGTGTTTTCATACTCTTCTGCATAGCGGTTGCGATAAGCATCAATGTCATCGTATGCCCAAGTACAAGACCGATGATTTCCAGCACAACAGCTACCTGATCATCCACTAGCTTGTCCAGCGCATAGTATTCGCTGAACAGTTTCATAAGGTCGCCGTCATCTGTCATTTCTGTGATTTCTATGGTATTTCCATCGTGCTTCTCCCTGGAGGTAAAAATGACCTTGTAATTCCCAGAGACAAACTCCGCAAAATGGTCGTCGGCAACAGTGTTGTAGTTATCGACAACGATTAAGGTTCTTTTACCATGATACTCTTGCCTTAAACTGCTTATCTTGTCCTGGTATATGTTTTGGACAGCCTCATTGCCGTATTTGCTTTCATATTGGGCAATTTTAGCGGTGTCGAAATTATAGAATTTCATTGAATATGCAACGGTTTCCTGTAAGTCTCGGCTATAGGTGATGAACTGCACGATGTCATATTTTTCGCGATTCTCCCAAGCGTATTTTTTAGCCAGTTCGGTCTTGCCGATCCCACCGATTCCCTCTAAAATCACATAACTATCCTTTTGGAGATATTCGTCAATATCCGAAATTTCTTTTTCCCTGCATACGAAATGCACGTTTGGTCGCTTGGGACTGTTTTCAAGCTCAATGCGTTGTCTCAGCATCTTTAACTCTTCAATCTTTGCCCGCATCTCCGCAACACTTTGCAGGCGGAGTTTCGGAGTTCTAGACAGGTTTTTTTTCAAAAAAGCGTTCGTGCTGTCAATAAGCAGCGTTGATGCACCTTTTAAATAACCTTCTTCATTATTCAAGAACCAGCGTGATGGAATAGCCCAGTCGTTTTCTTCGAGCGGTCTTCCTTTGAGTATCGTAAAGAAAATTGCTGCAACTGAAAACAAGTCCGTCGCCGGGTTGAGGCAAAACGATTTTGCATTAGGAATTTTCTTGAGTTCAGGATCAGAGTAACTCCTTTTGAATGACGGGAAAAATTCACTGAAAGGATTAGATGATGAATATGCGCTATTGTAGTCAATCATACGCATAATGTTCAATTTAGAACAGTGGATGTTGTCAGGAGATATGTCCAAATGGAGATAGCCTTTATCATGTATCGCTTCCAACGCGTCAAGGATTGCCAGGATGCAATCGCAGAGTATGGTGAAATCCTTATCCACATAATAACCCTCGCTGATTCTCTCGGACAGCATCTCCCCTTTTTCAGTCGTTATAATCGTGTATAACGTATTATTCTTTTCAATCGGTTTTTCATACTGTAAAATCCATGGGTCGTTATTCTCCTCGGTATACCGTAGTCTCATTGCTATTTCCGATTCGCGCATGGCGCGCGACTTTCGGTTTTGAACAGCATCGGTTTTGCCCTCCAAGAAACGAACTGTACCGTCTGTCTCGCGTCCCTCAGTCAAATCATAAGGATAAAACTCCTTAATCATACAGTAATCAGAACAACCATTCAGACGTGCTTTATAGACGATTGACGATCCGCCAACACCAGCAATTTTAAGTAGCGTGTACGATATCCCATTTAACGTCAACGCGCTGACACCTACGTCAAGCAGTGATGTCATTTCTCATCGCCCCTTCTGAACAGTTGCTCTATAACTCTGATAATTCGTTCTACTGTATCATCGTCCTCATCTTTGCCATCGCCCGTGCAACAGGCGTAATAAAGCGCGTTCATTATAATCCAGTCAAAAGGATTTCGAGGATCAAGCAGCGGCATACCACATGGCTCTAATAAAGTGTCATTGATAATATTGATGCATTCTTCAAGCTCTGTGTAACGGTCGGAATACTCGTTGCAATCTGGAGTTCCCGCCTTCACGTAGAGCCACATAAGAAGTAGATGCTTCCGCTTAACCTCAGTTAGACTTTTACTACCCTTTAATTCCTGCTTCCCTACCCCCTTTATCTCCGCCAAGGTTGTACGCGGCAGAGGGTCTTCGGCTATCTTTTTTAACACAGTATTTATTATGGATTGCTTACCTTTCAGCGAAGGTATACTCATGGTAACCAGTTTGCAAATTTCCTCGTCTGTTAGATCACCGTCGGTTCTTGATGTCTCTCTAATCTCATCATAGTATTTTATCGTGTTATATAATTCTATGAACTTTTCATACGCCAACCTGCGGAATGAGCCAAAATTAAATTTATTCTTTAAAATAAATTTGTTCAGCTCATCAACAGACGATATCTGTTTAACATTTCTAGCAAGAACCTCTGTTAAGCGCTCACCTAACACATCATTTTCTACCGGATCGGGATTTGGCACATTGTCAAGATAAATATGCTGTTCGATCAATGCCTCAGCTTGTTTGTACTCCAACTTCTCATCAAGACAATATCTGTAGATTATATCCTTATAATCGCGCATATACAGTCCATCAAGCCAACAACTTTGCATTAAAAACCATGACGTTTCTTTGGCGTTCATTTGAAGGGCAAAAGCAATTTTGAGGGCTGATTCTTTGGTCAACGCTTTCGCCTTGCCACTCAGCCAGTTATTAACATTGACCGCTCCGCACTTTTTTCGTAAATTTCTTATGATCTCATCACGCGTTGTTTCCAAAGTTGCCGCCCTTAATTCGATTTCTTTCTCCAGTTCTTCTTTGACTGTCCGAATCGGGAAATCATCGCGCAAAAAGCATTTGATTTCATTAATATCGTCCATACATTGTGCCTGTTCTTGAGCAAAATCGGTTAGTGCGGGAACACATATATTATCATTTGTTTTCATAATAGATTTTTGTATCATGAACGCATGGGATTCATCATACATACCTTTCGTAAGAATTTGGTGAAGATAGCCCATACTATCAGCAGAGTGGCTGAAGGACAGCAAACTGAGGAGGACGCACAGGGACATTCCTTAATTTGCATTTCTTTAAAAGAAAATTCTTAATTAGTTTGGGAGTGACAAAAGAGGAGTGACCATCTGTCACATCTTATTCAACTACCTCATTCCTCAAAAACGCACAAACTCCTGCCAAATTACAAAGATCTGGCAGGAGTTCTATTTTTCGCCGTTACCAATGATACAGTTCTTCACATAAAAAATATACTATGAGTATATTTTTGAAGTCTACATTAGTCCGATAACAGCCAGAATGTTAACAAATCATAACATCCTGAGCAAAACAAATATTATTTCACTGAAAGAAAATACCAATATCTTTTGGTAAGTGCTTCGCTATCTTTTTTGTGTTTTCAATCCTTCATACTTTGGCCTGTATTTACAGTGTAATACCGCTTCAAAAAGATTTAAGACAAAAATACCTAATGATTCGTCAATTAGAATATCATATCTGTGGAGATGCTCCTGCATCCATTTTCCTATATCATACTCAGTCACAGAAAATAAACCGAAACTATAATCATTAAGCAATGATCTTGCTAAATTACTTTGGGAGCTATTAGGATTATACGGCTGACTTTGAAACCTGGCATTACTTTTCGGACCAGCTTTGCCAATTTTTTAAATTTGATCTGCATTTCGAAATATATAAATGCCCATTTTTCCTTTCGGTAAAGCTACTGGTTTATGCGGACACCCTCTATCAATAAAATCAATTCTATTTTTTGTTATAGATACTTCCGATAGCTCAGCTACCTCACAAAGCAAATTGATTATTTTCTCCATCTACGCCTCCTACGCCGTCTTTTCAAGCGTCTGATCTGCTATGTGCTATCTATATCTGTGTATCCTTTAATTTTTTAGTCACTTTTTTCCTTTATCACGACCACCCGGTCCATGAACCAAAATAAATTTCCAGTTTTCATCAAATTTTACCATTTTGAGTTCTTCTTTAACTTGCTTTTCTGTAACATATGGGCCAGTCATATACATCACTACGTAAAAAAAAGTCCAATCTTTCGATCCCGAATATCCATGTAAGTCGGTATAAATTTGACCCATTTCTTTTTTTACCTCTTCAGAATTATCAGCGAATTTGTATTCAACACAAGTTTGCAAGCTAGGAATAGCAAAGTCAGGCTTATAGCATTTTGTTGGCTTTGGTAACCGTACGTCTTTAACGGTGTCAGCAAACGCTGATTCAACGTATTTAACCACTGGGTCTACTACTTGTTTTTCGCTCTTAGGTTCAATTTTTTCACTGTATATAATTTTACTTGTGCTTTCCAAAATTGTTTCCAAAATTTCGCCTTTCAAGTAAACGTTGGGTTTATTGTCATCATAGCATATGGAACTAGTAATAGCAGAAAAATAATTAGAGATTAAATCTAATATTGGGCATGTAATATCATCTGTTAGCGGTAAACGCTCCGCATCATTTTTGGGCTTTAATGCTTTAAATTCAGATTTAAAGCAATTCAACATTTCATTCAAATTATATAACTCAAGAACAAAAACTACCTTCAAATATAATTTATCTACTAGGTAATCAAATTTCTGTGTAAGATATTCCTGCTCTTCTTTTGCGTGAAGGGTTCCGCTATTCATATTCGCTGGGTTAAACTCTCGGTAAATATCATTGAAATATATATCGGATAAGATTGAAAATGCTAGCGACAATTCCTTGTCAAAATTTTTGTAATAGCTTTCCAAATTAAACATAGAGGCATTTTGCATTCTTCCTGCTCCTTTTTTACCTTCATACTAAGATCTCTGGTACAATAAAGAATATTAAAGTCGTAACAACTTCTATACTAGAATAGTCCGATAACATTGGGTATGTCATCGAGCCATAATTCCCTCAAAAAGGAATTATGGCTCTTAATTTCGTTGCGCTGAGTTACTCTTCCTGCCCATATTTACCAAGTATCGACAAATCTTTCGCTGTCATTATTTCGGACATATTTATAATGCTACTTTTATTAATCAACGAGTCAGTATAAAATTGCCTTCCATATTTCAGGTGACTCCAAGTTAAGTATTCAATGCGCTAGTTACCCAATAACTCAATACACGCAATATCACGCCAAAGCATTGCACCACTCGCTTCTGTATAACGTAACGCTGCCACAAATGCATCTCGGATTTGGATACCATCTGCTAATCCTTCCGCCATCGACTTCATGCCCTGTTAATATTCTCATCGGAAACATTTAGCGGAAGAATCGGATTATTTTCTCTATATTCACTTTTGACCCTTGAATAATAGCTTCGGCTAAAACCCGCTTGCTTTAAAGCCTTATCCCGCTTCTTCCTATATATACTTTCTTCTTTGTGCTCAGTGATATATTTATGCGGATTCCTCAATTGGCCTCTTACTTCAACAAGTAAGCATTTTTGCCGGATAAATTCTTTTGTCTCTTTCCGGAGTAGACTAAGCTCTTCACTGTTCATTAGTTGATCATCTGTAAGTTGATCAATGTCTAGCCGATACTTTATTACGTAGTTGCGGATATACTTTTTAAGCTCGCCTGTTACTTGGGGCAAAGCAGGCTTTTGTATATTTTGTCCAGACTTCACCCTTGCCCAATAGCCCAGAGGCGGCAAAGGGATTCCATACTTTCGGCAGTGTTTTCTTAGACCATTGTCAGACAAATTATACCTAGCTGCAACGGTTGTGACTGGATCTACCCAAACCTCTTCATATAGTGCCTCTCGCTCATCAGTAGTTATTGAATATCTAAAATCCAAAAAAATCACCTCACGCATTAAGACAATAAAAGGGGCTGTCGCATTAACGA
>DJJR01000018.1 GCA_002434245.1 Pelosinus fermentans
ATATATTATACGAGGAGTGTTTATTATGACGAAAATTTATGAATTGACCCTCTGTTTCTCAGCGAGAATTGCGCCCCCTCAATCAGTAAGTAGCGATGAATCCCAATCTAGTCTTTTTTAGCGGGAAGGATTCTACTTACACGAAATCATAGGCATCCTCCCCGCTCGAAAAGAGCAAATAAGGAGGACGTCCATGCTTAACAAGGATGACAAAATCTATATTGTTTTCTTACCGCAACCTGTAAGCAGCGTCAACTCCGAGAAGTATGTAACAATAAAGGAGATTGATCGGTATGCTTCGGGACAAAACACTCTTAGGATTGATTTTGGCGGTGGTGCTCATGATGGTTGGCGTAGGTATGGTTATGCCTCAACTGCCTCAACGTGTCGTAGATTTTGATGGAAATGGGCGTTCAGTTGGCTATATTGCGTCAGCCTTTGCCTTTTCTTATTTATTGCTTCAAGTTCCAAGTGGTAGTTTGGCTGACAGGATCGGTTTTAAGCCGCTGCTTATGTTTGGCTACTTGTTGTGCGCTCTTACCGGGTTGGTGTTTTACTATGCAACGAGTTCAACCATGATATTTTTTGCCAGGGTGCTGCAAGGCGCCGGCGAAGCACCGGTCTGGGCCCTGGCACCGGCATTGCTGTCCCTTAGATTTCCTCTTGCCAAAGGAAAAGTTATGGGGATCTATAACGCTGCCATGCATGTTGGTCTTGCCCTGGGACCTATGTTGGGCATAATCCTGGCGCGGATTGTCAGCCGTGATGCTGTATTTGTGGTTTACTCTGCGGGTTGTTTGGCGGGCGTTATTGTTATTTACCTTTTAGTAGATAACGCCTCTAAGGGGGAATACCAGGCAAATCGTCAGTTCGATATTTCTGCCGTGATTGGACTGGTCAGAAACTGGAAAACGTTACTTTCTTTATTAGGAATTACGTTATACGGAGCCAGCTATGGGATTTTCAATACCAATATACCGGTGTTTTTATTGGAAGAAAAGAACTTTACCCCCATACATATCGGTATGTTCTTTTCCTTATTCTATATGGCTATCAGCCTCTCACAAGTGATTGTCGGGTCAATGTCAGACCGTTTTGGCCGGAGTATATTCATGATTTTGGGACTGCTGATAGTAGCCGGTGGTTTGATTGTCATGCCAGCCTGCATCTTTCCGTTGATTTTATTGGTACTTACGATCGTAAGCTTTGGTATGGGTGTTTTTTATCTTGCCTCAATGGCCTACCTGAATGAAATTGTCCCTGATTCTTTAAAAGGAACGATTTCAGGAGCTTATTATTTATTTTGGGGCAGTGGCTATTTTTTTTGTCCACTCTTCATTATCCAAGTAGCCGATTTGATTGGTTTCCAGGCCGCTATGGCGGGTTATTCTTCGCTGGCACTGGTAGTCGCTTTAGGCATGATCCTAGTACTGGGGCCGAAAAACGCAGTCAAGAAATGAGGACTATCATTAAAAGAGATGTCTATGTGATAACTTGTAGTCGATCCCTGCATAATGCAGGGGAGCGTACGTTTTGCTTCGGAATAAAATAGTCAAAGGCCCGCGAAATTTCGCGGGCCTTTATTTTCCAAAAGCGTTCAGGAAGGTCTGCAGCGATCACGATCTTTTTTCTGCAGGTGTACAGTAGACACAAAAAATACGCTGATTTGGTCCATTAGACTAAGTTATCTTATTGATAATTTTACAGATGTCGGTTAAAGCCTGATTTAGGTATAACAAGTCATTTTGATCCAAATCTTTTAGTTTAGTCTCTAATACTGCAAGGGCTTTTTCTTTAATTTTCACAAGTATATCCAATCCTAATGGAGTTATGCTTATCCTGATAATTCTTCTATCGATGGCATCATATTCTCTTTGAACAAAACCTTCGGACACCAATTTATCGATAAGAGGTGTCATCTGCTGCTTTGGTATAAGTATTTCATTGGATAGCTCTGTCATTGTAGCTTTTTTTTCTACTAAAGCAACTAATACATTAATTTGCATGGAAGTGAGGATTGTTCTAAGTTCCAGGTGCATTGAGCGGATAAATTTTTTATTAAGAAGAGGAAGTAATTTAAGGATGGTTTCAGCGGTATTTGTAGAGCTCAAAAGAATTACACTCCTTATTATTTAGATTGACATGAGAGAGTAAAAAGCTTATCATAAAGCTTACCATTTAGTACATAAATATTTACAATTCATAATTATGAATTGTAAACAAAAAGATACAGTATTCATTTGTTTACAGTATAGCATCAAATAAATAGGGGTTCAAGACATTAACTGTTGGCATAGAATGATTGACTCAAAGAATACGCTATAAGGTTGGTGCAATGGTTTACCGGTAATCCAGATGTAAACCATTACTAATTAAATGGTTAATATATAACAGGAATAATCGAGTAGCTTTGGAATACGGGAGGAAGAGTAAGTGAATATTAAACGTTCAAAAAAGTTGTACATAGGAATCCTAATTATGGTTATTTTGATAGGAATTGTTGTTGTTCGCAGCGGTTGGTTGTCAAAAAAGCAAGAAGCCCAGCCCCAGGCAGTAGAAGTGAAAGCTATGCAGGTAATTCAGCAGGATGCTCCAATGAGCTATGAATTTGTGGGGCAAATAAAATCAAAAAATGAAGTCAAAATCATGTCGAAAGTATCTGGCAATATTGTAGATAAGATGGTGAATGGCGGCGATACAGTCTACAAAGGGCAGCCATTGTTTCGAATTGATAATAAGCAATATCGGTCCGGGATAAATTCAGCCAGAGCGCAGTTAAATAAATCGAAAGCAACACTTAATAATGTCCAAAAAGATGTGGAAAGATACAGGCAATTAGCCGCTGTTAATGGCATTGCCCAACAAACTTTAGATACACAGGTATCCCAAGCAGCTGAAGCTGCGGCGGAAGTTGAAGTGAATCAGGCTAGTCTGCAGCAGGCAACAGAGGATGAGCAAGATACGTTAATACTCTCACCTGTTGATGGCCGCATTGATGTGAATGATGTCAGCATTGGATATTATGTAGCCGCCGGGTCGACGACAATGGCTACAGTTTCATCCATTGATCCAGTATGGGTTCAGTTTAGTATGAGTGAAAATGAATATTTAGACCTTACCCAGCTAGGAAACGGTACTTTACCAAGCACTTTTAAGGATAATCTGAAACTTACGCTGAGCAATGGAACCCAATATCCAGTACTCGGTCATATTGAGCAAATCGACAGAGGCGTTAGTGATACAACAGGTACAATTACCCTAAAAGCTTCTTTCAGTAATCCGCAAAAAATTCTCATGCCAGGTATGTTTGCCAGGGTAGTAACACAGGGAGAAGTACATCAAGGGGCTTTACTCATCCCTCAACGAGCAGTAACGGAATTATTGAGCAAGACATTTGTTACCCTAGTAACAGAAGAGAATAAGGCTGAGAGCAGAGTTGTGACTATGGGAGCACGGATTGGAAATATGTGGTTAGTGCAGGATGGGCTGACGGCGAATGATCGCATTATCGTAGAAGGCATTAATAAAGTTAAAGACGGATCAGCATTACAAGTAACGATGATACAACCGGATGCGTTACAAATTCCGGCGAAGCAATAAGGGGGATTTTCAATGTCTAATTTCTTTATTAATCGCCCTATTTTTGCGATTGTTTTATCGATTTTCATAACAATAATAGGCGTAACCGCTGCATTTAATTTACCTGTAGCTCAGTATCCTCAGATATCTCCGCCAACCGTTTCCATTAGTACAGCCTATCAAGGGGCTAATGCTGAGGTCATAGATCAAACGGTAGCTCAGATCATTGAACAACAAGTCAATGGGGTGGAGGGCATGTCTTATATGTCTTCCACCAGTACAGATTCAGGTTCTTATTCCCTCAGTGTTCAGTTCGATTCTGGCACGGATGCCGATACTGCAGCGGTGCAGACTCAAAATCGAGTAGCAGAGGCAACTTCATCATTACCAAGTGATGTTCAGACAGTCGGTGTTACGACACGAAAATCATCCCAGGATATGTCCCTGATTTTCACACTCTGGTCGCCAAATGATACTTATGATGGCAATTTCTTGAAAAATTATGGCAGCATTTATCTCCTCGATCAGATAAAACGTGTCAAAGGTGTCGGGGAAGTATCAGAATTTGGTGCGGATTATAGTATGAGAATTTGGTTGCAGCCAGAAAAAATGGCAAACAGGAGCATTTCTATAAGCCAGGTTACTGATGCTATTAAAAAGCAAAATATTCAAGCCCCTGCTGGTGCTATTGGACAAATGCCTGATGATTCTCAGCAAGAATTTCAATATAGTACCAGAGTAAAAGGACGTCTGACAACTCCCCAGGAATTTGGGAATATCATCGTCAGCTCAACAGGCGAAGGGTCTTTTATTCATATAAAAGATATAGCCCGGGTTGAACTCGGCAGCAAATCCTATACGAGTGACAGCATGGTAAATGGTCATATTAGTACAGGATTTGCTGTTAAATTAACCAGTGATGCCAATGCTTTGGAGACAATTGGAAATGTGAAGACAGTTCTTGAGAATGCGTCACAAACATTCCCTGTTGGTTTGCAATATACAGTTGTTGTGGATAGTACTAAATTTGTTAGTGAATCAATGACTGAAGTTATTAAAACCCTTGCCGAAGCAATGCTTCTGGTTTTAGTTGTCGTCTTTCTTTTTTTGCAGAGCTGGCGTGCCACATTGATTCCCATGCTAGCCATTCCAGTATCATTAATCGGAACATTTGGTGCCTTCATTGTGTTAGGATTTACGATTAACACCTTAACTTTATTTGCCATGGTACTTGCTATTGGGCTGGTCGTTGATGATGCCATTGTTGTTATTGAGGCCGTGGAACATCACATGCGTTACTCAGGACTTACACCGGTAGAAGCTACTCGGCGAGCCATGAGTGAAGTGACGGGACCCGTAATTGCGATTGCCTTTGTCCTGGCTTCCGTATTTATTCCAGTCGCTTTTTTTGGTGGAATGATGGGGATTTTATACAAGCAATTTGCCTTAACGATTGCAGTATCGATGGCTTTATCAGCTGTTGTCGCTTTGTCTTTGACGCCGGCACTTTGTATATTATTACTGAAGCCTTATGATCCAAATGCTCATAGTGGAAAGGTTGGTAAGTTTTTTGACCAGTTCAATCACTGGTTTGAAACAAACATTGAAAGATATGGAAATGGCTTATCTAAAGCTATCTCCAAAGCAAATTTATGCATGATTGTATTGGTTGTATTATGTCTTTCAATTGTGGGATTATCACAGATCGTTCCTACGTCTTTTGTGCCTGATGAAGATCAGGGATACTACCTTACCTCTATTTCTCTACCGGAAGCAGCCAGTTCCAATCGTACGAAGGCAGCGACGTCTGAACTTTTTGGCAAGGTGAGTTCTCAATCAGGTATTTCCGATATTATGTCCATAACGGGGTTCGATTTATTAGGTGGAGGATCTAAGCCCAATGTAGCAACCATGTTTGTTTCCTTGGATTCGTGGGGAGAGAGAACCAGTCCTGAATTAGCTGTACAAGCTCAAATTGGTCAAACCTTTGTGGCCGGCGCTCATTTGCCTGAAGCAACAGTCATTGCTTTTGCACCTCCGGCATTACCAGGACTTGGAATTGTGGGTGGATTAACTTTAATGCTGGAAGATCAAAAAGGGGGATCCTTGGAGGCCCTGGATAGTATGTCCCAGGCTTTTATTACTGCAGCAAAAGCGCGTCCTGAGATTGGGTCAATTTCTTCCAATTTTAAAGCTGATACGCCCAGCTATGAATTTGAAGTTGACCGGGAAAAAGCTGAAAACATGGGAGTCACCATTGAAGATGTATTTTCAGCTTTACAGGTATTTCTCGGTGGATCTCAGGTGAATGATTTTAATGAATTTGGTCGTACGTATAAGGTTATTGTGCAAGCTGAAACATTCTATCGTAAAGATATTAATGCGGCACGATACTTGTTTGTGAAAAGTTCTAGTGGGGCAATGGTGCCATTAAATACGCTGATAAAACCGACAAGCATCAATGCTCCGGCGACCATTACAAGATATAATGGCCTTAAAGCTGTTAAAATCAGCGCCACTCAGGCATCTGGGTATAGTTCGGGCCAGGCAATGGCCGCCCTGGAAGAAGTCGCTAAAACGCTGCCTAGTGGGTATTCTTATGAATGGTCCGGTCAAAGTCGTGAAGAAAGACTTTCAGGGAGCCAAACCCTCATTGTATTTGGGATGGCGATTGCTTTCGCGTTTTTGTGCTTAGCTGCCCTGTACGAAAGTTGGAGTGTACCTTTTGCAGTATTACTCACCGTTCCGGTGGGCATATTTGGTGCTTTCTTAACTCAATATGCACGGAACTTAGAAAATAGTATATATATGCAAATCGCTTTAGTTATGCTCATTGGTCTAGCAGCAAAAAATGCCATATTGATTGTAGAGTTTGCTAAAGTACGAGTGGATAATGGTATGGATATCGTTCAAGCCTCTATTGAAGCGGCAAAGATTCGTCTGCGTCCCATCATTATGACATCATTAGCGTTTATTATCGGTTGCGTTCCGTTGGCAATTGCTACGGGTGCTGGTGCAGGTGCTAGAAATTCTATGGGAACAGCAGTGGTAGGGGGTATGCTTGCAGCTACGGCTCTTGGCATATTCTTAATTCCCGTTCTGTTTGTAGTGGTAGAAAAAATTAAGCTGTCGGGCAAAAATAAGGAAAAATCTGTAAACATACAGATTTCAAAAAATGTAACTAAATAATTATTCTGCATGCCTGAAAAAGTAGTAGAAGCGATTAATCATAGGCATCCTCCCCGCTCGAAAAGAGCAAATAAGGAGGACGTCCATGTTTAGCAAGGACGACAAAATTCTTCGGAAGATAATAGTTAAAGGCCCGCGATATTTTGCGGGTCTTTAACTATTTTCAAGAACAGTCCTGTAAGGGGCGCAGTTGTGTTTGCGACAGAAAAAATGCAATTCCTTGTTCATCGTGATATTTTCATAAGTTAAACGCAATTTTCAGTATTTTCTATTGATTAAGTTAGAATCTTGATTTATAATAAAAGAAAAAACTTGTATGAAGAGTAACAACTGATAAGTTGGATAGAGAGTTGAGGTATTTTTATTGCAAATTCTTAAAGCCAATATTACACAACAGGTTATTGAATATTTAAAGAAAAATATTGAGAATGGTACCTGGGCAGTGGGAGAAAAAATCCCATCCGAAAATAGGCTAACGGAAATTTTAGGCGTAAGCCGCTCAAGTGTAAGGGTGGCAATTCAGCAGTTTATTGCCTTAGATGTATTGCAGAGTATTCATGGAAAGGGTACCTTTGTAAGGATGAATACTATTGCGGGAGTTAGCAGTAACTTAAATGCAATTAATGAAGCTAACTATGATGATATAAATCAAGTTTTAGAATTCAGAAGAATTATTGAGACGGAAAGTGCTTATATTGCTGCGCAGCAGGCAACGGATGAGACGATCAACAACCTGGAAATTTATCTGAAAAATATGAAAAACAGTATTGGTCAGTCCGAAGAATTTGTTAAACAAGATATGCTTTTTCATGAAGAAATTTGCCATGCGACTGGTAATCGTTTATTGGAGAATTGTTTAAAGGAAGTTTTTCGGCAGACAGCAAAAAACCACAAACAGATGAATGAAGCGTTTGGTTATAATGATGGAGTTTATTTTCATACGTTAATGTTAAAGGCAATTAAAGATAAGGATGCTAGAAAAGCAAGGAATTTGATGAAAGAACATTTGCAACAAGCCATTGAGCGTTTAAAGTAAGAATAAAAAATATAGTAGTATATTTTTTTGTTATTACTTGTCAGACAACATACGACATACAAGACAGCTTTTATCAAGTTCTGCTTAATACAAAAAGGAGGAAAAATGGATACTAAAATTACTGATATTAAAGTCATTCTTACAGCACCTGAGGGGATCAATCTAATTGTCGTAAAAGTAGAAACTAATCAAGAGGGACTATACGGTTTAGGGTGCGCAACTTTTTCCTATCGACATGTAGCAGTTAAGTGCGTGATTGAAGAATATCTAAAGCCGCTTCTAGTTGGCAGAAGTGCAGAGACAATTGAAGAATTGTGGCAGCTAATGCATCAAAATGCCTATTGGCGTAATGGACCGATTGAAAACAATGCTATCTCTGGTGTGGATATGGCGCTGTGGGATATCAAAGGAAAAATGGCAAATATGCCATTGTATCAATTATTTGGTGGTAAGTGTCGCGAGGGAGTGCCTATTTATCGTCATGCTGATGGCAAAGATTTAAACGAATTATGCGAGAATATCCAAAAGTATAAAGAGCAAGGCATAACTCATATTCGCTGTCAAAGTGGCGGTTATGGTGGCAGTGGTTATGGCAAGGCGCCTGCTAATTCACCTATTGGTGCATTAGATGGAATTTACCTTGACAGCAAAAAATATATGCGGGATACGTTAAAGTTATTTGATGGTATTCGTAGTAAAATCGGATTTGATATTGCCTTGTGTCATGATGTACATGAGCGGTTAAAGCCAATTGAGGCCATTAAATTTGCATGTGAGCTAGAACAATATGACTTGTTTTTCTTGGAAGATGCGATTCCACTAGAAGAGGGTGAATGGATACGGCAACTTCGGGCTAAGACTACAATTCCGCTGGCTCAGGGAGAATTATTTAACAATCCATATGAATGGAAGACTTTGATTACTGACCGATTAATTGATTATATTCGCGTTCATATCAGTCAAATTGGTGGTATTACAGCAGGCCGAAAATTACAGATTTTTGCCGAGCAATTTGGTGTAAGAACTGCGTGGCATGGTCCAGGTGATATGTCGCCATTAGCGCATGCGGCTAATATTCATATTGATTTAGCTGCTCCTAATTTTGGGGTGCAGGAGTGGTCAGGAACTGAGCCACCGAATTTTGTCATACAAGAGTTAAAAGGACCAAGGGAAGCCTTGCTCGATGTATTTCCTGGTCTGCCAGAATATAAAAATGGTTATGTATATGCAAATGATAAGCCAGGTTTAGGGGTTGATATTAATGAAGCTGAAGCAGCAAAATACCCCTGTGAAAATACAGTGACAACCTGGACACAGACAAGGAGGATCGATGGAACACTGAACACTCCGTGAGAGCGGACCTTTAAGGAATTTTATAAAATTTTAGGAGGTATTTGTAATGAACGTAACTCCACAGACAACGCAAACAGAGAAAGCTACTAAAAAGCGCTTTATAGTCGGTTTTCTTCTCTTTCTTGGTGTTATAATCAACTACATGGATCGCAGTAATATTTCATTAGCAGCACCGTTGTTGGCAAAGGACTTAAATCTGGACTCGGTACAAATGGGCCTTATCTTCTCGGCTTTTGGATGGTCATACGCTATTTTGCAGATTCCAGGCGGATTAATTGTAGATCGCATCAAACCACGTATCTTGTATGCAATTCTACTAGGTGGGTGGTCTATTGCGACATGTTTTCAAGCTTTGGTAAGTGGATTCTCCGCACTTTTTGGTTTGCGTGTAGTTCTTGGTACTTTTGAAGCTCCTTCTTATCCAACGAATAACCGAGTGGTTACCTCTTGGTTTCCTGAGCAGGAACGAGCTACTTCTACTGCTTTTTACACATCAGGACAGTATGTAGGTATTGCCTTTTTTACACCGATGCTAGTGTATATCCAAAATACTTTCGGCTGGCGGGGAATGATTTTCTTTACAGGGGCTCTTGGTATTATCTATAGCATTGCCTGGTATATTTTCTATCGCGATCCCAAGGACAGTAAGGCCAATGAAGCAGAGCTAAATTATATCCGTCAGGGTGGCGGTCTAGTTGATATGGATGGAAAAGAAAAGGTTAGAAAGGCAAGTTGGTCACAGTTAAAGTATGTTTTGAAAAATCGTAATATTTGGGGTGTATTTATTGCCCAGTTTTGTCTTTCTTCTATTCTTTGGTTTTTCTTGACCTGGTTTCCCACTTATCTGGTGCAATACCGTGGTATGACTTTTATAAAAATGGGCTTCATGGCTTCGCTGCCCTTTTTAGCCGCTTATGTCGGTATATTAACTTCAGGATTTATTTCCGACTATCTTATAAAACGTGGGCATTCCATTGGTTTTGCCCGCAAAACGCCTATTGTTACTGGCCTTATTTTAGCAACATCTATCGTAGGTGCTAACTACGTTCAAGATCAAACCTACGTTATCATGTTTATGGCATTAGCATTCTTCGGAAATGGCTTGGCATCTATTACCTGGGTTTTTGTGTCTGCTTTGGCACCGTCTCATCTAATAGGCCTCACAGGTGGGATGTTCAACTTTATGGGGAATCTTTCTGCGATTGCTGTCCCTATTATTATCGGAATTTTAGCAAAAGGCGGAAATTTCGAACCAGCATTGGTGTTTATTAGTTCATTGGCCTTGCTTGGGGCATTGTCTTATCTCTTTATTGTCGGAAAAGTCGAGCGTATTGTGGTTCCTGAAGAATAGGAGTCTTCACATATAAAATAAAAAGGATGGTGTAAAACAATGAAAGAAGTTGTGATTACAAAACCCCATGAATATGCAGTAAGAGAGGTGCCAATTCCCGAATTATCCAATGACTATGAGGTATTGGTGCAAATGAAAGCTGCTGGTGTATGTGGCTCTGACCATCACATTTACCATGGAGCAAATCCCTGCTCTACCTATCCAAGAATCCCAGGGCATGAAAATGCAGGAATAATTGCCAAAGTCGGTTCAAAAGTGACAAAGGTGAAAGTCGGCGACAGGGTAGTAGTTGACTTGATTATAACTTGTGGCGAATGTTACCAGTGCAAGATCGGCAGAGAAAATGTATGTGAGAATGTACGGGTGCGAGGCAGCGGTGCAGACGGTGGGTTTAGAGAATATTTTACCGCACCGGAAGACGATGTTTATGTATTTCCAGAATCGATTCCTTTTAAAGATGCTGCATTAATTGAACCCTATGCCATTGGTGCACACTGCACTGCAAGAGGTAGATTAGTATCCGAGGATCTTGTATTTATATTGGGCACAGGAACCATCGGCTCCATCATTCTGCAAACTTGCAAGGCAAAAGGCTGCACTGTAATTTGTTGTGATGTTAATGATGAGACATTAGAGCGGGCTAAAGGTTATGGCGCAGATTATATTATTAACAGCAAGAAAGAAAATTTAATGGAACGAGTGCAGGAGATTACCCAGGGGAAGGGCGTTACCATTGCTTTTGATTCTGCTTGCTTCCAAGGATCATTGACTTCTCTATTTGAAGTTGGTCTTGTACGCAACGCTGGTCGGATTGTAAGTTTAGGTTTTGTCAGTGCACCAGAGGCTATTTCACAAGCCATGCTAAATCAGCGCGAGCTTGATTTAATCGGTTCAAGAATGTCCTCTTATCAGTTTGAACCTACAATTGAAAAATTTGCGAATCATGCATTTAACTTGGAAGGTATTGCTACAACCTTTATTAAATTCAGTGAAATTGAAAAAATGTTTTATTACATGGATCATCCCGATCCGAAAGTGAAAAAGATGGTTATTTTATTTGAATAAAAATGAGAGAAGTGATATTGTGAAAATGTTTGATATTAAAGGTAAAAAAGCAATTGTAACAGGAGGCAGTAAAGGCCTTGGCTATGGAATGGCAGAAGGGCTGCTGGAAGCTGGTTGTGAAGTAGCAATTATCGGCTCTTCTGATAAGACTTTTGCAGCAGCAGCGGCATTTGTTGAAAAAGGCTATACATGTTATGGCGTAAAAGCAGATTTAAGAGACAGGGCAGAGAATCATCGGGCTTTTGCTGATTGTCTGGCGGCACTGGGCGGTGATTTGGATATTCTGGTGACCGCAGCAGGCATACAGAGAAGACATAGCGCAGAGGATTTTCCCATTGAGGAATGGGATGAGGTTATGAGTATTAATCTTCATTCGGTATTTATTATGTGTCAATTAGCAGGACGCATTATGCTTAAAAAGGGTTATGGGAAGATTATTAATGTAGCATCTATGGCCTCCTTTTTTGGCGGACAAACAGTACCTGCTTATTCAGCGGCTAAGGGGGGCGTAGCACAGCTTACTAAGGAAATGTCAAATGACTGGGTAGGCAGAGGGGTTAATGTCAACGCCATTGCTCCTGGTTACATGGCAACAGACATGAATAAAGCAATCATAAACAATGAGATAAGATACCAACAAATTTCGGAGCGGATTCCCGCAAATCGATGGGGTACCGGAGAGGATATGAAAGGAGCAACAATTTATCTGGCTTCAGCAGCAAGTGACTATGTAAGCGGAGCGATTATCCCTGTTGATGGCGGTTATCTGGTAAAGTAACGTAGAAAAAAATAATCCTAAGCAAACATTATATAGAGGGAAGTTACTTTATGAACAAGTATAAAATTTAAAATAAGATAACCGATTGTGGATTGGTTGCCGTAGTACGTGCAGAAGGTACAGAGCAAGCAAAAAAAATAGCCGATGCCTGTATTAAGGGCAGTACAGCAGGAAGCGAAATTACGTTCACTGTACCGGGAGCACAATACATTGTCAGTCCACCCTTAATATAGACACTGTTAAACTCGTTGATAATTTAGTATGGTAGGGATGTGACGGGAAGGCATAGATTGTCCGCAAAGGATAATTTATGCTTTCTTAGTTACTGAAAGTATAGTAAATGACAGTAATTCAGGAGGGTATTTTATGTGCGAAATTATTACAATTGGAGAACCGATGGCTCTTTTTGCAGCTAATAAGGAAGGACATCTCGAACAAATTGATTCTTTCACTAGATATGTTGCTGGTGCGGAGGTTAACTTTTCCGTAGGTATGTCCCGGCTTGAACACAAAGTTGCTTATATTACTAAAGTGGGTCAAGATCCTTTTGGTAAATATATTAATAAGTTTCTTGTAGAAAATAAAATCAATACCCAGTATGTGAAGTTTGAGGAAAATTATCCCACGGGATTTATGATGAAATCTAAAGTAACAGATGGCGATCCGGAAGTGTTCTATTTTAGAAAAAGATCAGCTGCGTCCCAGATGAGTATGAAGGACATCAGCAATATTTCCTGGGAAGGCGTGAAACATTTCCATGCTACGGGAATTTCGCCAGCCCTCTCGGCAACCTGTCACGAAGCAGTTAGTGAATTAATGGCTACTGCGAGAGCAAATGGTGTATGTATTTCTTTTGATCCTAATTTGCGACCAAAGCTATGGTCTAATCAAAACGAAATGGTAAAAGTTATTAATGACTTGGCATTCCGTAGCGATATTGTGTTACCTGGCATGAATGAAGGAAAGATATTAACAGGCAGTAACGACGTGAATTTTATTGCTGATTTCTATTTAAGTGCAGGGGTTTCTACTGTGGTTATTAAACTTGGAGAAAAAGGTGCTTTTGTAAAGACGAAGGATGATGATTCGTTCATTGTAGAACCATTTAGAGTAGATAAAGTAGTAGATACAGTCGGTGCTGGTGATGGATTTGCTGTTGGTGTAATCAGCGGATTGATAGAAGGCATTTCTATTCGGCAAGCTGTAATTAGAGGCAATGCAATTGGTGCTTTAGCGGTAATGTCACCAGGGGATAATGAGGGGCTTCCTGAGAGGCAACAACTAGCGGTTTTTATGAATGACAACAAAAAATGATAAAAATAGGGTCTATTGTGTATAAAATTGGGAAAGAAGAAGAGTTTCAATTGGAAGAAGTTCGTCAAACTAGAAGAAAGATGATGAGGAACGCTAACAGTAAAACAATAATGTGAGAAAAAGTCCATTAGGAAATCTGAGTCTCTTATTGCTCTCTCATCTGAGGTTTTTTAGTGCTAATCGTGTTAGGAGCATTATCTATTATTAGGTTACTTTGTTCGTCATAGATTCTGAGAATAATATCGGGTGCACAACTAATATTGATAAGGAAGAAACCGGGTAATGAAAAAAATGCATTTCTATCTTCTTCAGTACTTATAAAACATTAGTGTTTAGGAGACACCGCCCCATATTTTGAGTACATCTAGTACATCTGATACATTTTTGTTTACTTCTGTCACCGTCAGCCCAACGGCTCACTAGATTTGGCTCAGCGATGAAAGGTCTTGCCATAGAAAAATACGCGATATGGCTATCATTTAATATTTGGTTTATTGTATCGAACTCTTTGTTTCCACCTGCTAAAATTACTGATGCCTTAATCTCTTCAGCAATTTTAGCTGTATAGTCCAAGAAATAATAAGCGTCCTCAAGTTTTAATGTCGCAAATGGGCCGCTTACCTCAATGGCATCTGCACCAGCTCGCACTAACAGCTCACATGCTATGCGAAACCCATCATAAGTTATACCTTTGATGCCTAAAATTCTCAGCATTTTTATTGACTGGATACAAATTTGGCAATCACATTGATATTTTCCACTTGCAGGACTTGGCAGAACTTGTAGAAGATCCAATACGAGAGACCGTCAGTGATAGAAGAGTCCAGATACCAGCGCGGTGCCTGCCAGCCTCTTCTACTCCGCTGGAAGGCATCGCATGGCGAGTATCGTTTTACTGATGAGTTCGTCAAGCTCCCAACCAAGCATCTCCGCACCCCGGCGAATCGCATCACGAGAACATCCGGCAGCAAAATTCTTGTCTTTGAATTTCTTCTTCACGCTCGACAATTCAAGATCAGACACGCTCTTGCTTGGACGCATAAGCGATACCGCCCAGATCAGACCGGTGAGCTCGTCAACTGCAAACAATAGCTTTTCCATTACGCTTTCAGGCTCATACGGCGTTCCGGTCATACCATAACCGTGACTGAGGGCCGAGCGTATCACCCTCTCGTCAATATCTTCATCGCGCATGATTTCTTCGCCTTTCACACAGTGCTCCTGTGGATATAGCTCGTAATCAATATCATGCAGCATGCCTACGACACGCCAGAACGTCTCATTTTCCGGATCATGCTTGGCGGCAAACCATCCCAGTACCCCTGCAACGGTCTCGCCGTGCTGGATATGGAATGTCTCCCGGTTGTATTTGGCAAGCAGCGCTCGTGCCTCCAACACATTGGGTATGTAGCTCATTAAATTGCCTCCCTTTTATAGTTTAATTTTCCTTCAGTTACTCTAGAAATAGGCTGTTTAACACTAAGTAGAACGCCAGCAATTACAATAATGCCACCTGCCAATTGCTGTAGAGTAACCGTTTCATGCAGGATTAACACAGAGAAGATGACACCGAATATTGGTACAAGATTCATCAATGTCACCGACCTGCTGGGCGGAATCTTCCTTAGACCGAAGTTGTAGAGCAAGAAAGCTATCACAGAGCACAATACACCAAGATAGATCAATGCCGAGATGGATATCGGGGTTGGTGAAACCCAAGCATCTCTTTCCACTAAAGTCAGTGGCAGAAAGAGAATCGTTCCGGCGATGGTTTGATAAAATGAAACTGTAATGGCGGGATACTTATTAACAACTTTCTGAGTCATGAAATTATAAAACGTCCATACAAAACCAGTCGCAATTAATATTAAATTCCCAGCTTGCTGATTCATGCCATCTCCGTTACCTATTACTGAATCTTTAAAAGTTAAAATAAAAACTCCCGCCATTGCAATAAAAATTCCGACAACATTAATGGCAGATGGCCTTACTTTATATATAATTAATTCTAACAAGGTTGCTATAGCCGGATAACAACCTACAATCAGAGCTGCATTGGAAGCTGTCGTCAGGTGTATACCGATATTTTGCATTGCGAAATACAAAGTAATCCCCAGTGCGCCGCTGAGTGACATGACTCCAAGATCTTTAAGCGATGGCTTCACGAATTCTTGTTTAATAAGTAAGGCAATGCCCAAAACGATTGTAGCAACTACAAATCTCAACGCCCCCAGTGTTAAAGGTGGGAATGTGGCATAGGCAATTTTCGTTCCAATAAAAGAGGTGCTCCATATAAATAAAGCCAATATTGTGGCAGTATAGTATTTGCCGGTTTTTCCCATGTTGCATCATCTCCATATGTGCTATTATAATAGTGACTACCTAAGTAGCTATTGTTTATAATAATAAGAAACTTTTTCCTTCCTGTCAAGGTCGAGGTTGTTAAAAGCAAAAAAATTAAGGAGAAAACAGATTCGGATGAAGACTGATATTATAGCGATTCTTCAGGAATTGAAATTTACCGAGTACGAGGCCAAAGCATATTTAGCACTGCTAGAAAAATCCCCTCTGTCGGGTTATGCAATTTCGCTGAATTCCGGAGTGCCACGATCCAAAATCTACGAAGTGCTTAACGGAATGGTTGCGCGAGGAGATATCTTAGTGAGTCAGGAAAATACCCCACAATATTTTCCCTTATCCCCTAAAGAACTGATTGCACAGCGAAAGCGTGACGCGGAAAAGACTTATCAGACTGCACACAAAGCGTTGAAGAAATTTGAAGTTTCGTCGCAAAACCGCGGAAATATCTGGAATATATCAGGGCATGAAGCTATCTTGGCCCGCGTAAAAGAAAAAATTAAGGACGCTAAACGCCGTATACTCCTGGAAATCTGGCAAGAAGACGCACAGGAGTTAGGAGATGTCTTGGAGAAAGCGTCTCAACGGGGCGTTGATATTATAATCGTATCCTATGGTGAATTAAAATTTGATTTTGCCACGATTTATCAGCACCATTTAAGTGAAGAGATTACGATTGAATCTGGAGGAAGATGGATTGTATTTAGTGTAGACGATGAGGAGATTGTTGCTGGTATCATTTCCTTAGGTGATGAAAGCCGCGCCGCATGGACGGCACATCCAGGGCTAATTAAGCCGATTAGTGAGATCATTATTCATGATATCTATATCATGGAAATAATGAAGATTTTTAGAAAGGAATTGGAGGAAGAGTTTGGACCAAATTTGATTAAACTCCGTAACAAGTTTGCATTAGGACCTCATGGAGAAAAAAATATCTCAAGAATAAAATAGGTGGATTTGCGAAAAATTGCGGTTATTAACATCAAAAGATGCAAAAGACGTACTCATCGAAGAAATTGGAACAAAATCTGGGATTAAGAAAGAAAAGATAACTAAAGCTGTTGCTACAGGTTATTCTAGAACAACAAAATTGAAGATTGGAAAAATTGCAGGAATTTGCTTAGTTATGGCTAAGTAATAATTCTAAGAGGTTTCTGGATGGGAGAGAAAGGACATGAAGAAAAGACCAGCCATATTTTCTGAGGAAAAAGACGTGTATGCTCTCCGGGTCGCTGACATACCTGAATATCTCTTACTCGAAGGGCATTTATATGATTTTGTTTAGGATATTTTAAAGAATAGGTAGGTGTTCATTATGATGGAGAATTGGAAACGGCTGCAAAATGGCACGGATATACGAGGAATTGCCATTGCAACACCACAGAATGCAGTGACTCTTACGTCAACGATGGTAAGAGCGATCGGCTCTGGGTTTAGGCAATGGCTGCTGGAGGTAAAGAAGATACAGGCAGCTAGCTGCAAGATTGCGATTGGTATGGATTCAAGGTTGTCAGGTCCGGAATTAAAAACGGCTTTGATTGAAAGATTAGCTGAATTAGGCTGTGATGTTTATGATTGTGGTATGAGTACAACACCAGCCATGTTCATGACGACTATTTTAGAAAATTACCAATGTGATGGGGCTGCCATGATAACGGCCAGTCATCTTCCCTTTTATCATAATGGTCTAAAGTTCTTTACCAAAGAGGGCGGTTGTGAAAAGGAAGATATTGCAGCCATTTTAGAGAATGCATCGCAAGATGATTCTATTTGTAGTGAGCGTAAGGGCATCGTCTATGAGAAGGATTTGATTGCGGAGTATTCTGAACTGCTAGTACATACGATTCGCAAGGGCGTTAACTCTCAGCAGAATTATGAAAAGCCTTTGCAAGGCTGCCATATTATTGTCGATGCCGGCAATGGCGCAGGAGGGTTCTTCGCGGCAAAGGTTTTGGAGCCATTAGGAGCGGATACGACGGGAAGTCAGTTTCTAGAACCAGATGGAACTTTCCCCAATCATTCTCCTAATCCGGAAAATCAGGCTGCTATGGATTCACTGAAAACGGCAGTGCTTAAGACCAAGGCTGATTTGGGGATTATCTTTGATGCTGATGTGGATCGAGCTGCCATTGTCAGCAGCAATGGTGTGGAAATCAATCGAAATGCCTTGATTGCTTTGCTTTCTGTTATTGTTCTAGACGAGCACCCTCAATCGGTGATCGTCACGGACTCTATCACCTCTACTGGCTTACGTAAGTTTATTGAGGAGCAGGGGGGGAAACAGCGCCGCTTTAAACGAGGCTATAAAAATGTAATAAACGAAGCAAAACGGCTTAATGCCACGGGAGAGCCCTGCCATTTGGCGATTGAAACTTCCGGTCATGCTGCTTGCAAAGAAAATTATTTTTTGGATGATGGTGCGTATTTGATTGCCAAAATACTAATCAAAATGGCAATGTTACGTCAGGACAACAAAGAAATACAGAGTGTGATCGAAACCTTACAGTATCCTTATGAGAGTGATGAAATTAGAATCCCTATTCTTGATAAGGATTTTCGGGCAGGAGGAGCTGCTGTTCTGGAAGATCTGGAAAAGCAGGTAGAGAAAGTAAAAGAATGGAGCCTTGTTGCCGAGAATTATGATGGCATACGGGTAGCGACTGATGAATCCAGTGGTAATGGATGGTTTATGCTGCGAATATCCTTGCATGAGCCCCTGTTAGTACTGAATATTGAGTCCGACGTCGAGGGCGGGATAAAAAAAATGTTAGATATATTACTACCAATTTTAAAGGGCTATGATGCATTAAAGTTAAACTAAATACAGATTTATAAACCAAATGGAATACGTTAAAATAGGCATTACTCATATAGAGTGATGCCTATTTTATAAGTCTAGAAAGTGTAAGTTTCTAAGGGAACGCTGAACATACCGGAAGTGCCTTGCGGTTCGAAATGACTATGGTTTAAAATTACAAAGTGAAATACCGTAAGACTGGAAGGATATTTTTGATATAATAAGAGTACGTTATGAAAAATAAGCTATGGGGGTAACGATATGACAGTACTAACTATAGATCAGAAGTGGAAGGCTGTTATTCATTGTGACCATTCCTATGATGGCATATTCTTCTATGGTGTGAAAACAACAGGTATCTTTTGCCGCCCATCGTGTAAATCGAAAGAACCAATACGAAATAACGTTGAATTCTTTGATGAAATCAAAGAAGCCTATGCTTATGGATTGCGGCCTTGCAAAAGATGCCGGCCGGATTTGACTGCGTTTCGACCTATGCTGGATGTAATTGAAAAAGCCAAACATATTTTTGATACTCATTTTGCTGACGGCGGCAGGCTTACTGCCCAAATTAAAGAGTTGGGAATCAGTCAAAATCATTTTATTCATTTGTTTCGCCAGCAATTTCAGATGACACCTGTAGAATACATCAACCGGCTGCGGGTGGAAAAGGCAAAGCAGATGCTTGCCAATACAGAGTTAACGATAGTAAACATTACATTGTTATGCGGATTTGGGAGCCTTTCGACTTTTTATGAATTTTTTAAAAAGCAAGTCGGATTATCCCCTAAGAAATATCGAAAACAAAGCAGTACTGAAAAAGGATGAGTATAAGCCTTGCAGTATTCCCCTGATAAGTTGTAATTGTATCCATTTAATAATAGTAAATTGGCACTTTAAATACAGTCAATATATATATTATGATACTATTACAATCCATTTATATCGGAAATGAAAAGGGGAAAGAGAATGAAAACAATAAGGCTCGCGAAGCAAGAGTTAGATAATGAAGGTACTCGTAGAATATTGGAGACCGCATTTTATGGTATTTTATCCACTGTATCAGAAGATGATATGCCCTATGGGGTGCCTCTAAACCATGTATTGGCAGACAACAAACTATACTTTCACTGCACGGTAAAAGGTCATAAATTAGACAATATACTTCACAGCTCTAAAGCCTGTTTTACGGTTGTAGGAGATACTAAAATGCTGCCAGAAATTTTTACGGCACATTTCGAAAGTGTTATCGCCTTTGGAACGGTACGTATACTGCACGATCCAATGGACATAACCCGTGCTTTACGCCTGCTTTGTGAAAAAAATATTCCCCAACGCTTGGATGTAGTTGATTCAGTTATCGCTGGATACCTCTCAAAGCTAACTGCTTTAGAAATGACCATTGAACATCTTACAGGGAAAGCATCAGAAGATTGATAAATATTTGGCGGAGTTTGTCTTATTCGAAATGGTTTATTTGAATCTATTGTGATCTACAAAATGGAAAAATGAAGCGTGGTTTGGTCATTACTGATCAAACCACGCTTTATTTAGAAGAGTAAGCCCATCTACAATTTCCTTTTCATTTAACATGCTAAAACCTAAAAGAAGTGTGTTTTCTGAGGCATTTTCTTTTGTGTGCCAAAATGGTGAAGTAGGGTAAACTTTAACTTTATACTCTCTTGCCTTATCAATTAACCAATTTTGCTTTTCTCCATTTACAAATTGCAAAAGGATATGCAGCCCTGCATTATTGCCTTGTATGATGATCTTATCGCCCATTAATTGTGTGATGGTCTTGAGCATGACATCGTGTTTTTTCTTGTTGTAAAGACAAACCTTCCTAATATGTCTTTCCCAATGGCCACCTGCCATATATAAGCTTACAATTTTTTGTTCAAGCCATGGAATAGAAGAAGAGTACTTAGCAAACATTGTATGATATTTCGGCAGCAGCCATTTCGGTAAAATCATATAACCCATACGAAGTCCGGGAGAGAGTGACTTTGAAAAAGTGCCTAGATAAATAACTCTTCCGCTGGTGTCAAGTGATTGCAGTGAAGGGATCGGTCTTGCATGGTATCTTAATTCACTATCGTAATCATCCTCTATAATAATACCATTTTGTTGTGTTGCCCAGTGAAGGAGGTGTAATCGATTTTGAATAGGCATAACGACGCCAGTTGGAAATTGATGGGAAGGTGTGATGTAAGTAAGTTTCACGGAAGAACGCTCCAAATCCGGGATACTTATACCATCTGATTGGATTGGAATGGGTATGATTTCAAAACCGTTGTTTACAAATACAGTTCGTGCACCATTATAACCTGGTTCTTCCATTGCCAATTTACGACCATCATCAGAGAATAACTTACATATCATGTCTAAAGCATATTGAGTTCCACAGCACAGTACAATTTGATCAGGGGTACAGGAGACCGCTCTTGCTTCCTGTAGATATTTCATAATTTCAATTCGTAAATCTAATTCGCCCTGCTTGTCATTGTAAGAATTTATTCTTTGGGCGTCGAATGATAAAAGAATCTCTGTAGTAAAACGACGCCACAATGAATAAGGAAATAGGATGTCAAGATTTCCATATTGAAAATCATAGAGGTACACTTTTGGCTCCTCGAAAGACGATCTTTCCAGTTCAGCATATTGAGATTCATGCATTAGATCGTTTTTTAAAAAGGAAGGCAAATGATCATTCATACCTTGAACAATAAAACCAGAACCGGGTTTATTTAAAACATAGCCTTCAAGGCATAGCTGGGAATAGGCATTCTCTACAGTGTTTCTGGCAACACAAAAATTCTTTGCAAATACTCGCGTAGACGTTAGTTTATCGCCTTCTTTGAGGGTGCCTGCCATGATTTTTCTCTTTAAGTGTTCATAAATTTGCTGATAAATTGGCATGTTAGATGTGCTATCTATGTGGATCATGAAATCTTCTCCCTATAATACCATGAATAAATTCGCTGCTACTTTATAATTGTATCCATTTAATAATCTTAAATTGGCACTTTTAATACCTCCAATATATATATTATGATACTATCATAATCGGCTTGTATCGACAAGACATCGTATATAAAGGATGAAAATTACGTTATCTTTAAAAGGATTACCAATTGAGGAGGATCATTTATGCAGAATAGAATGAAGAACCATACGTTAACCAAAGGCGAAATAGAGGAGCTATTTGGAAGAGCTCTTGTTGGTAGAATCGTAACGCAAAATCATGATGGATTTCCCTATGCAGTTCCAATCCATTTCGTATACTACAAAGAAAAGATCTATACACATGGCCTGCCGAAAGGACAAAAAATCGACAATATTAAGCGCAATTCCAAAGTTTGCTTTGAAGTTGATGAAATGATGAGTCTCATGTATGATGGTGCTGAAATAGCCTGTGATACAAATACCAAGTTTACTAGTATTATCGCATTAGGCAATGCTGTGGTGCTAGAAGACTTAGATTATAAAAGAGAAGTATTAGATCGAGTTGTCGATAAATACACGCCGCATTTTTCGGGCAATAGACTTCCAGAAAATATGATAAAGGGTACTGCTGTTATTGAAATCGATATTACAGAATGTACAGGTAAATATTACAGGTAAAATAGTAAACCATTCCATCCTAATTAGTTGTTAGTATGGGATGGTTTTTTTGATGAAAAAAAGAGCTGAAAAGGCAAAAACAAAGAAGGATTGACAAATTTATACAATAATGATATCGTGCAATATGTAAACTAAAATAAACTCCAATAAAGCATATAACTTCTCATAAAGTTGAAAAATGAAAAGCTTAGAGGAGGTCAAGATGACGCATAGTAACTTAAACGGCAATAGTATAAATCCATTCGATAATGAGTTTTATAAAATGATAGTGGAACAAGCTCCCGATATTATTTTGGTAGTCCGTTCAGATGGCCGTATTTGGAATGCAAATGAATCAGCATCCTATACTTACGGTTATTCCGCCCAAGAGCTGCTAGCTCTTTATATTCAGGACCTCCATGCTAAAGACATAGTGGAAACCGTGAAGAGTAAATGGTTTGCGGCGGATCAAAGTCTTCTGGTTTATCGAACCATTCATTTGCACAAAGGGGGGAATGAATTTCCTGTCGAAATGAAATGTCGGCGTATGGAATTTCAAAATGACACTATTTTCGTTATTAGTGTCAGGAATATCACAGAAGTGAATGATTTAGAAAATGCGATTCAAACATGTAATTACGAGCGGAATCAATTGGCCGAAGATTGGCTGAATTTATTTCAAAATGCTCCTGGAGGATATCATTCCTTGCATTTAGATGGAAATTTTATTTACATCAATGATACGGAACTAAAGTGGTTGGGATATAGGCGGGAAGAAGTAATTGGCACACTTTGCTTTCAGGATATACTGACAGAAAAGAGTCGTGATATATATAAAGAATATGTTGCCGGAGTGATGGAAAAAGGGCAAATTGGTGAGACCGATCTAGAAATGGTTCGTAAAGATGGCTCCGTTTTTCCTATATTGATCAGTACGTTGTTTGTTAGAGATGATAGTGGTCGTTATTATAAAAGTTTGTCAACTTGTATGGATATTACGGAAAGAAAATTGTGGGAAGAAGGGGTTCTCGCCAGTGAAAACAAGTACCGGGCCCTTGCAGAGAACTCCAATGACCTTATTGCCCGTTATGATGGGGAATGCCGGTATTTGTATGTGAATCCGGCAATTGAACCGATTGCAGGAATGCCCAAAGAAGCATTCATTGGTAAGACAAATGAAGAGCTTAAGCTGCCTCGTGCTTTTTGTATTATCATTAGGCAGGGCATCAAAGGTGTACTGAATAAAGGACAATCCATTCAACGGGAATTGGAGCATTTTATTGATAATAAAAGAATGGTTTTTCATTTGCAGCTTGTGCCAGAGTTTCATACTGATAATAGTATCGCTTCTGTACTGTGTGTTGGACGGGATATTACTAAAGTTCGTCAGTTGCAGGATGAAATGTTCCGCAATGAGTTAAAGTATACGAATTTATTTGAACACATGAGTGAAGGCTTTAATTATGAAAGAATGATAAGAGATCATGATCATACCATTATTGATTCGGTTATTTTAGAAGCAAATGTTGCCTATTGCCGTATGGCAAACCGATCGGTTAACGATGTTATCGGCAAAAAATCAAGTGAGGTTACATTAAAGAACATCTTGCCTGAATTAAATTGGGCAAAGTTGTCCGAAAAGGTGGCTAATGAGGGACCTACTACCATAGAATGCTATTCCTTTCCATTAAAAAAATGGTTTTCTGTTATTGCCTATAGTCCGATTCAGGATCACCTGGCGATTCTTTATATTGATATTACCAAAAGAATCGAGGCGGAGAAGAAGCTGCAAGAAAGTGATAAACGCTATAAAGAACTTGTTCAAGCTGCAAAAGTCATTATGATTATCATTAATTCTTCTGGTGAAATTATTTTTATGAATGAATGGGGATTATCGTTTTTTGGATTCTCCAAAGAAGAACTGATTGGACGATCTATTTTTGATACGATAGCACCTGCCTATGATTCAATGGGAAAAGACCTGGAAGAACTATTTGAAGGATTAAAAAATAATAATAGCTCCTTTCAGCGCCGCTTACGTGAGAATATGACTTCTTCGGGCAAGAAAGTATGGATTGATTGGACAAACCGTGTTGTGATTGATCCTGCAACAGGTGATTTTCAGCTGTCTGCTATTGGATTTGATGTTACTGCCACGAAAAAGGCTGAACAAGAGCAATTATATGGTTATGAGCGTCGCAAGCGCAGAGAATTGTTGAATGATGTGATTCATCGAAGAATTTCTCAAGAAGAATTAGTGGCAGGAGCTGCTCAATTGGAATTGAAGATAAAACCGCCTTTTGTGATTCTTTTGCTGGCGATTCCCTGGCAGAAGCTGCCTCAAAATACGCCCATAGAGGAAAGGGAGGAGCGGCAGTATTCCATCGATCGATTGGTTGATAACATTCAACGGCAAGTGGGAGGAGTAAATTGGCAAACCCAAGAAGGGATAGCCATTTTGTATCCTCTGCCAGTTAAAGATGTTCGAATATCGCTAAAACAGGCTAAGGCTGTGACAGAAGAGATCATAGAGCAGCTGACTCGCTTTTGGCAAGGAATGCAGATTCGTGGCGGTATCTCTCATTCTTCTGAGCAAACATCTTTGATTGCAGATGTATATGATCAAGCACGTCTGTCACTTCTTTGCAGTCCTGTGCTTTATCCAGAAAACCTGCTGCACTATTGGGAAGAATTAGGGTGTTATCAGTTCGTTTTTAATGATTGCTCTTCCCAGCAGGCAAGACAATTTATTAATTATCATTTGGGAATGCTATTGAATCCCGAGGGCAAAGGTGAGCAAAGTGAATTGCTTGCCACTCTCAAAGAATTGATAACCGGAGCATCGGCTCAGACAATCGGCAAACGGCTTTTTGTGCATCCACAAACCGTTGTTTTTCGTAAAAGAAATTTGGAAAAAATGATGGGCGTTGATTTAGATTCATTAAAAGTTCGCATGGATCTATCCGTTGCATTAAAATTGTTATCTTTATTGGAAAATACTTCCCCTGGCGTTGAATCCTGATTCGTGATATTTGATATATGCGTAGATTTTAAGAAAGGAATTATTATCAAATGTGTATAAAATCAGTGACTTTTTTGTGGTAGATTTTGTTGTTTATAGCGAAAGGAATCGTAAGGGATTTAAGGAATACATACGTATGAGCTTTACCATTAAATAACCAGGGGGGGAATCAAAATGAACCAGGACATTTTAAAAGGTAAATGGAAAGAGTTAAAAGGCGGTCTGAAAGAGCAGTGGGGCAAGCTTACGGATGATGACCTTACGCAGCTTGAAGGCAAAACAGAAAAGCTGGTTGGGATTCTTCAAGAACGATATGGTTATACCAAAGATAAAGCGGAAGACGAATATAAAAAAATTATAAGCCGCTTTAAGTAAAGGAGAATACGACGAGGCAGAGATGCCTGGTCGTATTTTTGCATCATTTTATATACTTTTAATAAAAGTATATCTTTTTTCATAATAATCTTTATTGCAGTTATCGCAGGGAAAAAAGCAGCTAAGATGTAATTTTATATCATATCTACTAATTAATGATTAAGATGGGAGGACGAGGCTATGTCTATATTGGATTTATTGCAGAAGGGTAAAAAAAACCGTGAGAAACAAGTACGTCGAAAGGTGGCAATTGGTGCTACTCTAGGGATGACAATTGGAGCGGTTGCTGGAGTACTGCTAGCACCTAAGGCTGGCAAAGACACTCGAACTGATCTTGCAAAAAATGCGCAGGATTTAACGGAGACAATTAAAGAAATATCGGTTAAGACCCAAGATCTGGTAGGCGAGGCCAAAGAAAGGCTTTCTGAAAAATCACATGAAATCATGAGTGATGTAAAAGAAAAAATTTCTGACATAAAAAAGGAAAAAAATGAAGATTCGACTACAAAGTAAGACGAGATTGTACGTCAAGATGCAGAACCACGGCTAGGTAGAGATGCTCAGCCGTGGTTCTTTATATATAGTTTTTATCAGGAGCTCAATGCGCTGTATAATTATTGACTTTACATGGCATATAGAAGAGAAATAAAGGGATTTTATACAATTATTATAAAATAATTCTTCTTTATATGGAAAAACTTATTGTATATATCGCAGGAAAAAAAGGGTATTTAAGTGAAATACATGATTATAGGTCATGTAAGTGACAAGTTGTGTCGAAAGGTGATGGAGTATACTGGTGAAAGATAGGGATGGAGCTTAATGCTAAAGGAGGGAGTGAACAGTGGGTTTAGTAATAGTAGCAGCTTTATTGTTCTCTGTTTTTTGGGGTATGGGGAAATTAGCAAAAAGGGATTGGTGACCTATCCGTTCTAAAATGCGGAGGGGATATGGATGAAAAGTGAGAATTATAAATGGGAATGGGTGGATTCGTATTTAATGCAATATAATCAAATACTCCAGGAGATGAAAGAAAATTACTCTGCCATTCCCCCTGATCAGAAGTTAGATTATCTTAGACAAGTTCAGCGGCTTGAGGAAGAGCAAAATCGCTTTAAGGCTTCTTACAGAAAAGTGCAGGAAGGCAATGAAAGTGAGCAGGATCAGATGCAAGACGTGCTTCATAAAGTTTGGCAGGAATTAGCGCAGTCCTTTGACCAGGTGATAAAAAAGTATAAGTAATATGATCCTTTTCAATTAAGAATTAGCTGGTGGACTAAACCATTTGAAAGCGGGGATAGGCATGTATATATCCATATATGATATAGGAATTACAATTGTATTTCTGATAGTGGTGACGATTGGTATGTATTTGATTCATGTCATACGAAGAATATTGCTCATACTTGATGATGTTAAACGAATTCTCAATGCCAATGAGATGGGGTTAAAAGAAATAATATCATTATTGCCTACTGTATTAGAAAATGTCAATCAAATAGCAGCAAGTGTAAGGGAAACAGCTAGTCAGGCTAATGATGTGATGAATGATGTGAAAGTTGAGTGGGAAACGTTAATCATCTATGCAAAGGCTGTTGGTCAGATTATAAGAGCTATTTTCTTTAAAGGTAAGTAAAATGGAAGTCTATCGTTTGGCAATACATAATTGCAGCAGTAAAATATATAGACCTTAAAAAGAATATCAGGATAAGGGAGGAAGAGAGTATGAATAAAGTCGCGAGAACCGTTACGATTTTAATGCTTATCTTAGGTTTGACGGTTTCTGTAGTAAGCGCGGCGAGTCAGGAAGAAAAACGTGAATCCATACGAAGTTCTGCCCAGGAAACCTTGGATAAACTTTATACGATTCATCCCGGGGGCAGGCAAGCCGTTGAAAATGCTGTAGGATATGCTGTATTTCGTATTACTGACGTCAAAGTTGTCTTCTTAGGAGGCGGGGGCGGCAAAGGGGTGGCTATTCATAATACTACCAAGGAAGAAACCTTTATGAGAACTGGTGATGTACAGGTTGGATTTGGACTTGGCATAAAAAAATTTGATGTAGTTTTAGGATTCCAAACGCAAGAAGCGTATATGGATTTTATCAATGACAGATGGGTCGTAGGTGGACAGGCTACCGTGGCAGCAACAGATAGTGTAAGCGGAGGAGCTTTGGAAGGTGCTGTTTCAGCAGGTAAGGATACTTGGATGTATCAATTGACAGATAAGGGGCTGGAGGCCAGTTTGACCATCAGGGGGATTCGCTACTTTAAAGATAAAGATTTAAATTGAACTAGTGAATAGATGATAAGAACAAACCGCTTTTCTAAGATGGAAGTAAGCATCATTAGAGAAGCGGTTTTATATTAAAATCATTATTACAAAAATAAATGTATGTTTCTATACCTTTTGGTAGTCGTATAAATTTCCCAAATCCATTATCCTATAGATAGATAAAGAGATTATAGTGCCACTTTATTGTCTGTTTATAAGAAAGCAAATTCTTAGTCAAGACATGGAAACATTGGAGGAATTCATTTATGAAAAAAATAGCTAGTGCTGATCTGCAGCCGGGTATGATTGTAGCTGAAGCGATTCACGCTCTGAATGGGAAACAAATTTTGTTTCCAAAGGGAGGAACCTTAACGAACAAAACCATTCAGAATATAAAAAATTGGGATATTGCTTATGTTAGAATTGAAAACCAGGGGGATACAGCGGACGAGATCATAACAGAAGAACCCGAAGAATTTTCTTCTCTCTCTGAATTGCCCCCAATATTAATTCAAAAAGCAATGGATTTTGATCATACTTTACAAGATTCTGTAGAGCAGGTGGATGCACTATTTAATAGTATCAGAAATAATAAGAAGATTGATATTAAACATTTTCATAAAATAGCGTCGGGAATTTTTGAGCATCTCATTTATCCATCAGAGGCAGTAAATCGTTTGTTATTTAGTTTAACGCCTCATAACTCATTGGCTTACCATTCGGTTATGGTGGCAGCTTTATCAGGCATGCTTGCCCAGTGGATGAATTTCTCTTCTAAAGATATTAGGGAAATTATCTTTGCAGGATTGCTGCATGATGTGGGGAAAACCCAGCTTCCTCTTGAACTCTTTATAGATAAAGATTCTGTTGCGGCAAATTCGGAAAAGATACAAACTCATGTACTTTTAACTTTCAAATTATTGAAAGACAGCAGAGCACTTTCCCCTACTATCTTAACAGCAATCGTCCAACATCATGAATATATGGATGGCAGCGGATATCCCCAGCAATTATCTGGAGAAAATATTCATGGCTTCGCCCGAGTGATCGGAGTCGTGAATCATTTAAGCAACATGATAGCGGAATCTCAAAGCATTAATCCGTTTATGCTTTTGCAGGCAATTAAGCTGGAAATGTTCACAAAGTTAGATCCAACGGTATGTGATGTTTTTTCCCGTCGTATTAATGATTATCTGCTTAGTAGTTCTGTAATCCTCGAAGATGGGCGCAAGGCAAAGGTAGCATTCTTGCCGAATGTAACTCCCACATATCCTATCTTGCAGGTAGAAGATGAATTTATAGATATGATAAAAGATAAGGAAGTAAAAATTGTCGGGCTTGTCATGTAATATTTTAAGTGATGGAAAGACCTCCTGGGTGTAGAAGTGATTTTACATCCAAGAGGTCTTTTGTTAATAATGTGATGGAGTACCAGTAATCTGTCATCAAGAAAAGCCCTTTAAAAAGGGTATAGAAAATGCGTTGGAAAAAATAATCGAACCGGTCTAACCCCCTATAT
>DJJR01000076.1:0-26718 GCA_002434245.1 Pelosinus fermentans
TTAAGATCTGACGTCTTTATCATATTTTTCCCCCCTATACCTCTGCTTGTTCCATATAGTATATGAAGTTAAAGAGTAAAGGTGTCAGGAATGTGGCAGGTAAATGAATTCACTTTAGCCCCTCTTTCCAAAGTTCAGCTAATTTCCAGCGAAATTCAACTTTTTCGTCTTTCTGTTCTGTATCACTAATAACTTCCTTTGGCGGCAGTGCAGTCGCGTTAGTAATATCAATAAAACAAAGAGGGGGAAATAATACGCACCACCAATTCTTCCCTTCCGCCTTCCCTATAAGTACACGCACTGCCTCATATTTTCCAGCCGGCAATACTAAATTACCATATGATTTTATAGGAAAATCAAACATGCCTAACTCTATCGCTACTGACTCATGGGATCCATTCATTGCCACAACTTTTTCCGCCACTGCAGTAAGTTCACCCTGATGTTCCAATACAACCTGCCTTGCCATTTCTTTATCAATAGCCGTTTCTAAATGAGGTGCTAAATAAGCAATAACGGCATCACGCACTTTTAACTTTAGCTGTTGATCAGATGCACTATCACTATTCGCTAGTACATGTAAACGTATGAGATTTTCCTTGCCGAGGGATACGGGTAAATTGTCTTGTCCATAATAAAGTAAAAACCCCCATCCAGCAACAATGAAAAGTACAATCAGCAAACCTCTTCCCCATAACGTATTATACTTCACAATTAATTTCTCCCCTATTCATTTATATATATTTGCGCATATGGCTAAGAGCCGCTTTTTCTAATCGTGAAACTTGCGCCTGAGATATGCCAATCTCATCAGCCACTTCCATTTGTGTTTTTCCTTCAAAGAAGCGTAAATTAAGTATATGTTTTTCCCTATCGCTTAATCTATGCATTGCTTCTTTGATTGCCACCCCTTCTAACCAATTAAAATCTAGCTGTTTATCATCACTAATCTGATCCATTACAAAAATAGGATCTCCGCCATCATGATAAATTGGCTCAAATAAAGATATTGGTTCTTGAATTGCATCGAGGGCAAAAATGATTTCCTCTCGTTGAATTTTAAGCTCATCAGCAATTTCTTTGATGGACGGCTCACGTGAATGCCTGTTGACTAAAGAATCTCTTACCTGCAGGGCCTTATAAGCAATGTCTCGCATTGAGCGACTAACACGAATTGGATTATTATCCCGTAAATATCGTCGTATCTCACCAATAATCATAGGCACGGCATAGGTGGAAAATTTCACATTTTGCGACAAGTCAAAATTATCAATGGCTTTCATCAAGCCAATACAACCTACCTGAAATAAATCATCTACATATTCGCCTCGGTTATTAAATCGTTGAATAACACTCAGTACTAATCGTAGATTACCATATATTAATTGTTCTCTTACAGACAATTCTCCATTTTGAAGCACCACAAATAGTTCACGCATCTTAGTGGCGGAAAGCACCGGGAGTTTCGCTGTGTTTACGCCGCAAATTTCTACTTTATTAATAATCATTTTATTCCCCCCATTGGTTTCCATAGTCCATTTGAATTATTACCATACATGAGCATTATTGCCATGGATAGTTAGTTTTATTCATCCTTGCTACAATAGATAAACAAATGTTATGAAAACCAACGAGCTCTAACCAAAGTAAGCCTTGCGGCCATATTTCTCATAAAAATAAAAATACACCTCATCAGAGGTGTATTGGATAAGTTGAACTAAAACTTCTATATGACATCATCAGGAATGGAATACAGGGGTGAATGGCCTTACGTAGGAAGCAAGTTCACCCTTGTATTCCATTCCTGGCAGACTAACAAATCTATATTCAGTTTCTCAATGCATGGCATATAGACAAAGCCTTTACCTTATCGCTATTCCATACGCATAATTTCTTTACGCAAGCGCTTGATAATTCTCTTTTCGAGTCTAGAAATATAAGACTGAGATATTCCCAACATATCTGCAACCTCTTTTTGAGTACGTTCTGCCCCATCATCATGCAAACCAAATCGCAGCTCCATTATACGCCTTTCTCGCCCGCACAGTTTATTCATTGCAGTATGCAGCAAAGTCTTATCCACTTCTTCTTCAACAGATTTATAAATAATATCGTTTTCTGTACCTAATACATCTGATAAGAGTAACTCATTACCATCCCAGTCGATGTTTAAAGGTTCATCAAAAGATACTTCCGCTCTGGTTTTGCTATTACGCCTAAGATACATCAAAATCTCATTTTCAATGCATCTCGATGCATATGTCGCTAACTTTATACGTTTTACAGGATCAAAAGTATTTACAGCCTTAATCAAACCAATCGTTCCTATACTAACAAGATCTTCTATTCCCACCCCTGTATTTTCAAACTTGCGGGCAATGTACACGACTAGACGTAAATTTCTTTCAATAAAAATACTTTTAACCCCTAAGTCGCCTTTTTGCAAGCGAGTTAATAAAAATACTTCTTCGTCATTACTTAGAGGGGGAGGCAATACTTCTGTACTACCAACATAAAAAACCTCATCAGCCGCTAATATTCCCAATTTTTGCAACAAACAGATCGCCTTTAGTTTGAGCACTATTTTAATGATAGACCATGTTATGCGCATATACTTGCCCCCTCTTTTTTGTATAACTCATTGATTATCTGAGGATGTAATAAGCCAGCATATGTTCCATCCTCTGATAGAGCACCACTATAAATTCCAATTACCACATTCTGAATTCTTATTTCTGCTGTACCTGATAAAGATACAAGTAAGGCATCAGCTCTAAAAGCGAGCAACATACTGCGGCTTCCAATGCCATGGTAAGGAATAATTTGTGTACGTGATAGCCATTTTTCATCAGTACACTGGGATAAATTCACCAACCACATTTCTGGTACATTTTCTCGTAAAAAAGTTACCACATCCTCACTTAAAATTGACTCTATACTATATTGACTAACTAAAATCACTGGTTTATGACCCACTGTAGTATATAAACGGTTACCTGTATCAAGCATGGCGGTTAGCTCAACCACCTGCCCATTATATTCAATTTTCACGGGATATAGATTTTGCTGCCGAGTTCTACTCGATAACATACGCCGTATGATAGTAACAATCAAAATAGCTCCTAAACAACTTCCCCATAATACATTTTTCCAGGATAAAGTTGTAAGAATTCTGATCAACGTATCAGAATAATGATTCACTTGCCAAAAATAAACCCATCCAACAATAGAACCACCTAAAATAAAGGATACAACATAAAAAGATGCTAACAATAAAAATGATCTGCGTTTGGATGTATAGCCAAACGCTATATAAATTAGCAGGTATGACATTACTAATTTAGCGATAGCGTTATGACAGAACTCCATATTAGGCAGCATACCGATTAAGACGTAGCAGCCCCCTACTGCCGCTGCTAAAACTATACGCCAAACTTTATATGTAGCCCCCACCGTCCAAGCCGTTAACATCAGAATCATACTATTCATCATTATATTAATAATAAAAAGCAAATCAGCATAGATATACATCAATAACCTTCCTATCATCATAAACGTAATCGCAATATACATTTTAATAATAATCTATTGTTTCATTGCATAAGTTATTCTTATTATAACAAGGTGATCTTTATTTTTTTGTAGAAATATGGTTTTTTCTTCCAACTTATTTGTTGTACTATTCGTGCTGAAAAACTGGTTGCTGCTTATTTTTTAAATCCTAAACAAAAAAGCATGCAAAATTAGATTTTGCATGCTTTTTTTTATTGCATTATTCATTTATATTCTCGCACTAACATAAGGGGAGAGGTTACTATTAACGTCTCATCCATGTTGGTATATCTAAATCACGTACTTTAAAAGGTTCTATCGTTGTACTCTCCAATTTTCCTTTTACTACACTAAGGGGCTTACCATCAAACCCTGTAGCAATTACAGTTACACGAACTTCATCCTGAAAATTTTCATCAATGACTGCGCCAAAAATAATATTTGCTTCAGGATCAACTGCATCAGAAATAATCGCAGCAGCCTCATTTACCTCTAGTAAACCTAAACTTGGCCCTCCTGTAATATTCAAAAGAACTCCCCTGGCCCCTTCAATCGAAGTTTCTAGCAACGGACTCTTTATTGCCGCTTCAGCTGCAGCTACTGCTCGATTATCGCCTGAACCATATCCAATCCCCATTAGGGCTGAACCCGTATCAGTCATAATGGTCTTCACATCTGCAAAATCCAAATTAATAAGCCCTGGTACAGCAATTAGATCCGAAATCCCTTGTACCCCTTGTCGTAATACATCATCAGCAATACGAAAAGCATCGATCATAGAAGTACGCTTATCAGCGACTTGCAATAAGCGATCATTCGGTATGGTAATCAGAGTATCTACTTTTTCTTTCAATTTTGCGGTTCCACTTTCAGCTTGCGCCTGACGTCTCCGACCTTCAAAAGAAAAGGGTTTCGTGACAACACCAACCGTTAATGCTCCTACCTCTTTAGCACACTCAGCAACAACAGGAGCTGCACCTGTACCCGTACCGCCTCCCATTCCTGCAGTTACAAAAACCATATCAGCACCACGCAATGCCTTTATAATTTCCTCACGACTTTCTTGAGCAGCTTTTTCACCAATGTCCGGATTGGCACCTGCTCCAAGTCCTTTGGTAAGTTTTTCGCCAATTTGTATTCGATAAGCTGCCTGAGAATGCATTAATGCTTGTGCATCTGTATTTACTGTTATAAATTCTACGCCATGTAGACCAGCAGCAATCATCCGATTTACAGCATTATTTCCACCACCGCCAACACCAATTACTTTAATTGCAGCAAATTGATCTAAATCCATATCTAATTCAAGCATGGAATTTCCCCCTTATAGTCACAAGATTTAGTTTTTTAAAAAATTTCTACACTTACTCATCAATGAGCGCCAAGCATTACTCTCTAGAATAACTTGGGGTTTTGGCAAATTCTTTCCTGCATATTTCAATATCCCATAACAAGCTGCATTTTCAGGAGAACGATATTCTAAAGGCAGTTCTTGATGAATGGCAACTTGAACCGGTATATCAAAGGTTGCTTCTATGTTCTGAACAAAACCGGACATAGCCCCACAACCACCAGTAAGAAAAATCTTTTCAATTTTATGTTCTGCCAAAAATATTTTACTATGCTCATGCATTAAATAAACAAGTTCACAAATACGACTCTCAACAATTTTATATAAAAAGTCATAAGAAATATGCTTGTCCGTAGTACCATACGCGTTACAATCTAAAATGATCCCCTGGCCTTGTAGTTGTTTATTCAGCTTTGCATAATATTTCTTAATCTCCTCAGCATGTTCCCAGGAAATGGCTAATCCTTGCATAATATCACTTGTAATATAATTTCCACCTAGAGGTAACGCTGTAGTGAAATCGATATGTCCCTCTTGGTACAAGATTAACTCTGTACTCCCCGCTCCTATATCTATCACTAAAAAGTTTTCAGCAGGCACTGGAATTATAGCTTCTGTAACAGCAACACCATTAGCAATTACACTAACAACATGTATACCTAACGTTTCAATTTCTTTGATCAGATCATTGAGTGTCATTTTAGGTATACTTACAACATGAGCCTCCACTTCTAAGTGAGAACCTTTCTCCTGTATTGGCAATCCATTTTTTCTTTGTTTATCAACAAAAATCTTCTGTGGCAATACATGTAACACTTCATGATCATCAGGAATAGCAACCAATGCTGCAGCACGATAGACACGATTTATATCATCTATTGTAATGCTGTTAGGAGCTGAAGGAGCAATGCTGCCAATACTATTCACTGCATTAAGTTCCATACCGCCAATGCCGATATAAGCATCCTTAACGGAAAGATTAGTAGCCATTACTGCACATTCAACAGCTTGTTCAATAGACTTAACCAATAGATTACAATTGGAAATTACACCTTTTGCAAAACCATTTGTTGTCATTTGTCCACTACCAGCGATTGTTACATGTCCATCTAAACTAATTTTCCCAACAAATATTTTAATATTGCTTGTACCGATATCAATTCCTAAGATATTTTTGCTATCCATGGCTAACCTCATTTGAAGTATTCTACACCATACTCCTATTTCAACATAAATACCAAATTTCCTTTTTTTATTGTAATAAAGAGACAATTATCCTACTAATATTTTTTTAAAGTCTCATTATAGCAAATTAGCACCTTGATTATCCTTTTATATTAAGAGAAGACTTGGCCTATGCCAAGTCTTCAGAAGCTCTAATGATTACCTCCTTATTATTTCCTTAAAAAATAGCGTCGAATGATTGCTAAGTTCTGGAATATCCGTAAACCAAAAGCTAATAGTGCAACATAATATAAATCAATACCCAACCCTTCACCAATGTACACTAATCCAGCAGCCATTAATGCATTTGTAAAAAAACCTGTAATAAATACAGTATTATCAAATTTTTCTTCCGCTCCAGCCCGTAATCCGCCAAATACAGAGTCCAAAGAAGCTAATAAAGCAACTGACATGAATTTTGCATATTCAACAGGTATAGTAAGAGGGAAAAAAACACCTAAACTAATACCAATAATAAGTCCAACCAATGGTAAAGCCACTATTTACCACCATCCTTTATTGGCTTGGCATATTCAAAGCGAAATGCGCCTTTATATGCAGGAACATCTACTATATCTTGTTTTTTCAGACTGACTTGAATCCCCCAAAATTGCAATGTCTCTATTACTCCGCCTCTCATCTTAAGGGAATTTTCTAAGGTTTGCGGTTCACCAATCACCAATATTTCATATGGTGGCGAATAGCGTGTATTATTTACCGATAGCGTTGGTCCAGCACAACGTACTTCTGATGTGGCAATTAGCCTCTGCCCATTAATAGAGATCGCCTCTGCACCAGCTGCCCACAATTCATTAATTACCTTTAACATATCTTCATCATGAATTAAATATAAGTTCGGATTTTCTCCTGGTTTCGATAATCTTTTGCTATCGTCAATTGTTATACTAAGACCCGTGCCTCTTACAGCCACTACACCAGCACCCATTTTAATATTTTCGCTTTCTTTCGTCGCCGATTCGGCTCCTGTCGTCTGTCTTAATTCATATACTTGTTTAAGTAGTACATCACGTTCTTTTTCAGTTTGACTTAAGCGTTGCGATAAGTCCTCAATACGCTGAAAAGGAATACTTGATCGGATATCCTGGGCCGTACGAAATTGTACCGCTAACATAAACCCCAGTACCACGCATACCAAGGCAATAGCAGCTTGTCCTTGTCTAAGCTTCAGCAATTTCTCGCTCTCCTTTTTTTAAACTATATTTTTAGTATTCTTGAAGTTCCTCACCTTCTAAGGTTTTAATTTAATAAAAGGTGAAGCGTAGGTAAGATCAATATATTCTACATTTATTTTTTTATCACTAATTTCATGTAAAATAGTATTTGTTAATTTAACTTTATCAGACAACCTTTCACTACTGCCCAAACGTATCTGCACGGATGCAACTGTATAAGCACTGATTTGCTCTGGTGATATTACATTTACCTCAGAGATTTGATTCAAGACTGGTTCATCCAGCAATGATAAATAGTGTACAACACTTTGAATCGTTGGATTTTCAATTTTGTCACTTACATACTCATTATCCAATCGAATTCCTGTTACCATAGGCACATTCATATTTTTTAAATTCTTGAAAGCTGCTAGTACAATACCTTGTGAATCCAACTCTAAGAATCCATAGCTACTCGTAACATACACGATCGGCTTTCGCTCCTTTATATGAATGACTATAGTTCCTGGGAAGCGCCGTGAAATTCCAACCTCTGCAATTCTTAAGTCATTAAGTAAGCGATTTCTTATATCTGATGTATTTAAACTAAATATATTCAATTTTTCAGGAATGTCGGCGATATGGTATATATCATCCACAGTCACATAATTATTGCCTTCAACTCTTACTTCACCTATAGTAAAGTAAGATGACTTGATAAATAATAGTCCAGCAATCAGTATAACCAGTACTAAAATTAATCCAATAAACCCCTGATTCGGCCTAAGGCTTTTATCTTTCGGTGTATACTGCAATGATTCTAGATCCCCCATATAATCGCTCCTTGAAGTAATGTTAATAACTATAAGTATAAAAGTAATGATACAACAATTCTAAGCATAATACAATTATAAAAAAGCAGACAGTATGTTGATACGGTCTCCAATAATTACCGATTCAGTTAGCTATGAAAAGAATCATACCTCCTAGCTAATTGAATATTATTGAATCCATACAAATACTGTCTTGCACCTACAAGGAAATAATATTTTATATTATTTAGTCTCTACTAGACACAGTAATTCTTCACATAATGCACTAAATGACATTCCTGCAGCAGCTGCTGCTTTCGGTACTAAACTAGTACCTGTCATTCCAGGTATCGTATTCACTTCTAGCACATACGGATTATCATCATCATCAAGCATGATATCCACTCTCGCAATGCCAGAGCATCTTAATGCATGGAAAGCCTCTAAAGCCACTTTTTGCACAAGGAAAGTGGTTTCCTCTGATAATTGAGCTGGCACAATATATTCAGTAGTTCCTTTTGTATATTTAGAATGATAATCATACCTCCCTGAAAAAGGAACGATTTCAATCACAGGCAATGCCTTTAAGTCATTATTGCCTAAGATTGCAACGGTAAGTTCTCTTCCTTTTATAAATTCTTCAACTAAAATAGTATCGCTGTATTGGAAAGCCTGATCAATTGCCTGAGACAAATCTTCACTTTTTTCAACGATGACAACACCAATGCTAGATCCCTGAGATGAAGATTTTACTACAACGGGTATGCTAAATCCCGCAATAATTTCTATTACTAAATCACGACTTAAGTCGGCTTTTGTAAATAAAAGAGAACGAGGTGTCGGAATGGAAGCGGACAAAAATATTCGTTTAGAGATACCTTTATCCATAGCCATCGCACTAGCTAGCACTCCTGACCCAGTATAAGGGATTCCTAACAGTTCAAGTGCTCCTTGTAATACTCCATCTTCACCATATTGACCATGAATCGCATTAAAAACAATTTCAATCTTTTCTTTAGTTAACTGCTCTACAAAACGTGCAGGATCAAGATCAATACCCACTGCACCTTTATATCCGCTTTCCTGAAGTGCTGTTAAAATGGCTTTGCCTGTATTTAAAGAAACTTCTCTTTCCGCTGATGGCCCCCCCATTACCACTGCAATTCTTTTGCTCTTCATACTATAAATCCCCCTAGTCCTTTTTATGGCGTGAAATATTTGCACCTAAACTTCTAAGTTTTTCTTCTAATGCTTCATATCCCCTATCGATATGATATACATTTTCTATTTCAGAAACGCCTTCTGCTGCTAAAGCGGCTAGAACTAATGCTCCACCAGCCCTAAGATCATGGGCAGCAACGATGGCTCCTGTTAATTTGGGTATGCCGCGTATAATAGCAGTACGACCTTCTACTTTTATTTTAGCTCCCATACGCATTAATTCATCTACATGTTTAAAACGATTTTCAAAAATTGTTTCTGTTATAATACTCGTTCCTTTGGCATTTGTTACTAGAGATAACATCGGTGCTTGCAGATCCGTGGGAAAGCCTGGATATGGCAATGTTTTAATATCAACACCACGCAAATCTCCCCCTCTTACCCGGATTGAATTATTTCCTGTCGTAATTTTTACACCAATATCTTTTAGCTTATCTGTCACGGAAAAAATATGTTCTGATAATATATTCTCTACAACTACGTCACCATGGGTAATGGCTGCTGCAATCAGAAACGTACCAGCCTGAATTCGATCAGACATAACAATATGTTCAGCAGGCGTTAATTTTTTTATACCATCAATTCTAATCGTATCAGTACCAGCGCCGATTACTTTAGCACCCATCTTATTAAGAAATACCTGCAAATCATATATTTCTGGTTCGCGGGCTGCATTTCGAATTATCGTTGCACCATTAGCTAGTACTGCCGCCATCATAGCATTTTCCGTAGCACCTACACTAGGATAATCAAAATTAATTTCACCACCAGTCAGGCAAGCAGCCTGTGCTTCAATAAATCCAAAGTTTTCTTTAACGGATGCCCCAATTTTTTCCAATGCCTTTATATGCAGATCAATGGGCCTTGGGCCAATCGCACAGCCTCCAGGATAAGAAAGTTTTACTTTATGAAATCGGCCTAACAATGGTCCCATCAAAAAGATAGATGCTCTCATCTCTCGCATTAAATGTTCTGGAATATCCGCATCCTGTATATTGGATGTGTCAATTAACAATGTATTCTGTTCTCTAATAATTTTAGCACCAAATAAGGTTAGAATATCTTGCATAACTTTAATATCTCGTAAGTAAGGAACGTCATGAATAATGCTTACACCAGAACATAATAGTGTTGCTGCCATAATCGGCAATATCGCATTCTTGGCTCCACTTATCCTAATCGTTCCATTTAACTGTACTTCCCCCTTGACGATAAATTTCTCCACCGTCTTCCCCCTCCTAGAAAAGTACAATCACCCTATACATCAATTAGAAAACTTGGCTTACACCAAGTATCATCACCAATTTAAACAATCACTTAATTATGTAATTAAATGATATTATAGAAACCCACTTTTCATAGAAACAAATGTCTCCCTTAGGGGAGACAAATTCTATAACTACTGTTTTTGCACTAAGGTTTCAATTAGTTCTTCCCCTACACAGTAAACATTTCCAGCTCCCATGGTAATAACCAGATCACCAGGTTCAACAATTTGACTAAGATACCTAGCTATTTTATCTTTATCCGCAATATAAATTACCTTCTTACTCGTTTGGCTTTCAACCTCCTCTTTCAAGACCTCACCTGTGATCCCCGGAATTGGTGCTTCTCCCGCTGAATACACATCAGTAAGAACTAATATATCACTTGATTGAAAAGCAGAGCCAAATTCATTACGTAAAAATGCAGTACGTGAATAACGATGAGGCTGGAATACACAAATTAACCGATTCGGCTCTGTCTGGCGGGCTGCCAATAACGTAGTTGCAATTTCAGTAGGATGATGAGCATAATCGTCAATAATCCAAACTCCATTAATCCTAGCCTTCGTTTGAAAGCGGCGTTTAGCGCCTTGAAAATGAGCCAATCCTTCTGCAATTTGTTGGAAAGTAAGACCAATATTTAAACCAACAATGACAGCTGCTAAAGAGTTCCCTACATTATGTCTTCCTGGAACATTTATTTTAATAGCCCCTAATAACTGTTCATTATGATATACATCATAAGTAGTCGTGGCTCCTTGAGTTGAAAGATTCCGCGCCATATATTGAGCAGTATGATCAACTCCATAAGAAATATAGGGACGATCTACTTCATTTACTAAATTTCGGATATTCTCATTATCAAAGCATACAATACCCAATCCTGTACTTGGTGGCAATTTATGTAAGAATTTTTTGAAAGTATCTAACACATTTTCCATCGTTTTATAAAAGTCCATATGATCATTTTCAATATTCGTAACTATGGCAATATGGGGTGAAAATTTCAGGAAGGAACCGTCGCTCTCATCTGCCTCAGCGACTAAATATTGACCTGATCCCAGTTTCGCATTACCATTTAAATAATCGACTTCACCACCAATAATTACAGTCGGGTCCACTCCTGCATGTTCAAGCATAACGGCAATCATCGATGTCGTTGTCGTCTTACCATGAGCACCAGCAACAGCAATTCCCTTATACTGCAACATTAAATATGCCACAATATCTGCACGATGAAAAACCGGAATTTGTTTTTTCCTTGCCAATTTAACTTCAGGATTGGTCTCAGGAATAGCTGTTGATATTACGATTGCTTGAGAATCTTGAAGATTCTCTTCATTGTGTCCTAAATATATATGAGCTCCTATTTTTTCTAGTTTAGCAGTAGTCTCAGATTTAGTAAGGTCAGACCCTGAAACAATATATCCCATTTGTAGTAAGACTTTGGCAATTGCGCTCATACCAGCACCACCTATGCCAACAAAGTGAATTTTTTTTATATCTTTTAGCAAAAAATGTCTCCCCTTTCTTGGGCACCCTTACCTATCAGCTCTTATGCGTGTTTTATAGTATGCAGATCATCACAAGGGTGTTACAGCTTAATGTATAATGTTATTTAATCAGATTAAGAGCCATCTGGGCAATACTCTCAGCAGCCTTAGGACGACCTATTTTTTTGCTTGCCAGAGACATCCTATCTAATTTTTGCGGATTATTAATTAATTCACTAATACTATTAATTAATATATCAGGATTGAGTTCTTTGTCATGAATGAGAATGGCAGCTCCTTGCCGCTCCATCGCCCTGGCGTTATACTCCTGATGGTTTTCTGCGGCGTATGGATAAGGAACTAATATCGATGGAACCCCTCTTGCTGTTAATTCAGCTAATCCCAGGGCACCCGCTCTAAAGATCGCAAGATCTGCTACGGCTAGTGCTTGAGGCATATTGTATAAATATGGTTTGATGATAATATTACCAGCTGCCGTTATATCTATACCACATTGCGTAAATTTTCCAACTATGCCATTATACTCGCTTTGCCCAGTAACATGCAATAGTTGTATCTCCTTGCTGCCTGCAAAAAACTGATGAACCTTTATCATGGCCTGATTAATGCTGCGCGCACCTCTGCTGCCGCCGGATATTAATATCGTACGTTTGTTCGGATCAAGATCAAGAGCCGCTATGCTTTCTTCTCGGCTGGCAGATATAACTTCTTGCCGTATGGGATTTCCAGTAAAAAACAGTTTATTTTGATTTGGAAAGTTTTCACTTGCTTCTGTAAATCCTAAAGCGATTTTATCGACAAAACGCGATAAAATCTTATTCGTAATGCCAGGAATTACATTTTGTTCCTGAATCATTGTTGGAATTTTAAGCAGGCTGGCTGCCAATAAAACAGGCCCACAAACATAACCGCCTGTCCCAATAACAATATCAGGCTTAAACTGCCGGATAATTTTCTGCGACTGCCAAATACTTCCTATTGTTTTAGCTATCGTTTGTATATTCTTTACCGACAAGCGCCTCTCAAATCCTGCTACATCTATAAACTGAATTGTAAATCCTTCTTTAGGTATAATGTCAGCTTCTAAACCACTTTTAGTACCTATAAACAATACTTCGCAGTATTTAACTTTCTCTCGTAGCGCCTTAGCGATAGTAATGGCGGGGTAGATGTGGCCACCTGTTCCCCCGCCAGACATAATAATCCGCATGTCGGACTTGCCCCCTTAACTCTAAAAACTTCAATTATTTTATCAGAAATTCTTACTACCTGCCACCCTATTTATCATGAATATACCTTGATACATTTAATAATATTCCTACCCCGAATAAAGTGAAAATTAATGCAGATCCACCAAAGCTAATAAATGGTAAAGGGATCCCTGTTACGGGCATAGAAGCCGTAACCACAGCTATATTCATCAAAGCTTGCATAATAATCATTGTAGTTAAACCAGCAGCTAACAAACTTCCATAAATATCTGGTGCAGAAATAGCTATTTTAAATCCACGCCAAGCGAATAAAAAGAACAATAAAATTACCGTTACCGTACCAATGAAACCAAGCTCCTCACCTAGAATCGCAAAAATAAAATCGGTATGAGGCTCTGGCAGATATAAAAACTTTTCTCTACTGCGTCCAAGTCCCACACCGAACAAACCACCTGAACCAAGAGCATAAAGAGATTGGATAATATGATAACCCGTATTGAGAGGATCAGCCCAAGGATCATTAAAAGCCAGTAATCGTTTTAGACGATAAGGCTCTAAGATAATGGCTGCAATAATTCCAGTAACACCAACGAGACCTAGAGAAGTTAAGTGAGATAATCTTGCACCTGCAGTAAACAACAATATAAACACTGTCCCACCAATTGCTAATGCTGTCCCAAGATCAGGCTCTTTCAGAATTAAGCCAAAAATAACTAATAAGATAAGTAATTGAGGTACAACCCCTTTGATAAATGAGCTTATTTTTTCTTGATTGCGAGCTAAACTAGCGGAAGAATATAAAACCATGCTTAGTTTAGCAATTTCCGATGGTTGTAAATATAAGGAACCAAATCCAAGCCACCTGCGCGCTCCATTTACAACTTTACCAAATCCAGGTACAAGTACCAAGATTAAAAGTACTATTGTTAATAGCAATGTAGGTTTTGCAAATTTGCGCCATACATGATAATCCACATTTAGAGTTACCAGCATTACTGTGATTCCCAAAGTTACCCAAATAAGCTGTCTCTTTAAAAAATAATAACTATCATCAAAGTTGACATAGGCTGAGACTGCGCTCGAACTATACACCATTACAACACCAAAGCTTAATAATGCAATAACAGCAAAAAAAAGAATAAAATCCGGCGACTTAGGTCTAACCGCCAAAGGAATTCCCTCCCATCATTGAATGCCACTCACATTCAACTCAACAAATTATCCAATGATATCTTCTAATTCATGAACTAATTTTTTGAATACTTTTCCCCGTTCTTCATAGCTAGTAAACATATCATAACTGGCACATGCCGGAGATAATAACACGACTTGTGGTTCCTTTGCAAGGCGATATGCTAATTGTACAGCTTCAGACAAACTATTTACATTATGGATTTGCGATACATCATGCTGAAATGCCGCTGCTTCAAATCGCTCTTTAGCCTCACCTAATAAAATTAAATGTTCCACCTTTTCATTGATCAATTTCATAAAAGCAGTTAAATCCGTATTTTTATCCCGTCCGCCTGCAATTAATATGATAGGCTCTTCAAAAGCCTCTAAAGCTTTAATTGATGACTCAGGATTCGTTGCTTTCGAGTCATTATAGTAAGGCACACCATTAACCACTGTTACTTTTTCAATTCGATGTTCAACACCTGTAAAATTGAATAAGGTCTGCACCATAGAAATTAAAGTAACACCTGCAAAGAAGGCAACACCGCAAGCAGCAAGAACATTTTCAATATTATGTCCACCTCTAAGTTGTATTTTACTAATTGGACATACAATATATGTTTTTTCTTGCCACCTAATAATAATCATTCCATCTTTTACAAATATTCCTGAATCTAATTCTACCTTCCTGCTAAAAAAGAAAACTTTAGAGGGAACTTTATTCGCCATTTCCCGTACAGTTATATCATCATAATTTAGAACGATATAATCGTCTTTTGTTTGATTTGCAAAAATACGTTCTTTCATCGCAATATAATTTTCTAGCGAATGATGGCGATCCAAATGATCAGGGGTTATATTTAAAATAGCAGCCACACGAGGCCTAAAATGAATACTGCCTTCTAATTGAAAGCTGGATATTTCAGCTACAACTATACCATTTTCCCCCACTTCAGCCACTTCTTGCGACAAGGCTAAACCAATATTTCCCCCTACAACTACATTGCGATCTGTTGTTTTTACCATTTCACCGATCAATGTTGTTGTTGTCGTCTTACCATTTGTACCTGTAATTGCCACAATAGGTGCTGTACACAATTGATATGCTACTTCAATTTCACTCATGACTGTAATATTTTTAGCTTTAGCTATTTTTACTAATGGAATTTCTATTGATATCCCAGGCGACAGTACGATGTAGTCTATATCCTGAAGCAATTCTTCTCCCTGTTGCCCCAACGCCAGAGTTACTCCACATTGATGTATAGCCGATAAATCCTTATTCTTTAATAATTCTGCTGATTTAGAATCGCTTAATGTTACCTGTGCTCCATGATTTTGTAAAACACAGGCAACAGAGATACCACTGATACCAGCACCAAGTACTAAGATCTTTGTTCCCCTAAAATGCATTTTATATTCCTCCAGTTTGACTAGCGACTAAAATAATTAAAGCAATAAGACTGCAAACAACGCCTGCTAACCAAAATACCGTAACTACTTTTTTTTCAGACCAACCTGACAATTCGAAATGATGATGTATGGGACTCATACGAAATACTCGCTTGCCTGTTAACTTAAATGAAATCACTTGAATGATTACAGAACAGGCTTCAAGTACAAAAACTCCCCCAACAATAACAAGCAATAGTTCCGTTTTTGTCATCACTGCTACAGCGGCCAAGGCTCCTCCTAGAGCCAATGAACCAGTATCCCCCATAAATACTTTGGCAGGATTTGCATTATATTTTAAAAAACCAAGGCTCGCACCAGCTAATGCTACACAAAAAATAGCCAAGTCAGGTTTTGCAAAACTCATAGCAATAACCGCATATGCTACAGCTGCCACTGTAGTCGTTCCGGCAGCCAAGCCATCCAGTCCATCTGTAAGATTCACAGCATTGGTAGTACCTATCAACACTAAAAAAATTAACACATAGTACAATGGACCAAAATCAACAGTAAAGCCTAATAAAGGTACCCATACATCAGTACCCCGTCCCATATAATTCGTAACAATATACGCCAAGGCAACAGCCATAAAAATTTGCCCTAATAGTTTTTGCCTTGCTTTTAGCCCTAACGAACGTTTTAAGACAACTTTAATAAAGTCATCTAAAAAGCCAATTAAACCATGCCCAATGGTTATAAATAAGGCTAACCAAATTTCCGGGCTCTTACCACCATAGATAAGAACAGGAATAATAAGAGCAATTAAAATAATAATACCGCCCATTGTCGGTGTACCAGCTTTAGCATAATGACTTTCAGGGCCTTCCTGTCTAATACTTTGCCCAAACTTCAACCTGCTAAGTACAGGAATTATCAGGGGTCCGATAATTAAAGCTATGATGAATGCCATCGCTGAAGCATATAACAACTCCTGCATATTCAACCTCCAAACCCTTCAGATCCTATTTTAAAAATATTTTTATTAGACGCTTAGCATCTCTGCATTCTTAAAACAGCTTTTTTATAAGAACATATTAATAATCTTTTCCATCCTCATTCCTCTTGATCCTTTTATCAAGATCGTATCACCAGGCATAAGCAGCTTCTTTAATTCTGCTTGCGCTTGTTCATGGTTAGAGCAGGCCACAACCTGACTTATACCGCAAGAACTCGCTTTATTAGCAATGCTGGCTGCTAACTCTCCGACTGTTACAACAATTTCAATCCCGCATTGAGCTAGTTTTTCCCCTATGGCTTCATGAGCGGATACTGCAATCGGTCCTAATTCTAACATATCGCCAAGCACAGCCACTTTGCGGCCTTTTGCAACTTCAAGCATTGTATTAATAGCGGCTGCCATAGACATGGGACTCGCATTATATGCATCATTCACAACTAAGTAATCACCAAATCTTTCAATGTGTAACCTCATAGGGCTGGCATTAAAAGCTCTAAATCCTGAAGAGATACTATCAGCATTCATTCCTAATTCCATGCCCAGTGCAATTGCAGCTAAAGCATTATAAACATTATGTCTACCAGTCGTTGGTATATCTACTGTAAAAGCATTATTATCCGTGCGGCACACAAAATCTATACTATGGGCGTTTATATGAATGTTATCCGCCCAAATATCGCCTTCTTGCAGCCCAAAAAATACAATACGACTCTTTGCTTCTTTGGCCTTTTCCTGCACATAAACATTATCACCATTTAATATCGACACACCATTTCCTGGTATTGCCTCCAGTAATTCCGCTTTAGCTGCAGCAATCTCTTTCATGGAGCCCAGCAGTTCAAGATGAGTCTCACTAACATTTGTTATGATAGCAATTGTGGGCAATGCAATATTGGCTAATTGGCGAATTTGCCCCTTGCCTCGCATCCCCATTTCCACCACTGCCACCTCATGTTCCTGGGTAAGCTGCAGCAATGTCAAAGGCAACCCGATTTCATTATTATAATTTGCCTCTGTTTTTAATACATGAAACTGATTGGATAAAACAGCTGCAGCCATATCTTTTGTAGTCGTCTTGCCATTGGATCCGGTAATCGCCACGACAGGAATAGTAAAGCGCTGGCGATGAAAACGTGCCAAATCTTGTAACGCTAATAAAGTATCGGTAACGAATATAGCCGTAATGTGCTGAGGCAGTGTCATATCTTTACGGCTAAAAATGACACCACTTGCACCCTTTTCTATCGCTTGTTGAATAAACTCATGACCATCAAAATTTTCACCAATTAACGGAACAAATAAGTCACCTTTTTGCACCGTTCGCGTATCTGTGGAAACGCCTATAAATCCCTTTGGTTGTGCAGAAACAAATAGCGTTCCTTTTGTAGCAAGACAAACTTCTTCAACTGTAAATCCTGCCATTATTTCATCTCCTTGATGATGGCTTTTACTACTTCTTTATCATCAAATGGAATGGTTCTATCTTTTAGAATCTGGTAGTTCTCATGTCCCTTACCAGCAATAATTACAATATCATCCGTTTCAGCTACAGATAGGGCACGCTCAATTGCTTGGCGCCTATCAACAATTTTCTCGTAAATCTTTCCTGGTGTCAGCGAATCCTGAATACCTACTTCAATCTCACTCAAGATACTCTGGGGATCTTCCGTTCGAGGATTGTCAGATGTAGCAATTACAATATTGCCATATTGTACAGCTAATTTTCCCATAATTGGTCTTTTCGTCTTATCGCGATCGCCACCACAACCAAAGACTACAATAATACGTTTTTTAGCGATTTGTTGGGCAGTTATTAAAATATTTTCCAGCCCATCCGGCGTATGAGCATAATCTACAATGATACTAAAAGGTTGCCCTCCATCTACCAGCTCAAATCTGCCTGATACGCTTTGAAACTCTTCCAAAGCAGCTTTAATAATAGGAACATCAATACCCTCAGCCAAAGCTGCACCTGCTGCTGACAAAACATTATAAACATTAAACAATCCCGTTATTTTGAGTTGCAATGGCATAATGCCAAAAGAACCAATAATATCAAATTCCGCGCCTTTCGCTTGAATATTCGTATTTTTAGCCTGTAAATCCGCATAATTTTCAATACCGTATGTAATCGTGTTGCATCCCGTACGTTCTAATATAAATGCAGCAGCCTTATCATCTGTATTAATAATAGCTGTCTTGCCCTCTTTCTGATTATCCTTACTACTAAGCAATTGAAATAATCTTGTTTTCGCTTCTAAATACCTCTCAAAGGTTACATGAAAATCTAAATGATCGCGAGTCATATTCGTAAAGATACCAACATCAAATTCACAACCAGCCACTCGATTAAGAGCAAGAGCATGGGAAGACACTTCCATAACTACGTAATCCATATTAGCCTCTGCCATCTGGGCTAACAGTCTTTGTAAATCAATAACATCAGGCGTAGTATTTTGAGTAGGTATTATCCTATCACCAATACTGTTTTGAATCGTCCCGATCACTCCTACCTGAAACCCAGCCTTTTGTAAGATACTTCTGATTAAATAAGTGGTGGTGGTTTTACCATTTGTCCCTGTAACTCCAATCATGCGTAATTTGCAACTTGGATATTCAAAAAAATATGGAGCAATCTTGATCATCGCTTCTCGAGTATTCGCTACTTTTATAACTGTTAACCCCTGAGGAATGATATCAATATCTTTTTCAACCAACACGGCTACTGCGCCTTGGTGACAGGCCTGCACAATATAATCGTGACCATCTGTTTTAGCACCGGATAAGCAAACAAATAGAGTTCCTGGTGTGATTTTACGAGAGTCCTGAGCTAAATCTGCAATTACTGTTTCTGCGACTCTCTCATTTCCTTCTATTATCGCATTTGGTAATAAATCAATTAATTCTTGCAATTTTTTTTTCATGAGAATACCTCCTATATGTCAACTATTATTACCATTGTTACCAATATTATCATAACCATGTGCAGATTACCATATCAGCAAACTTTCTATTACTTAAAATTACTTATTTATCCTTTTCAAGTACATATCTTTCTTTTTTTACTTTTTAAAAAGTTATTCAAAGAACATTGTAATTTCACTTCCAGGCAATACCTTAGTGCCTGCTAAAGGTTCTTGTTTTATCGCTTTTGTTCCCACTCCTATAGGTTTGATTCTTAGTCCTACCTCAGCTAATGTATCTGCCGCCTCACGCAGCGACTGTCCGGTACAATCAGGAACTGTAATCTCTCCTGCACCGTATCTTGGGGTCATCGTATATAATAAGACACTAGAATCTTTCGGCATACGACTACCCGGTTTTGGTATCTGATCCGCCACACGTTCACCTGACTCCTCAACTCTTACAGATAAGCCTGATTTTTTCAGTTCCTGCGTTGCTTCTGCAACTAATAAGTTTATCACACTTGGCACAACTATGTGAGTTTCCTTTGTCGTATTTGCATCTGCTTCTGCAATTTTTGGTGCAATCTTTAAATATTGTAAGACATCATTCATTATGCCAGTAAAAACAGGAGCTGCTATTTGGCCGCCATAATATAAGCCTACAGGTTCATCAATAATGACAACCATTACAATCTGCGGCTTATCAGCTGGCGCAAACCCAACAAAAGAAGCGACGTATTTGCCTGGCATATAGCCGCCGGCTCCAACTTTTTGAGCGGTACCAGTCTTACCTGCAATGCGGAATCCTTCGATATAAGCATTCTTCCCCGTACCATTTGCTACAACACTCTCTAATACTTTTTTAACTTCCTGAGCAGTTGCCACATCAACAACTTGATTGATAATATCCGGGGTAAAACTGCGTATAATTTCGCCATCTTTCCCTTTTACCTCCCGAACAATCTGAGGTCTAAGCCTCTGCCCGTCATTAGCTACTGCTGCTACTGCTGTTACTAACTGCAGCGGCGTTACAGCTATACTTTGCCCCATAGACATGGTAGCAATATTAATCGGCTTAACCTGTGACTTCTCAATAACGATCCCTTTTGCTTCCCCTGGTAAATCAACATTCGTATGTTTTCCTAAACCAAAAGCAGTAAAATATTTGTAAAAAGAATCAACGCCTAATCGAAGACCAACATTTACAAAACCTACATTACAAGAGTTTTCAACTACCTCTTGAAAGGTTTGGCTGCCATGCCCGCCATCTTTCCAGCAATGAATGGTTCGTCCCTGAACCTCTACAGATCCTGGATCAAAAAAGCGTTCATTAAGACTCACTACTTTCTCTCCTAATGCTGCTGTTGTGGTAAGAATCTTAAAGGTAGATCCTGGCTCATAAGCATTAGAAACAGCAATATTTCTCCATAGTTTTGGTGAAAATTCTGCAAAACGATTTGGATTATAATCCGGCCGATTGGCCAAGGCTAGTATTTCCCCAGTGCTAGGCTCTATAGCAATAATCGTAGCTGCCTGCGCCTTGGTATCTTGCATTACTTTTTCAAGCTCTCGTTCAATGATTTGTTGAATTACAATATCAATGGTTAGATAAATATTATGCCCTTCTACCGGCTTTATAAATTGATGAGATGCATAAGGTATTTCCTGTCCTCGAGCATCATACTCCACCACAATACTTCCGCTGCGCCCCTTCAGATAGCTGTCAAAAGTTAATTCTACTCCGTCTAACCCTTGACTATCAATTCCCGTAAACCCCAGTATATGAGCTGCTAAATTATCATTAGGATAATAACGCTGATTTTCCTGGGTCAATCCGATTCCTGGCAAATTAAGCATATGTATTTCTTTGGCAATTTCTCCATCTACTTTCCGCTTCACCCAAGTAAATGCTTGACGTCTTTTCAATTTTGCCGCTAATTTATCCCTGTCTAACGTCAAAATAGCAGCCAATCTGGCTGCCGTTCCTTCTACATCTACTATTTCAGCTGGTATTGCGTATACAGATTCAGAACTTATGCTCACACCAAGCTCTCTCCCATTACGATCAAAAATAGTACCCCGCTTTGCCTCTACGGGAATATCTCTCACCCGCTGGTCGATAGCATTTTCCGTTAACCAATTGCTTCTGTAAAATTGGAGATACATTAGACGAAAACCAAGTCCTGACATAATTACCGCAATCAGTAGAAAAAGACAGGCCACCCTTTTCCTAATGGTAACATGTGATGATGACGCCAATGGGCACTCCCCCAATTTTTAATTATTGACTCTTACGATTTAGCAGCATACTTACTATACTTTTTTCTCCTTCGGTATTCAAATTAGAACTTTTTGATGAACTTTCCGCACAATATATATTTTGCGGCATTACCATACCTAGCTGAGTTGTAGCTATACTCTGAATACGCTGGGGTGACTTTAATTTCGCAATTTCTAATTGCAATAATTCATTTTCTTTTTCCAGTTTAATGACTTCTACTTTCATTTGCACTAACTCATAACCAGAGCGTATAATTGCTTCGCTCGATGCAGTTAAAAACATAGCTGCTACTATAATCATAGTAACTGTTGTTAAGCATTTCACTCGTAGCGCAATATCAGGTTTTACTAAATACTTTTTTTTAATGGATGGGACTTCTGGTTGTTGATAAATATCCCAATCTTGTTTTTTATTTACTAACATGTATATTCCCCTTCCTTAAAATTAGAACAATTGTAGTTCCCATGATATTACACCAATTTTTATAAATTTATTTTTTCCGCTACGCGCAGCTTAGCACTCCGCGCCCGTGGATTCTCTTCTAACTCATTCACTGATGGAACAATCGGTTTACCTAAGATTTTAATCTGCGGTTTATTATTACACATACATATCGGCAATGCTTTTGGACAAATACATCCTTTTGCCATCATCTGTAGCGTCTGCTTCGCAATCCGGTCTTCCAAGGAATGAAATGTAATAATACACAATCTCCCGCCCAAAGCAAGTCTCTCTATGGAAGTCGTAAAAGCATCTTTTAGAATTCCCAGCTCATTGTTTACTTCAATACGTATGGCCTGAAATGTTCTTTTCGCTGGATGTGGTCCATCGCGCCTTGCTGCTGACGGGATCGCCCTTTTTATGATATCTACTAATTCTCCAGTAGTTTCTATCGCTTTACCACTTCGAAATTCAATGATGAACTTCGCAATTCTCTTGGCCCAACGCTCTTCTCCATAAGTAATAATAATATCTGTCAATTGATTTTCCGAATAATGATTCACAATATCATAAGCAGAAAAATCACTATTTGGATTCATACGCATATCTAAAGGTGCATCTTGCATATAAGAAAATCCTCTTTCAGCAATATCCAGCTGATGTGACGATACCCCTAAGTCAAATAATACGCCATCCACCTTATTTACTTCTAGCTCATCTAAAACAAGTCCAATATTTTGAAAATTATTCTGTACGATATCGACTTTGCACTTGGCATTGGCCAATTTAATTTTTCCCGTTTCTATCGCAGCTGGATCCTGATCAATGCCAATGAATCGCCCCGCTGCGCCCAATTGTTTTACAACATGTTCAGCATGTCCACTTCCGCCTAATGTACAATCAACATAAATACCTTCAGGATTCGTTACCAATGCGGACACACTTTCTTTTAATAGCACACTAACATGATGAAATTCCACAGTAGTCACTCACCCCATTCAAATTCATAAGCACTATATTTTCACACCATATTCAACTTTATATACCTAAATCAACTAAGCTTTCAGCAATTTGAGCTACTGTAGGAGCAATCTTTTCATTATAAGCATCCCAGCTGCTTCGATTCCAAAGTTCAATGCGATTTGAAACGCCAATCACTGTGACATCTTTATCAAGTTGGGCATATTCTCTAAGAGTATTAGGCAGCAATATTCGTCCTTGTTTATCACAAGAGATCTCCGCTCCACCAGAAAAAAAGAATCGTACGAAGGCTCTGGCTTCAGGTTTTGCTAGCGGTAATTGCTTTAGCTTGCCTGCTAAAATATCCCATTCCTTTTTTTCATATATAAATAAACAATTATCAAGGCCTTTGGTAACAATAAAATTTTCTCCCAACTCCTCACGGAACTTGGCAGGTAAAATGAGTCTTCCCTTATCATCAATCGTATGAAGGTACTCACCCATTAACATAATTTTACCACCACCATTTTGATTCCTCTACCACTTTCCACCACAATTACCCACTTTTAGTGTTCTATCTTTATAAAATAAAATCCTTCTTAATCCTTAATGAATTCTTCATCATTTAAAAATAAAAGACAAAAGACCCATCTTCAAAGTCTTTTGTCCTAGTTCTTATCTGAAATATTTAATTTTTAATAATACCTAGTTCTTCTAAGACAGGTGCACCGTTTAAGCGAATGAAGAAACTTCGAAACGTTTTTTGCCCTTTAAAAATAGGAATACGCTGCAAAAGAAACAGATCGCTATCTGCACCAACCTGCCCATATTCAATGGTGAATGCGGCCTTATATCCTATTTTTCTCACCATGTCTTCAATTTCTCCATTATAAGTGCCCGTTGGATAGGCAAAATACTTGGGAGCCTTACCTAATTGCCGGGCTATCTCATCACGGGATTGGCTAAGTTCATCTAGAACTTGTTCCTTTGTAAGACCTGTAAGGGATTTATGATTTGCAGTATGAGAGCCAAAAATCATACCGTTTTGCTGCATTTCTTTTATTTGATCCCAAGTCATAAACCGCTCATCTTTACTAATAAAATTCGTGACAATAAAAATAGTTCCTGTAAAACCGTATTTTTTCATAATAGGATATGCATTTGTATAATTATCAAGATAGCCATCATCAAAGGTAATCAAAATCGGTTTGTCCGGCAATGGTTTACCCGATTTTAAATAAGCCATAAGTTGATCAGGAGTAATCGTATGATAACCATTTTGATATAAATACTCCATTTGGTCTTCAAACTCTCGTGGTGAAATAGATAAAGCATGATTTAATATATCCACTTTATGATAATTTAAAATAGGTACTTCTTGAAGATTAATAGGATTGTTTTTATTATAGCTTGCTACTACTGAATGGGTACCGATTTTAGAAAGGGCAATCAAGAAAAAAATAATTATTAAACCTATTACAATATTAATTTGCCCCTTTTTTATATTCAATTTTTGCCACCGCCTTTTATCATATGACCCCTATTTTATCTTTATCTACAATATTCTACCTCTCTTTTGCAAAAAATACTAGCCTCTAGTTCGTATAAAATAGTATCGTTCGCTAAAACTATGTATTAATAATTATATTAATTAGGAGGTTGTTTATGCTTATTACCGAAAATATGAGAATTTCAGAAGTTGTTGAACAATATCCCCAGACGGTTGCTATTTTTCGCGATCATGGTATGGGATGTTTTGGTTGTGCAGCTGCACGATTTGAGAATATTGGACAAGGAGCAGCAGCTCACGGCATCGACATAGCGACATTAATCAGTGCTTTAAATAAAGCTATAGAAAATAACGCTTCTGATTAAAGCTTGGTATAATCTAAATCCACTAGCATCAAGCACATTCCCTTTTAATTATGGAACAACAATAATATTCTTTGCTATTTCATAATCTAAAGCAATTTGTGTATATCCTATTTTTAACACATAGGCAGGATAGGTTTGCAAAATTTTTATTCTCACCCCAGGCAATACCCCCAAAGCTGTTAGCTTGCGTAAGTGATCCCCACTTGTTGATAATAGACGCACAACATGTACCATCGTATTTTTTTTACACCTAACAATTGGTATAAGGTGAGCCATATCGTCCACTCCCTTTTTCAGACTAAAGAATATATTCTACAAAGTAAGATTAAGAATCGGTAATATTTTAGAAAGCAGCAAACCTCCCATAAAGGCCAAAAAGATAATCGCAAATAACATTATAATTGAAATCAATAACCCTCGTTCTTTTATCATTACCGCTGCTTGCGCAATACAAGGTACAAATAAGGTCAATGTTACACTAGCAATTAAAAGCTGCTCTTTACTTAAACTATGACTAGTAACCATTTCATATAACCCAGCAGCACCATAATCTCTGCGGAAAAACCCCAGTAGAAATGGTTGAGCTGTTTCGATTGGTAAACTAAGTGAACTCATAACCGGCTGTATCGAATATATGATATAGGTTAGAACGCCAGCTCGATCACCAATCCATAAAACAATACTAGTTATTATGAAAATCGGCAGAATTTCTATAAAATACCACCACATACGAATAAAAGCCTTATGTAATACATTTGATAACATCGGCAGGCGCAAAGGTGGTATTTCCATATAAAATGAACTAGAATTGCCAGGTAACAAACTTCCTGACAACCTTCCAACGATTCCAAAAATGATGAGGACATAACACCCCCATATAGTTAGAGATAAAAATGAATCTGACAATAATGCTAATATAACACCAAGCTGTGCCGAACAAGGTATGGTTAAAGACAATAAGAAAGTAGCTAATATTCTTTCTCGGCGTGTTTCCAACGTTCGCGTTACCACACGTAACATATAAAATCATAAAAAACTCTTACTCTCCAAGAAAAAGCTTTGCCTCTATAACCCCTTGTCCACTTTCATTTCAGCCGATATTACTCGGCTTGATTCAGATTAAGAGTAGGTAGCAGAAAAGGTTCTAAAGCATCTAGTAAATCATTAATGAGTTTTGGTGGTGGATTATTCTCCGGATATATAATACCATCAAATTCATACTCAAAAACAACCTCCATTTTTCATCCCCCCATAGGGTATATGCTCTGCTCCTTGTCTAATATTAATAAATTGGGAAAACATCACCAGATGCTATTCTAATAAATTAAGACGTATGTTGATAAAGGA